>WGMR01000007.1 GCA_016124955.1 Alphaproteobacteria bacterium | reverse complement strand
TTCCAGGCGAGCGCCTTCAACCACTCGGCCACCCCTCCGCAAACTTGTGCCAACCTTTGCCGCCTCGCGGTTGACTATATCTATTCGCGCGCTTCGCACGCAGGGCACTCGGCCACCCCTCCGCAAACTTGTGCCAACCTTTGCCGCCTCGCGGTTGACTATATCTATTCGCGCGCTTCGCACGCAGGGCACTCGGCCACCCCTCCGCAAACTTGTGCCACAACATCTATCAGGTCTGCGGGGGCAAAAAAAGCCCCGTTTTGCCGCATAAATTGCGGGTTTTCGCGCCGCCGCTGGCGCGCTACCATGGGCCGCCAACCATGCGAATGCCAACCAAGGGAGAAACGCCATGGCCCTGATGACCACCCCGCCCGCCAATAAAGCCATGACGGCGCCCGCCTTCAGTTTGCGCGGCATCGATGGCGTGACGCATACGCGCGAAAGCGCGCGCGGACCGAACGGGCTCGCCGTGATGTTCATTTGCAACCATTGCCCCTATGTGCAGGCGGTGGTGGACCGTATCGCCGCCACGGCGAAGCGGTTGCGCACAATCGATGTCGGCACCGTCGCGATCATGCCGAACGATACAGCGAATTATCCCGAAGACGGTTTCGAGAATATGAAAAAGTTCGCGGCACAGCACGGTTTCGATTTTCCCTATGTAATCGACGAAACCCAAAAGGTCGCACAGGCCTATGGCGCGGTTTGCACGCCCGATTTCTTTTGCTTCGATAAAAACATGAAGCTTGTGTATCGCGGGCGGCTGGATAGCGCCGGCAAGGGCGCGGCGAAGGCCGATACGGTACCCGAATTGTTCAACGCCATGCAGGCGGCAGCGAACGGGAAGGATGTGCCGGCGCGACAGGAACCCAGCATGGGTTGTTCAGTCAAATGGCGGGATGCCGCCGCCTGATTACGACGCTGCGCGCAGCGCCCCGGCATGCAGGGAAGCCGCCAGGGACGCAAAAAACGGTATATTCTTCATTCTGAACAAGGGCGAGCGTTCCGGCGATCTGCCATCGCCCGCCTTGTCGGTATGCACGGTTTGCAACGGCACGCCGCTGGTCCGTGCCCACGGTTCGACGCGTTCCTCTATCGCTTCTACCGCATCAAGATAGCCCGGCAGTTTCGCCAGCGTCCGGTCGAACCACGTACCGCGCCCTGCAATGCGCTGCATACGTGCGGCGCGGCTACATGTCAGCCATATTACCCGCAAGGCACCGTCTTGATCGCGCGCGGCGATGCAGGTTCGTTGCAACAGCGCAAAAAAGCCGTCCGGCTGGCCGGGGCATATATCAACCAATACGGCATAATGCTTGCGTGCCCAGAAAAGCGCATCCTGCATAATCTGTTCGTGCGCCGCATCATAGCAGGCGCGCAGCAAATCACGGTTCTTCCGCTCTGCAAACCGTCGCATCCCCTGCAGCAACGTACGCGGATCGCAATAATAGCGGTCTTCAACCAGCTTCTTCACGCGCGCAGGCTCGGCGGCGCCCGCGCACAGCAAATCGGTGCCCGCCGTACTTTTGCCGGTTCCGGAAAACCCGGTCAGGACATGGATGCTGCCGGGCGCGAGGGTGGTCTGATCAAGCATGAAACAAAGGGTATAAACCCGCCTTCCTTAAAATACATTAAGAAAACGCCGGTATTGCCGGGCAAAAGCCTGCCCGTGCGTGAAATACCGGCGGGGCAGGTTGGTACACGAAATTTTAACGGCATACGCCGAAAATCGGCTTAACCGCCAAGGATTTTGCATGACATCCCCGGAAACAGCCGCCGCAACGCAAAAAGGCCCATCGCAAAAAGTGCGCAAGGCGCTTGATATGTTCGAACAGGGCGTTGCGCTGGCGCTTTACATCTGGCTCGTACACCGGCTATGGCCGAATGAATTTTCGGCGACCAACTGGTACCCCGTTCTGCTGCTGGCATCCGAAGGCATCGTGATCGTGCTGCTGCTGCTAAGGCGGCATACGGACTGCATATCCATCAGCATACGCGATTGGTTCATCGCCTTCGCAGGCACATTCCTTGCCCTGATGGTCAATAACGGCGGCGAGCCAATCTCGCTTTTGGGCGGCGGGTTGATGATGATCCTTGGCATCATCGTCCACGTCACCGCAAAATTTAATTTGTGGCGCAGCTTCGGGCTGGTCGCTGCCAACCGCGGGGTCAAACGCGGCGGGCTTTACAAGCTTGTGCGCCACCCCATGTATATGGGCTATATGCTTTTGCATATCGGCTATCTTTTGTTCGCGCCCACGCTCTGGAACCTTGGCATTTACATCAGCGTCTGGATTTTCCTGATCCTGCGTATTTTTGCCGAAGAACGCATTTTGTGCGAAAACCCGGAATATAGGGAATACGCGGAAAAGGTGCGTTTCCGGATCATCCCCGGCGTTTTTTAGAGCTTGCCGGCGGTCAATTGGTTTGAAAGAATCGCGGCCGCCTGCTACGCCTTTATCCATGAAAATTGGCAACCAGCCCTATCGCACCATCGCCCTCGCCGAAGACGGCAGCTATGCACGCGCGATCGACCAGCGCAAGCTGCCGTGGGATCTCGCGGTGATCGATATCGCCACGCTGGAAGATGCGGAAAAGGCGATCAAAAGCATGGTGGTGCGCGGCGCGCCGCTGATCGGCGTCACGGCCGCCTATGGCTTTTATCTTTCGCTGCGCAAAGATGCATCCGACGCCGCACTGAAGAAATATTACAACCGCCTGCTCGCCACGCGCCCGACCGCGATCAACCTGAAATGGGCGCTCGACAGCATGATGGAAGCCGTTTCGCCGCTGGCGCCCGAAGCGCGCGCCGCGGCCGCCATGAAGCGTGCAAACGAGATATGCGAAGAAGATGTCGCGCTGTGCCGCAGCATTGGCCAGCACGGCGCAGAAATCATCAAAAAGCTTGCGGCGGCGAAAAAAAGCGAAGAACCGCTCAATATTCTTACGCACTGCAACGCCGGCTGGCTCGCGACGGTCGATTACGGCACGGCGCTCGCACCCATTTATGTGGCGCATGATGCGGGTGTGAAACTGCATGTATGGGTCGATGAAACGCGCCCCCGTAACCAGGGCGCGGCCCTGACGGCGTTCGAGCTGGCACAGCACGGCGTACCGCACACCGTGATCGCGGACAATGCGGGCGGTCTGCTGATGCGCAAGGGCAAGGTGGATATGTGCATCGTGGGTTCCGATCGCGTTACCGCCACGGGCGATGTTTGCAACAAGATCGGCACCTATCTGAAGGCGCTGGCGGCGCATGATAACAAGGTGCCGTTCTATGCCGCCTTCCCCTACACCACGATCGACCGCGCACTGAGCGATGGCGACGCGATCCCGATCGAGGAACGCAGCGCAAGCGAGGTGACCACCGTCATCGGCCTGACGCCCGAAGGCAAGCCCGGCGCGGTGACGATCACAACATCCCAGGCCGCCAACCCTGCATTCGATGTAACGCCCGCACGCCTCATCACCGGCTATATCACCGAAAAGGGCGTGCACACGAAGCTTTGACGCCACCCCTCCAAAACGCCAAGCCAGCGGAGCTTCCATGTCCCAACCGGGCCACCACCACCATCACCACCCGCACTACCATCACGAACATCATGTGAAATCTTCGGATTTCATCAAGGATCTCGTGCTCGGTATGGCGGACGGGCTTACGGTGCCGTTCGCGCTCGCGGCCGGCCTCAGCGGCGTGGCGGCGGGCACAGGCATCATTGTCACCGCCGGCGTGGCGGAAATCGCGGCGGGCACTATCGCCATGGGGCTTGGCGGTTACCTCGCGGCCAAGACGCAAGCCGAACATTACCGCGCCGAATATGCACGAGAGGTGCGGGAGGTAAAGGAAGTGCCGCATGTGGAGGCCGCCGAAGTGGCGGAAATTATCGAAAGCCTCGGCGTGCCGAAGCCGGAAGTGCCCATTGTGGTCAAGGCGATCAGCGCCGACCCGAAACGCTGGGTCGATTTCATGATGAAGATGGAGCTGGGGCTTGAAAAGCCGGACCCGGGGCGCATTGTGAAAAGCCCGCTTACCATAGGCGCGGCCTATACCGCGGGCGGCATGATCCCGCTTTTCCCCTATATGCTGCTGGAACAGGCGGAACCCGCGCTGGTGCTTTCGGCGCTCGTCACGCTTGTCGCGCTGTTTCTGTTCGGCGCGCTGAAGGGGCGTTTTACGGGTGTGGATATTCGCCGCTCGGCCTGGCAAACAACCGCCATCGGCGCCGCCGCAGCGGCCACCGCTTACGGCATTGCAAAGCTGATCGGGTGAAGCGCGTTAATTCACGCGGCTGTTGAAATCCACCAGGAAGCGGACGGCGGCTTCATACTGCGCCGCTTCGATATCTTCAAGCTGCATGGCATCGCACAGGGCGCAAAGCCTATCCACCACCGCGCCTTCAAGCATGTTGGTGTTCGCGGCCGCATAGTTCAAAAGCGCATGGATGCTTTTCAGCTCCACTTCGTTCAGCTTGCGCGCGGGCCGGGCGCCGCAATGGGCCGGGTTCGCACGATGGACGCGGATGGCGATGATACCCTGCAGATTGTTCGCTTGCTTCAACATCATACTCTCCGTCCCGTTCCCGTCACTTACACTGATGAATAAAATATCCGGGCGGCACCCCGTACCGCCCGGGGCACGCCGTTACTTCCCCTGTTGCTCGCGCCGCCTGCGCTGCTGGACCTCGCGGCCATAGCGCAAGGCCTCGCGCCGCTTTTCGGCGATTTCTTCCTGACGCTCGGCATCGAGCCGGTCGAGCGCATCATAGGCACGCTGCAACCGTTCTTCTTCCGGCAGAGCAAGGATTTCTTCCGTGACCTTGATCTTCGCCATCTTCTCGACGCTCAGCATGATATCGAATGCCATGCTCTGGCCGAACTTCTTTGCCAAATCCCCGAACTTCATAATGCTCTCCCCGCCTATGTTTCACTTCCCTGCCGCAGCAGGCCCCGCCGTAATTGGCGACAGGGGTGAAAGTAGGCTCGAAAAATTACTAACATGTTAATTTTTTATGGTTAAAGTGTTTTTTTAGCTATAGAAAATTTCTATTGCTATTCCAAAGGAAATCCTATAGTTTCTATTATAGCAATTTTAGTAACAACCTACCACAAACCAGCATGATCTCAGGAAGACAGATAAGAGCCGCCCGCGCCCTGCTCGATATGAGCCAGGAAGCCTTGGCCAAATCCGCAGGTTTGACGCCGCAAGCCATCCGCAAAATCGAGGATGGCTCGGTGCAGCCGCGCGAAGGGACTATCGCGGATATCATGCGCGCTTTTAACAATCAGGGCGTCGAGTTCACCGATAATAATGGCGTGCGTTTTAAGCCACAGAATATTGAAGTGCTTGAGAATCGTGATGGCTTTTCAAGATTCTACGAAATCTTATTTGAACATCTTAGTGAGCATGGCGGCGATGTATGTGTAAGCGGTGTTAATGAACGTCTGTTTGCCAAATACCGAACAAACGCCGAAGTTCACAGGGAGAAAATGGCCGAGCTAGTTAAGAATCGTAGCGATCTAACTATGCGTATCTTAATTGAAGATGGTGATCAGAATTATACTGCTGCATCATATGCTCAATATCGCTGGCAACAGAAAGAGTACTTTTCTCCTACCTCATTTTACGTTTTTGGCGACCATCTCGGCCTTATATCTTTCAGCCATGACCCTGCCCCCTTAGTTGTTCTTATTAAATCGTCTCCCTTCGCTGAAGCTTACCGGCAATCTTTTAACTTTGCTTGGAGCAATGCCAAGGAAGCTGAGAATGTTGGCAGGAGAGTCGTAAGATGAATTTTCTGCAAGATAGCCTTCATTGGTTTACTGGTCAGCATGTTTCACACATGGGGCCACACCAATATATGGCTCATAAGGGCATGCGTTATGGCAAGTCAACTTCCGGCATTACGCTATGGGCGGAAGCAGAAGGGGCGCGAAATAAACAAAAAAACATGGTCAGCGCCGAAACGGCACTTCTGCATCAAGTATCCGACGAAATAAACAAATACCTACCTTCCAACCTTCCGATCGTTGAACTAGGGCCAGGAACACTCCCAGCCTTTGTTAACAAAACTTTGCCAATCCTTCGTGCGTTGAAAAGCAAGGCCTATATTCCTGTTGACGAGTCAGTTGGATTCCTCAAGCAAGTTTCTGCCGTCGGCGAAGCTTTATTTGAAGTAAGGCCTATTGTTGATGATTTCTTCGCAGGCCGCCAAGCATATTATACTGGCAATGCTTTGATTTGCTCATTCGGCAGCACAATCAGCAATATTTTGAGTTCTGTAAGTAATGCGTTACCTGAAACAGCTCTCACAGAGCATCTGGCTGGAATGGCGGTTGCAGCAAATAGTGGTTGGCTGTTAATTGGTTTTGATAGCAATCAAAATGGCAAACAAATTATAGACTACTTCAACGTACACAGCCTCTTTCAGTTAAACATTTTCGATCGGATGGCTGCAGAGCTGCCAATGCAGAACTTTGATCCGTTGGCATTTGATTATGATCCTTTGTGGATACCCTCTTCCGGCCAACTTGCACATATAGCTGTTGTTAGCCGTAATATAAATTTTAGCCTCGCGGGCAGACCTTTCAGCCTAACCAAAGGCCAGAAGTTACATATCAAAAATTCATACAAATACGATGTAAATTTCTTTCAACATTGTTGCAACATGGCAGGATTGGAGAGGGTTAAGGTATGGTCAAACGAATCCACCTCCAAAGTATTTCTACTTAGAAAAACCGCCGGTATTATTCCTTGACCGCACATTGTTAAAACACAGAAAATAGCGGCGGCAGCATAGACCTAGCCCCCCACATCCTGCAGCGTCCGTTCATACTCTTCCGGCTTGACCGGGCTGATGCGGTCGAGCGCCGCGAGCGCGGTCGTGAGCCGTTGCTCCTCGGTCATCACAACCCGTACCTCGTCCATCTGCACCCGCGCCATCTTTTCGATCGTCATCAGTATGTCGATCGCCATCAGCTTCCCGAACTTCTTCGCCATTTCCGCATAGGTCATTGCCGCCTCCTTTAAAAAATGTCTTTGCTTGAAATCACACCCCCGCTGGCGTGATCTGGAAGGTAGTTGAACAATATTGATAAGGAGTAAAAATTGTCAAATATAATTCGTTTTATTATTATCTATAATAATAGTTAGTATGTATTTTACGAATTTTATGTTGCCAGCTTTGCTGATTGTGGTATGCGTTATGCGTCAAGTCTTAAAAAAAATCCGCCGCACAGTTCAGATGGTTAGAACATGAAACTAGATAAGCACCAGATTCGCGCAGGTCGCGCTTTGCTTAACTGGACGCTGGATGATCTTGCCCGCGCTACAGGCATGACGCGCGATGGTATACGCAAGATTGAGCAAGGCCTAGTAAAGCCATTTGATAGAAGCCTGAATACGATTTATCACGCCTTCCAAAATCATGGTGTTGCTTTTACCGAAGACAGTGGCGTTCGGTTTAAAAGGGCAGGAATAGAAATTTATGAAGGCCCGGAACGGTTCGAGGAGTTTTACAATTTTCTCTACACCCACATGGTTGATCGTGGCGGCAAGGTTTGTTTGAGTGTTTACGACGAAGGCTTGCTGGCCAAATACCGTACAAACCCCGAAGTACAAAGACAGCGTATGAGGGAGCTAGTCAAAAGCGGCCATGTTTCATACCGCGTTCTGGTAACCAAGGGTGATTTTACGGGTGATTATGTCGAATACAGACAACAACCGGCGCAAGCCGCGGCACCGACAGCCTTTTATGCATTCGGCGAGTGCTTAGCGCTCATATCATTTCCACAGGAAACACCGCCACATGTTGTGGTTGTACGCTCTGAACCCCTTACCCAAGCATATCGTCAAGCCTTCCACGCTTCATGGGAAAAAGCCAAATCATTAAGTACCGATGATATAAAAAGACTTAAAAAAGTACCAACCAGATAGCCTGCCTCGCTCAACAAGCCCCGCATGAAAAAACCCGCCGGGCTTGCGCCCGACGGGTTTCATTTCCAGAACCCTGGTATGTGGTTCAGGCAGCCTGCAGGTTGACGGCCGAAGTCTTGCCCTTGTTGGTCGCCAGTTCATAGCTGACCTTCTGGCCTTCGTTCAGCGAACCCATGCCGGCAGCTTCAACCGCGCTGATGTGGACGAACACGTCGCCGCCGCCAGCATCGGGTTGAATGAAGCCATAACCCTTGGTGGGGTTGAACCATTTTACGGTACCAGTTGCCATTGTCTTTTCCTTACGTTGCTTGTCTTGAACACCGGCCCATCATGGCCCGGCGCTGAGTTTCCGCTCCCGGGGTTTCCCCCGGCTACTCTTGTTAACGTCAGAGACAACAACCGGTAGAAGGGATTGTAGATTGCGCCGCCGGAAAACCGGCTGAGCGCCATCGCCAAATCTGAACCTTTGGCGATCTCTTGCCCGTAACGAGCCTTGGTTAAACTCGCGGCCACCATGGCAGCTTTGCGGAAAAAGTCAAGAAACCCATGGGATAGCTGAAGGGTAGCGGGGGCTGGCGGTCACACCGGTCGCATGACGCATGGGTGCAACACCCGCCCGGCATTGCACGCCGCGCCCGTTAACTTTTTGGGCTTTTGATTGAGTTGCCGGGCTTTTTGCTTATACTTTCATTATCTTAGGTTCCCGCAACCGGCAAAGGCCAGCCCGCATCATGCTCGCAATCGGTTTCATCGGCGTCTTTCTTTGCGTGGCCAGCGTGATGCTGTTCGGCCACGATATAACCCGGTTCATGAGCGACGAAATGTTCGGCGCAGGCGGGCATTTCAGCATCACCAGCGCCGCAGTGTTCCTGCAGCTTTACATCCCCAAGGCCTGGGCCGTTCTGCATAACTGGAGCCAGACGATGCCGCCCGGCCATATCGCGCTCACGGTCGTCAACTTTTTCATCCAGCTTCCGGCATCGCTGATCGGCGGCGTGATCGGCGTTTTGCTTGTGATCGTCGGCTTCCGGGTTAAATTCGGCCGCTGACGCTTTCTTATAAAAATTCTTCGATCGCCTTCCACAAAAGTGCGAGATCCTGATCGCGGTTCAGCCTGTGGTCGCCATCCTCGATCATGATGATGCGCGCGTCTTCGGCTTCGATATTCTGCACTATCTTTTGCGGCCAGGCGGGCGGCACATCCGGGTCGCGCCCGCCCTGCAACAGCCGCAGCGGGCAACTTACCTGCCTGCGCCCGCGCAAAAGCAGGTGGCCGCGCGCCTCTTCGATCAGCCTCAGCGTAATGACCATGGGTTCGTCGCTGTAATCGGAAGGCTCAAGCAGCCGCCCGGTTTCCCGCAGCTCCCCCTTCTGTTCCTGTGTCAGCACATCCCACATCAGATCTTCGGTGAAATCGGGCGCGGCCGCGACCCCCACAAGCGCCCGCACGCGTTCGGGCACGGCGCGCGCCAGCAAAAGCGCGATCCAGCCTCCCATGGAGGAACCGACCACGATTTGCGGCCCCTGCGTTAATTGCCCGATAGTTTCGCGAGCGTCATCGAACCAATCGCCGATCGTACCGTCCTCGAACCGGCCCGCTGATTGCCCGTGCCCGCGGTAATCGAAGCGCAGAAATGCATGGCCCGCAGCGGCGCATTTTTCCGCCAGAAAGCCGGCCTTGGTTCCGGTCATGTCGGATGCGAAGCCGCCAAGGAACACGACCCCGGGTTCACGGCCCGGAATTCTGTGATAGGCTAGGCGGCGGCCGGGAAGGGCAAGGAATTCAGGCGTCATGGCGGCACAAAAGATCCAGATCAGGGACAGGTTACCAAAGCTCGGCGGCAAACCTAGCAGAGCGCAGCGCCTGCGTCAGCAACGACAGCCGGGCGGCACGATTTTGCTGCTGGCGCACGAACTTGGCCACGATTTATGGAGCGCGGCGCTGATCGATCTGGCCGCCACCGTCAACCGCAGCGGCCTTTCCGTTATTTTGCAGACCCCCGGCGGCCCCCAATCGGCGGAAGCCGAGCGGCGCGGGCTGCAAGTGGTCCGCCAGCCCCTGCCTGCCAATTTGTGGCAACGCTGGCGCTGCGCACGGCGCATGCACGACATGATCGCGGAAGAAAAAATCGGCGCGGTTTTCGGCCTTACCGGGCAATGGCTGCCCACGCTGCTTGGGCTTGGCAAACATCACCCGCCGATGGCACTGCATTGCGCCAACCCCGCCACCGAACCCGCGGTCAGACAGCAAATGGAAAACTTTGTCGCACGCGACGGGCATTTCGTTGTGCCGTCCGATTACATGCGGCGCTATTGCGGCAAGGAACTGGGCGCGGCGCCGAACAAGATTGCGTTGGTCCCGCCCGGCATGCAAGCGCAGCTGTTCGATCCGGCGCAGATGAAGCCGGAGCGCGCGATGGAGCTGGCCGATCTTTGGCGCGTACCGGAACAATCGACCCTGATTTTGCATATCGGCCCGCTTGCGCCGGGCCATGGGATGGAAACGATGCTGGCGGCGCTGGCGCAAATGCAGCGTCGCGATTTTTACGTGGTGATGCTGGGCGCGCGCGAAATTGCCGAAAACGAAGCGGCGCAGCTGCAAAAACTGGTCGATCACTACAATCTGCACGGCAAGGTGTTCGCGCCCGCGCCCTGCAACGATTGGCCGGCGGCCTTCTGGATGGCGCATGCTGCAGTGGCGGCGGGCAGCATGCCGCTCGGGCAAAATCCCGGGCTGATCGCGGCGCAGCTTATGGGAAGGCCGCTGATCGTCGCCGATAATGGCGCGAACCGCGAATTCGTCGTGCCTGGAAAAACCGCGCGCCTGTTCCCGGCCGGAGATAGCGGCATGCTGGCCGCGCATTTGCAGGATGTGATGGGGCTGCCGGACGACGCCTACGCCCGCATCGCCGCCGCGGGCCAGAATTTCGCGCGCGATGCATTCCCGTGGCAAGCATGGATGGATGGCATGACCGCCGCATGCCGTGATTTGTGCAAGACCGCGCTCAGCCGCGATATGGAAGCCGCCTAGCTTTTCCCGATCGCCTGCACCGCCATCTGCAATTCCCCCTTGGCGGCAGGCAGCTTGGCCGTGACCAGTTCATTGATGCGTTGCTGAAGGGTCGTGAAAGCTTTTTTCGCTTTCCACGCGGCCTGTTCGGGCGTTTGCGCTTCGGCAGGGTCATCGACCAGCCAATCGACCTTCGCGGGCACGCCGTAAAGCTGCGGCGGCAACCCGGCGACCATATTGCCGAGCCGCACGACGATATCGATCTTGACCGAACGTTCGGGCGTCTGGAATACGCTCAGGCTCTTGCAGGCCAATCCGTCGGCGGGAATCGCGTTGGCGCGCAGCAATGCAAGGCAGGATTCGTCCAATTGCCCGGCAGGCGCGGCGCCCGCGCTTTCGGCCCGGAATTTCCCGCCCGCCATATGGCGCAAAAGCGCTTCGGCCATCGGAGCCAGCGTGGCGCCGGTGGCATCCACAAAAAGGACCGAAATAACGCTATCAGGTTGCTGGACTTTCGGCGGCATGGGCACCTTATACGGCTATATGGTGGGGCAGCATAAAGCCTCTGGCCATGCCGGGGCAAGTTAGGCAAAATGCGCGCCATGAAAACGAGCCAGAGCGAACTCGGCACCAGCCCCCCGGCCTGGCGGCACGCGGCGGCGACACCATCCCTGCCCGAAGTTTACGGCACGATTGACGTGCCCAAGGGCGCCAGCACGTGGCGCAAAATGGTGGCCTTTGCCGGGCCGGGCTATCTTATTGCCGTCGGTTATATGGACCCGGGCAACTGGGCCACCGATATCGCGGGCGGTTCGGCCTTCGGCTATACGTTGCTTTCCGTCGTCCTGCTTTCCAACCTGATGGCGATTTTGCTGCAATCGCTTTGCGCCAAGCTCGGAATCGTGACCGGGCGCGATCTGGCGCAGGCCTGCCGCGACCATTACCCCAAACCCGTCGCACTGGCGCTTTGGGCGCTGTGCGAAATCGCGATCATCGCCTGCGACCTTGCCGAAGTCATCGGCACCGCCATCGCGCTCAGCCTTCTGTTCGGCATACCGCTGCTGATTGGCGTGTGCCTGACGGTGCTGGACGTATTCCTGATCCTGCTTTTGCAAAAACGCGGCTTCCGTTATCTCGAAGCGATTGTCGTCAGCCTGATCATCGTAATCGGTTTCTGTTTCGCCTATAATATCGCGCTGGCGCAGCCCGAACTCGGCGCGGTAATGGCGGGCTTTATTCCTTCGACCGAAGTCGTCACCAACCCCGCCATGCTTTATATTGCCATGGGGATTCTTGGCGCGACCGTGATGCCGCACAACCTTTACCTGCACTCCTCCATTGTGCAGACGCGGCGGATCGAGCGCGATCACGGCAGCATCCGCGAAGCGATCCGCTTCGCCACCATCGACAGCACCATCGCCCTGATGCTCGCGCTGTTCATCAATGCGGGGATTTTGATCGTCGCCGCCGCATCCTTCCACACCGCAGGCATGACGGAGGTGGCGGAAATCCAGCATGCCTATTATTTGCTTGCACCGCTGCTTGGCACCACTTCGGCTTCCATTCTGTTCGGGATCGCGCTGCTGGCTTCGGGGCAAAACTCAACCCTCACGGCCACCATGGCCGGGCAGATCGTGATGGAAGGCTTTCTTTCGCTGCGCCTGCCGCCATGGATCAGGCGGCTTCTGACGCGGCTGATCGCAATCATCCCCGCCGTGATCGTGACCGCGCTTTACGGCGAAAGCGGCACGGCGCAATTGCTTATACTCAGTCAGGTGGTGCTGAGCCTGCAGTTGCCCTTTGCGGTTATCCCGCTTGTTCTGTTCACGTCCGACCGCAATAAAATGGGGCCCTATCGCAACGCATGGTGGGTCAGCGCGCTTGCGTGGCTGACCGCCATCGCCATCGTCGCGCTCAACACCAAACTGGTGTGGGATTTTTTCATCGCCGGTTAAACGCTAGGCCGCGCTATCGATCCTGCGCCGCGCCTGATCTTCGCCGTCATCATCCTCGTCATCGACCTGCAACGTGTCCGGCATGGATTTGGCGGTTTTCGCGCCAAGCGCTTTCAGCTTCTGCAGCCGCGCCGCGACATTGCCGCGCCCGGTGGTCAGCCGCTCCAGCGCCGCATCATAGGCATTGCCCGCCGCCTTGATCGATTTTTCGACGTCCTGCATCTTTTCCATGAAGCCCGCGAACTTGTCATAGATGCCGCCGGCCTGACGCGCGATTTCCTGCGCATTGCGGTTTTGCCCTTCAAGCCGCCACATCGCGCCCACCGTGCGCAAGGTCGCCATAAGCGTGGTCGCGGACACAATGATCACCCTGCGTTCCCATGCGCGCCCGTGCAGGGCGGGATCGGTCTGCAGCGCCAGCATGAAGGCGCCTTCCAGCGGCACGAACATTAAAACAAAATCGGGCGATTGCGTGCCGGGCAGGTTGAAATATTCCTTGCCCGCAAGGTTCTTCACATGTGCTTCGATAGCCTTGAGCAATTCCGCGCCATGCGCCTTGCGATCATCTTCGTTATCTGCGGCGGCATAGCGTTCGTAATGCGTCAGCGGCATCTTGGCATCGATAATCACATGCCGTCCGTCCGGCATGTTGATGATATAATCGGGGCGCAGCAGCGCGCCTTCTTCGTCGCGCAAGCTTTCCTGCCTGCTGTAGTTCGCGCCCGCCTGCAGGCCGCTATCTTCAAGAAGTTTCTCAAGCAGCATTTCGCCAAGATCGCCCTGTACCTTGCTGTTGCCCTTGAGCGCATTGGTGAGGCCTTCGGTTTGCAGAACGATGCTGCGCACCTCGTTGCGGAGCGAGCGGCGCTCCTTGGCTTCCTCGCCGTAGCTTTCCTCGACCTTCTTGCGGAAGCTTTCAAGATCCTGCCGCAGCGGGCCGAGCACGGCACCGAGGCTTTCCTTGCTGTCTTCCTTGAACTTCTTGTTGCGTTCTTCGAATATCCGGTTGGCGAGGTCGCTGAACTGGGCCGCCGCTTCCCCCTTCGTGGCTTTTGAAAGCTGGTAGCCCGCAAAAAAACCGCCCGCGAATACAAGCCCGCCCAAAACCAGCCCGATAATCAGCTCCAGCCCCGTCATAATGAACCCTTCCGGTAATAGGCAAACCCATGAAAACCATGACCAGTTTAGCCGTAAAGCTGATTCTGGCGAAAGAATTGCATTATCCTATTGAATTCATTAGAAAATAATTTTTGTCTTTCTCATACGGAACTGATAAAAACATGCCATTAAAATCAAAAATATATTTAAAGGAGTAAGATTTATGGTTGCTTCCGTCACACCGAAAAGTCTGTCAAAAGGGCTATCTGCAGTTTCCGTAGGCATTGGCCTTGTTGCCCCTATGCTTATTGGCTTCGGATTGGCCGCCGCCGGTGTTACCGCGGCCGCAACCTTGCCGGGCATAGCGGCTATTTCCCTTGGCCTGACGGTTTGCTGTTTTGCCGCCTCAATAATTTCATCGCTGTTTTGCTTTCATAACAGAATACCGGATTTCTTTCGTGGCATGGCGGGAGGCGCACTGATATCGTTTGGGCTAAGCGGCACAATTGGTGCAATACAAGCAATCCCGCCCGCACCCGCCGGGTAACCTTGCACATTACTTATAGTGCCAGCTAAGATGCCGCAGCATGAATCAAACTGCTGCAAAAAACACCCCTGTCAACATCACCCTGCCTGACGGCAGCGTGAAGAGCTTCGCGCAGGCCGTGACGGGCGCCGAGATCGCGGCATCCATCGGCGCGGGCCTCGCCAAAGCGGCCATGGCCGTGAAGATAGATGGCGCGGTGCGCGATCTGAACCGTCCCATTGAGCGCGACGCGAAGATCGAGATTATCACGCGTAAATCGCCGGACGCGCTCGAGCTCATTCGCCACGATTGCGCGCATATCATGGCCGAAGCGGTGCAGGAACTTTTTCCCGGCACACAGGTTACCATCGGCCCCGCGATCGAGAACGGCTTCTATTACGATTTTTACCGCGAGCAACCTTTTTCCTCAGACGATCTCGGCGCCATCGAAGCGAAGATGAAGGAAATCGTGCAGCGCGACGAACCGCTGGTGCGCGAGGTCTGGACCCGGCAGCAGGCGATCGACACTTTTTCCAAGATGGGCGAAAAGTTCAAGGTCGAACTGATCGAAGGCCTGCCCGAAGGGGAAGATATTTCGGTGTACCGGCAGGGCACATGGTTCGATCTGTGCCGGGGGCCGCACCTGCCTTCGACCCGCTATGCGGGCACCTCGTTCAAGCTGATGAAGCTGGCGGGCGCATACTGGCGCGGCGACAGCAACAACCCCATGCTGCAGCGTATCTACGGCACGGCATGGCGCGACGACAAGGAATTGCAATCCTACCTGACGATGCTTGAGGAAGCCGAAAAGCGCGACCACCGCAAGCTGGGGCGCGAGCTTGATCTTTTGCATTTCCAGGACGAGGCGGCGGGCAGCGTGTTTTGGCACCCGCGCGGCTGGACGCTGTATCGCATGGTCGAAAACTATATCCGCAGGCGGCTTGGACGCGCCGGCTATGTCGAGGTGCTCGGGCCGCAATTGATCGACAGCTCGATCTTCAAGGCTTCCGGCCATTGGGACATGTACGGCGACAACATGTTCAAGATCACGGTGCCGCCGCGCGACGGCGAGGGCGAAGCCAAGCATATCGGGCTTAAGCCCATGAACTGCCCCGGCCATGTGCAAATCTTCAAGCAAGGCATCAAAAGCTACCGCGATTTGCCGTTGCGCATGGCCGAATTCGGCATGTGCCACCGCAACGAGCCGCACGGCGCGCTGCACGGGCTGATGCGCGTGCGCCAGTTCGTGGTGGACGATGCGCATATTTTCTGCACCGAAGACCAGATCCAGAACGAAAGCGTCCGTTTCTGCGAATTGCTGCGGACAATCTATGCCGATTTCGGCTACGAGATTGCGCGCGTGCGGCTGGCCGACCGGCCGGAAAAGCGCGTGGGCAGCGATACAATCTGGGACAAATCGGAAGCCGCGCTGCACGGCGCGCTCAAGGCCGCCGGGCTGGAATATGACATGAACCCCGGCGACGGCGCTTTCTATGGCCCCAAGATCGAATTCTATCTGCGCGACGCGATCGGCCGCGAATGGCAATGCGGCACGCTGCAAGTCGATTTCAACATGCCCGAGCGGCTTGACGCTTCCTATGTGGGTGAAGACGGGCAGAAACATCGCCCGGTCATGCTGCACCGGGCCATCCTCGGCTCGCTGCACCGCTTCATCGGCATCCTGATCGAACATTATGCGGGCAAGTTCCCGCTCTGGCTTGCGCCGGTGCAGGCGATGGTCTGCACCATCACCAACGATGCCGACGATTACGCCGAAGACGTGGCCGAAGCGCTTTCCCATGCCGGGCTGCGGGTGGAAACCGATTTGCGCGGGGAAAAGATCAACGCCAAGATCCGCGATCATTCCTTGCAGAAAATTCCGCTGATCCTCGTGGTCGGCAAAAAAGAGGCCGAAAGCAAAACCGTCGCGCTGCGCCGCCTCGGCAACCCCCAGGGGGGCGGCGAAAACCAGCAGATGCTGCCGCTTGATGAAGCGGCCAAGCTTCTGGGCGCCGAAGCGCGCGCGCCGGATCAGACCGTATAAAAAACCCTAGCGCTTCTTGCGCGCTTTCTTTGCCTTGGCCGGCTTCTTTTTCGCCTTCGCGGGCTTGCCCTTTTTGGTGCGGCCGATGATAAGGCTGTAGCCTTGATGCGCTTCCTGCACCAAAAAGCGCGCGACGCGGCCGATGGTGGTGGTGCTTGCGCCGGTAACCTCGGCGATATCGCGGTAGGAAAGCTGGCCTTCGTCAAGCAGCCGGGCGATACGCCAACGCTCGGTCAAATCATGGATCTCGCCCGGGGTGCACAGATCGATAAAAAAGCGGCGGCACTCATCCTCATTCTTCAGTGAAAGAATGGCGCGCCAAAGGGCGCGGCGATGTTCGTCATCGGCATTGGTATGGGACTTGGGGCGCATGGGGGTCTCCGGTTGTGTCAGCCAGTTAATGCAATAGCAGAGAAACGGCCCGCGAACAGCCCCCAAATAACCCTTTTCCCGTTAAGGCATTTCCACTAGAATACAAGGTCTTGGCGGCGGTGCCCGAACGGGACGCCGCCAAAAAATTAACCGCAAACGTCAACGGCAACAGGAGAATTTCTATTATTCGTCAACCTTTTACCCCGCAGGGGCGCGGCGCAACAGCCGAAGGACCCCGCAAAAAAACCGGCGGCCCCCGTATTAACCGCGAAATTACCTCAAAACAAATCAGGGTGATTGATCACGATGGCACCATGCGCGGCGTTATGACGCCGCAGGATGCCGTGGCCCTGGCCGAAGAGTCCGGCTTTGACCTGGTCGAGATTTCCCCGAACGTCGATCCGCCGGTCTGCAAGATCGTCGATTACGGCAAATACAAATACGAAATGCAGAAAAAGGCCGCCGAGGCGCGCAAGAAGCAGAAGGTGATCGACATCAAGGAGATCAAGCTGCGCCCCACGATCGACGACCATGATTTCAACATCAAGATGCGCAACGCGCAGGCTTTTTTGAAAGAAGGCGACAAGGTGAAGATCACCATGCGCTTTCGCGGCCGCGAAGCGGCTCATCAGGATATCGCCCACGGCGTGCTGCGTCGCGTGCGCGAGTTGCTTGACCCGCTCGGCAAGGTCGAACAGGAACCGAAGTTCGAAGGCCGCCAGATCACCATGGTGATTGCGGCGCGCTAGCAGACTTTGTCAGGAAGGGCCGCGTGTGCCGGGTATGCGCCAGACGCCGTCCGCACCGGGTACCGCCGTATAAGTCTTGCGGCTTTGCGCAATGAGCGAACTAAGACGCAAGAACCCGCGTACCGCCGAAAACCCCACGACGGCGATCAGGCCGCCCGTCAGCCAGTTGATTTTCAATTCCAGCACCGCCGCCGCCGCGCGGCCGAACATTTGCACGACCGCAGGCAGAGCCGGGCTTTCAAGAAAAGCCAGCGCCGTGGCCGGGCCGCCGCTGCACCACGGAATAATCGTTGCGCCAGCAATAAAAGCGGAGACGTTTATTAACCCTTCCCGTTTCATCTGACTACGGGCGTTAAACGACATCTCTATGGGAACCGGGGGAAGTGGCATAACTATATCGCTTAAAATATTTCAAAATATGGCGGCATAATAAATATGATGCCTGTCACCAACAACAAAAAAACGCCATGGTTAACGACAGCGCTTTCCTTTGTGCCGCCACGGGCTTACATGTGGATTGATGCCTGAACCCATCCTCCCCGATCTGCTTGCGCCCGGCCTGAAGCTGGTTTTTTGCGGCACGGCGCCCAGCCGCGCTTCAGCCCGCGCGCAAGCCTATTACGGCAACCCCGGAAATTTCTTCTGGGATGCGCTTCTTCAAATCGGCCTCACGCCCCGCCGTTTTCAGCCGAAAGAATATCCCGCGCTGCTCCCGCTCGGGATCGGCCTCACGGACCTGAACAAAACCGAGGTGGGCAGCGACCACGAACTTTCCGATACGGCCTTCGATTGCCCGGCGCTGTTCGAAAAGATCGCGCGCTTCGGCCCGCGCGCGCTGGCCTTTACCAGCAAGAACGCGGGCGGCATTTTTCTTGGCAGCCGCGATATCGATTTTGGCGAACAGCCGGCAAAAATCGGCGATACGCGCATCTTCGTCCTGCCCTCCCCCTCCGGCCGGGCGCGCAGCCACTGGGACGTAAGGTACTGGAAAGAAGCGGCGAAAACCGCGTTGCCTTAGGCCGCGAAAAAAAGGTAAAAATGGCCTTATGCAGGATATGACGCACAGCGATACCAAACGCATGCAGCTCCCGGTGCCCGGCGGCGCAGCGCGGGTGCTTTTGCATTCCTGCTGCGCGCCCTGTTCGGGCGAGGTGATGGAAGCGATGATGGCCAGCGGCCTTTCGATCACGGTTTATTTCTATAACCCCAACATCCACCCGCGCGCGGAATACGATCTGCGCAAGGCCGAAAACGTGCGCTTCGCCGAAAAGGCTGGGGTTCCCTTCATCGATGCCGATTACGATACCGATAACTGGTTCGCGCGCGTGAAGGGGCTGGAATGGGAGCCCGAGCGCGGCAAGCGCTGCACCCAATGCTTTGACATGCGGTTCGAGCGCACCGCGCTCTATGCCCACGAGCACGGCTTTTCGCTGTTCACCAGCTGCCTCGGCATTTCGCGCCTGAAGCGCATGGAACAAATCAACGATTGCGGCCACCGCGCCGCCGCCCGCTATGAAGGGCTGGCATACTGGGATTACAACTGGCGCAAGCAGGACGGCGCCAATCGCATGATCGAGATTTCACGGCGGGAAGAATTCTACCAGCAGGAATATTGCGGCTGCATCTACAGCCTGCGCGATACCAACAAGCAGCGCCGCGAAAAGGGCCGCGACAATATCGTTATCGGAAAGAATTTCTACGGCCGCAACGAAGCGCCCGGCGCCTAGGCGGGCGCAAGCGCGCCATCCCTGCAACACACATTTCAGGAATCGCCCGCGTCGCGGGACGATAAATGCATTTTGCGCTGGACTTGCCCGCGGACTTATGGGGTTAATCCCATTGTCGGTTCACAACGATTCGCCGTTACTTTCCGATCAGGTTGAGAGCGCACGCAAATCAGGGCGCCGGGCAACCTGCTCAGAGAGAGAGGGGGTGACGTAAAATGGCAGCCAAGAAAAAAGCCAAGGCAAAAAAGGTTGCGAAGAAACCCGCAGCCAAGAAGAAGACCAAGAAGAAGGCCAAGAAGAAGTAGGCTTTTATTTTCGAATTCGGGGGCAGCATCTTTCAGAGATGCTGCCCTTCGCATTTGCGGACAATTTTCCCGCCTTGCGGCCAAGCCGCTTCCTGTATCACCATTGACAGGCCATGAGAACAATAGTAGAACATTATTGATTCTGCTTTTGTTCCGGCCGCGCTGGCGGCGGGCAACCACCTGGTATCACGAGGTTTTATCATGCTCACTCGCAAACAGCAGGAATTGCTGACCCTTATCAAAGGCCGCATGGATGAAGAAGGCGTGCCGCCTTCCTTCGATGAAATGAAGGATGCGCTCGGCCTCGCTTCCAAATCCGGCATTCACCGGCTGATCACCGGGCTGGAGGAGCGCGGCTTTATCCGCCGGCTGCCCCACCGCGCCCGCGCGCTTGAAATCGTGCGCATGCCTGAAAACATGCAGGGCGCAGCCAATACCGCCACCCATGCCGTGCCCGGCCTGCCGGCCATCGCCGCAAACACACTTTCCCTTCCGCTTTACGGCCGCATCGCCGCCGGGCATGCGATCGAGGCGCTGAGTGACCCCGGGCAAAGCCTTGAGGTGCCCGCCAGCCTGCTCGGGCGCGGCGCGGCGCGGGCCGAACATTACGCGCTTGAGGTGGACGGCGATTCGATGATCGAGGCCGGTATCCTTGACGGTGATAGCGCCATCATTCGCCGCTGCGAGCGGGCCGAACGCGGCGATATCGTTGTCGCCCTGATCGACGAGCAGGATGTCACGCTGAAATACTGGCAACCCAAACCCGGCACCGGGGGCGGCCAGATCGTGCTTGAACCCGCCAACAAGAATTACAAGCCCATGGTGTTCGAACCGGAACGCGTCCGCCTTCAGGGCAAGCTTGTCGGGCTTTTGCGGCAATACTGATAACCCTTCGTCACCCGGCCCCCTTCCCTCCGCTGCCATGGGGAAGGGGGTTTATTTTTGTCTGCCGCCTGCGTCGTCGCCCCAGCCGCGCCAGCCGGCCGCCCATGGCCGCGCGCCGGCCCGGCGGCGCACGCCAACGGTCCTCATGCCGCCATCTTCCAGATACACCGCATGCGCCCCGCGCGCGTTTAGCATGGGCCGGTCGATCGCGGGCGCGCCGCTCTCCAGGCATTCATAAGCGTCATACGGCGTCACAACCAGCGTAGCGACCGCACAGGCTTCCTTCAGCATCTTGGGGTCGCGTATAAAAGCGGCCCATGTATCGCCATGCATGAAATAGCAGCTTATCTTCTGGCACATCAGATCGCGTGCGCCCGCCTTTATCGCATCGCGGAAGGCGATGAATTCCGTCCCGCCATCCTGCTGCTGCCACTGGCCGATCACGAAATTCCCCGCCCGGGCGCCGCCGAAAGCCATGCGCCCGTCCGCAAGCCGCGCGGCCCATACCTTGCCGCCTTCATCCACCAATATATCGGGCCGGGGCGCGGCAAGCATCCAGCCGAGCCCGAGCGCGACCCCGCAAAGCCCGAACCAGCGCAAGCCCGTACGCCACAGGCAGAGCCATAGCCCGCCCGCCACGATGGCCAGCAGCGCCGCGGGCGGCATGAGCGGTATGGTGGCGACGGCACCCGGCCAGGCCGCCACGGTGCGGGCGATGGCCAGCATGGCTTCGACCCCCCAGCCCATGACCGTCACGGCCCAGCCTTCCAGCCCCAGCGGCATCAAAAGATATGAAAGCAACGCGGCGGGCATGATCCAGAAACCCGTGAGCGGCACGGCCAGCATATTCGCCACCACGCCGTACCAGTTCATGACCTGAAAGTGGTAGAGCGTAAAAGGCGTCGTCATGGCGGTGGCGATAACAGAAGTGCCGGCAATACCGCCCAGATACAATATGCCGCGCCAGAACGGGCTGCGCCGTTGCGCGAGTTCAAGCCAGTCCTGCTGCCGGCTTTCATAGACCGCGATCATGCCAAGTACGGCTGCAAACGACATCTGGAAGCTTGGCCCAAGCATGGCGTGCGGAAACAGCAGCAGCACGACGGCAGCCGCCAGCGCGATCAGCCGCATGCTAAGCGCGCGCCTGTCCACCAGCACGGCAAGCAGCACGATGCCGGTCATAAGGGCCGAACGCACGGTCGGCACCGGCGCGCCGACAAGCCACGTATAGGCAAGGATCGCCGCCAGCGCGACCGCAGCCGCCCACTTCTTGATCGGGAAGCGCAGCGCAAGAAACGGCACGAGCGCCAGAAGCCCGCGCACCGCGAAAAACACCAGCCCCGCAACAAGCCCGATATGCACCCCGGAGATGGAAAGCAAATGCACGAGCCCCGAAGCCCGCATCGCCGCCATGGCGGCATCGCCGATGCCCGTCTGTTCGCCGTTCAGAAGCGCGGTGGTCACGGCAGCGCTGTCGCCTTCCAGCCGCGCATCAACGCGCTCGGCAATCACCGTGCGCAACGTTTCGGCCAGCGTATCCAGCCCGCCGGCTTCGGGCCGTTCCAGCACCTTCACATCGCCCCGCGCCCAGCCCACCGCGCCGCGCCCGTCGAAATAGCCGTGACGGCGGAAATCATAGGCGCCGGGCGCGACCGGGCCGCTCATGGGGCTGAGCGAGGCCTTCAGCTCGATCCGCGCGCCCGGCCGCGGCAGCGCTGCGGGCGGTTGCTTCACCGTAATGCGCACGCGTGCGGGCGTATCGGACGGCGCGAGGTACTGAACCTCCAGCCGATCGAGCAGCAAACGGGATTTACCTTCCACCGCATCGATAGCCAGCACCCTGCCCTGCACCATGCGTCCATGCATGGCGTAATCGACCATCGGCCCGGCATGCAAAATGGCGGAAAGCTGCGCCGCGTTGAACCCGAGCAGGGCGAAAAACAGCCCCATCCACGCATAGCCGGGCGCGCCAAGGCGCTGCGCGAACAGCCCCGCCGCCAGCGCCAGCGGCGCGGCCGACAGCACGGCGCGCCACGGCTCGAACGGCAGAGCGAAATAAACCCCCACGCCAAGCCCCATGGCCACGGGCGCCCATAAGGGCCAGCGGTCGCGTTCTTCCAGCAGCCGGGCCGCCAGCGCAGGGATGGGGTTGGTAAAAGCCATGAAAACAGCTAGATATCAGGGCAGAAGGGGTTTCATTTCTAGCAGGTTTTCCCATGGCAGTCGTCGTCCGTTTTCCGCCCTCGCCCACCGGCATGCTGCATATCGGCAGCGCCCGCACGGCGCTTTTCAACTGGCTGTTCGCACGGCGGCATGGCGGCAAATTCCTGCTGCGGGTGGAGGATACCGACCGCGAGCGTTCGACCCCGGAAGCTGTGAAGGCCATTTATGAAGGCATGAACTGGCTTGGGCTAAGCTGGGACGGCGAACCCGTGATCCAGACCAACAATCTGGCCCGTCACGCGGCTGTGGCGCGCGAACTTCTGGAACAGGGCAAGGCCTATTACTGCTATTGCACGCCGCAGGAGCTTGAGGCGATGCGCGCCGAACAAAAAACCAAGGGCCAGACCGTGCGCTATGACGGTCGCTGGCGCGACCGCGACCCGAAGGAAGCCCCGGCGGACGCGAAACCGGTTGTGCGGATCAAGATGCCGCTGGAAGGCGAAACCACGGTCACCGACCACGTGCTCGGCACCATCACGGTGCAGAACAGCCAGCTCGACGATATGATCCTGCTGCGCTCCGACGGTTCGCCCACCTACATGCTTTCGGTGGTGGTCGATGACTATGACATGGGCATCACCCATGTCATCCGCGGCGACGACCATATGACCAACACCTTCCGCCAGGTGCAGATCATCAAGGCCATGGGCTGGCCGGTGCCGGAATACGCGCATGTCCCCATGATCCTTGGCCCCGACGGGCAGAAATTCTCCAAGCGCCACGGCGCGCCGGCCGTCAGCGATTATCGCGACCGCGGCTATCTGCCCGAAGCGATGCGCAACTATCTGCTGCGCCTGTGCTGGAGCCATGGCGACGACGAGATCATCACCGACGAACAGGCAAAGACCTGGTTCGATCTCGAGCATATCGGCAAATCCCCCGCCCGCTTCGATTTCGTGAAGCTGGATTCGCTCAACGCGCATTATTTGCGCCTGATGCCGGACGAAGCGCTCGCGCAAACGACCGCGCCCTTCATCGAGAAGAAAATCGGTCGCATGCCGGATGCAAACGAACTGGCGACGCTGGCGCGCGCGATGCCCGATCTGAAACCACGCGCCAAGACCCTGATCGATCTTGCCGAAGCGGCGCTTTGCTACTTCAGCACGCGCCCGCTTGCCTTCGACGACAAGGCGAAGAAACATCTGAACGAAGAAGGCAAGAAGCACCTTGCGGCGCTGGCGACCGAGATGGGCGCGCTGCCCGATTTTACCGCCGCGGCGGTGGAAGAGCTGTTCCGCGTCTATGCCGAGAAAAACGCGGTCAAGCTCGGGGCCATCGCGCAACCCCTGCGCGCCGCCCTGACCGGCACCGGCACCTCGCCGCCGATTTTCGGCGTGGCCGAGATATTGGGCCGCGAAGAAACGCTGGCCCGGATCAGCGACGCCGCGGCCGCCTGAAACGCATCGCAGACCGCGGGTTAACGGCGTAAATACCGCCTTAACCCGTTCTTAACCTTGCGCGGCGCAGTTTGACGGTAACCACCTGAAAAACATTTCTGCCCTTTTCACGCAAGGATCAACGCCATGGCCGACGATAAAAAAGCGGAAACCGTAACCGTTACGCACGACAACAGCGGCAAATCCTGGAAATTTGATCTACTGAGCGGCTCGGTCGGGCCGCAGGCGATCGATACGCGCAAGCTGTTGGGCGAAACTGGCTACCTTACCTTCGATCCCGGCTTTACATCGACCGCGAGCTGCGAATCCAAAATCACCTTTATCGACGGCGAAAACGGCGTGCTCCTGCATCGCGGCTACCCGATCGACCAGCTGGCGGAGAAAAGCGA
Source organism: Alphaproteobacteria bacterium (assembly GCA_016124955.1). NCBI lineage: Bacteria > Pseudomonadati > Pseudomonadota > Alphaproteobacteria > Alphaproteobacteria bacterium. Next base: position 350,293 of record WGMR01000007.1, on the reverse strand, counting down.
TTTTCTCGAGGTCGCCTATTTGCTGATGCATGGCGAGCTGCCGGACGAAGAAGGAAAAAAAGATTGGATCAAGCACATCACCTATCACACCATGGTGCATGAACAGCTGATCAATTTCTATAACGGCTTCCGCCGCGATGCGCATCCGATGGCGGTCATGTGCGGCGTCGTGGGCGCGCTTTCCTCGTTTTACCACGATTCGACCGATATTCACGACGAAGAGCAGCGCAACATCGCCTGCCACCGCTTGATCGCGAAGATGCCGACCATCGCCGCCATGGCCTATAAATACGCGGTGGGACAGCCTTTCGTGTATCCGCAAAACAACCTGTCATACGCGGAAAACTTTCTCTATATGACCTTCTCCCTCCCCGCCGAGCCGTACAAGATCAACCCCGTGCTGGCGCGCGCGATGGACCGCATCTTTATTTTGCACGCCGACCACGAACAGAACGCTTCCACCTCCACCGTCCGCCTCGCCAGCTCGTCGCAAGCCAACCCGTTCGCCTGTATCGCGGCCGGCATCGCCTCGCTTTGGGGTCCGGCGCATGGTGGCGCCAACGAAGCGGTTTTGAGCATGCTGGACGAGATCGGCAGCGTCGATAAGATCCCCGAAGTGATCAAGCGCGCCAAGGATAAAAGCGACCCGTTCCGCCTTATGGGCTTCGGGCACCGCGTGTACAAGAATTTCGACCCGCGCGCCAAGATCATGAAACAGACCTGCGACGAGGTTCTGGCCGAATTGGGCGTGAATGACCCGCTGCTGAAGGTCGCGAAGGAGCTGGAGCGCGTCGCGCTGCAGGATGATTACTTCGTCGAGAAAAAGCTTTACCCGAACGTCGATTTCTATTCCGGCATAATCCTGCGCGCCATGGGCTTCCCGACCAGCATCTTTACCGTGCTGTTCGCGCTGGCCCGCACTGCAGGCTGGGTCGCGCACTGGATGGAGCAATCGGCCGACAAACAGGCCAAGATCGGCCGCCCGCGCCAGCTCTACACCGGCTACCCGCAGCGGCCCTATGTGCCGTTGAACAAGCGGAAATAAGCAAAAATCAGGCGGGAAGCGCCGCCAGCGCCTGATCGACCGTAATCGTATCGATCGGGTTGCCTTGCAGCCATTTTACCGTTTTACCGCGCGGCGCCGACCACGCAGGATCAACCTTTTCACTGAACAGCGCCAGCGTGGGCGCGCCCGCAGCAGCGGCCACATGGGTTGGCCCCGTATCGTTGCCGACAGCCAGCGCAGCCTTGCGCGCGATGCTTGCAAGCTGCATCAAATCCGTCTTGTTGATCAAATTAACCGTACCGGGCGCCAGATGTTCGATCATCGCGAGCTGCGTTTCATCGCCGCGCGCACCGGCCATCACAACTTGCATGCCCCTTTCTTCAAGCTTCTTGGCAAGCGCGGCGAAGTTCGCTGCGGGCCAGCGCTTATAGGGGTGATCGAGCGAGGAACCGGGCAAAAGCAGTGCGAATTTCTTGGGCAGCTTGAATTGATCAACCGGCGCATCAAGCCAAGCGAGATCCGGTTCGCCGATATCCGTGATCCCCGCCAGCTTGAGCTGCCCATCGACGAAATCCGTGTAATGGATGCCGGGCGCAGGCGGCCACGGACGCGCAAGCGGGCAAGCGGGCGCGGCGCCCGACCATTCGATTTTCCCCAAAGGCCCGCCGAGCAGGTAATAAAGGATGCTCTGCCGCGTTTTGCCTTGCAGGTCATAGACCCGGGAGGGCTTGAAATCGCTTACATGACGGCGCAGATCGAGCCATGCGCCGATATCCCATTTTGGCGCGCGCGGGTCTTCGAGCACGGCATCGAAATAACCGCAGCGCCGCGCAAGCGTGGCGAAGGGCGGGGATGTGAGCAGCCCTATATTGGCTTTCGGGTGCGCGCGCTGGATCGCCTGAAAGGCGCGCATGCACAAAACCATATCGCCGAGCGCGCCCAGCTTGATAACCAGAATGCGCCGGTGGCGCGCGAGGTTGGCTTCGTTCATGATCCATTCACCGCCAGTTTCCTGTAAACATCCAGCGTCGCCGCGCACATCTTCTTCTTGTCATAGTGGGCCCTGACGTGGGCGATAGCGCGCGCCGCCGTCTGTTCCTTGGTTTCGCGGGGCAATGATAGTACATGATCGATAGCCAGCGCCAGTGCCCGCGCATCGTGCGGGGGAAACAGCCAGCCGGTTTCGCCCGCCACCACGGTTTCCTGCACGGCGCCAAGATCGGTTGCAATAACGGGCTTGCCCATGGCCTGCGCCTCCACCGGCACCCGCCCGAACCCTTCAGGCACGATCGAGGGCATGACAACAAGCTCGGCGGCGGCATAGGCGGCCGCGATATCGTCGCAGTGCCCGGCCAAAACGGCCTGTTTGCCTAACTCCTTGCGGGCAATGATGTTTTCCAGCTCGTCGCGGTAATCCCTGCGGCCCTGATCGTCCCCCACCATCACGGCGACGGCATCGCTGTGTTTGCCTTCGCCCTTCAATATTTCCATCGCTTCGATCAAGACCGCATGCCCCTTGATCCGGCTTATGCGCGCGGGCATCAGGATGATTTTCTTGTCATCCGCAACACCCCAGCCGCCGCGCATGGCTTGCACCCTTGTGGCGCTTATATGCATCGGGTCGAATATATCGAGATCGATCCCGCGCGTAATGGTGACGATGCGGCCGTGCGCCGCCATGTAATGCGAGCGGATATGCCGCGCGATCATGTGCGAAATCGCGATCACGGCTTCGCCTTCAGCCATCACCTTGTTGTAGAAACGCTTGATCGGCGTGCTGAATTTGTATGCGGCGTGGAAGGTCGTAATGAAACGCCGCCCCGCCAGACGCGCCGCCATCTTCGCGCTCCAGGCCGGGGCGCGGCTGCGGGCATGAATGATGCCCACATCATGCCGCCGCGCAAAACGCGCCAGCGCAAAAGCGTTGGCAAGTATGCGGAGGGGATTTTTGCTGTCAACAGGCAACGTGATATGAACGCCGCCTGCCTGTTCGATCGCGCCCACCAGCTTGCCGCCCGAAGACACGACAATGCTGCGCGCGCCTTCGGCCACCAGCGCGGCATTGATATCGACGCAGGCCTGCTCGGCTCCGCCCGTCGCCAGGCTGGGGATCACCTGCATGACGGCCAGCGGCGGAACGCCGTGCCGGGCAACGACATCAAGCACCGCGCGCGCGGCTCTGGCGGAAGGCGGGTTCTCGCCCTGCCCCAGCCATGCAGCCACAGCGTCAAGTTCGGCGATTTGTTCCTGCCGTGCCGCTTGTTCGGCCAAAAGCGTATCGAGCGCGGCGGCTATTTTCTCAGGCTTGCATTTTTCCTGGATAAATTCCGGCACCGCCTCATGCCCATGCATGATGTTCACAAGGTTGGCGAACCGCACCTTGATCACACGACGTATAAAAAAGGCGGTTAGCGGGTTGATGCGATAGGTGATCGCGGCCGGCAACTTCGCCAGCGCGAGTTCGAGCGCGACCGTGCCGGAACAGGCCAGCGCCGCCGTTGCGGCCTTAAACGCATCGTATTTCGCTTCGTCGCCTTGCACCACAATGGTCTCGACCGGCCAATCTTCAACAGCCCGCCGCACCTGCCCGGCAACCTGTTCGAGCGTCGGCACCACGCACAAAAGGTCCGGGTGGCGTTTTTGCAATACGCTTAGCGTTTCGGCGAATACGGGGCCCATGCGGGTAATTTCACTTCTGCGGCTGCCCGGCAGCACCACAAGGATCGTGCGGCCGGGGGAAACGGCATGTGTGGCACGGAAGCGCGCAGCATCGCCTTTTTCCATGCCGCCTTCGACTATGGAATGGCCGACAAACGTGCAGCCAAGCCCTTCGTGCCGGAAATAGGGCGGCTCGAACGGCAAAACAGCCAACAAATGATCGAGGAAACCGGCGATCTTGCGCGCACGCCCGGGCCGCCATGCCCAGACCGTGGGCGCGACATAGTGGATCAATGGAAATCCATGCCCTTGCTGGCGCGCCTTGACCCTTTTGGCGACACGGAAACTGAAATCCGGCGCATCGATCGTGATCAACGCGGCAGGCTGCGCCTTGATCACAGCATCGGCCGTCTGGCGGATACGACGCAAAAGCTTAGGGATATGACGCAAAACTTCAACGAGGCCGACATGCGCCAGCTCGGATTGCGGAAAGATTGTCTCCAGCCCTTCGGCCACCATGCGTTCGCCGCCGACGCCGGTAAAGCGCGCCGCGCCGCCCGTCTGCTCCTTCAACGCCGCGATCAGCCGCGCGCCGAGCAGATCGCCCGAAGGTTCGCCCGCCACCATGAAAAAGACCGGCGCGGTCATTTATTCGCCCCGCGGCGAGCCGCCGGCATCGAACGCGAACACAAACAGGCCGGCAGCGTCCGCAGCAGCAGCCATGGCTTCGCGGTCAAATATCAGCGTGCGGCCCGCTTCGATGGCAATGCCGCGCAGGCCCGCAGCCGCCGCGGCCTGCACCGTTTGCGTCCCCACCGTGGGCAGATCGAAACGCCTGTCCTGTTTGGGCTTGCAGCATTTCACAAGCACGCCGCCTTCGCCTTCGCGTTTATATATGCCCGCGCGCTGCAACAACGCATCGGTGCCCTCAACCGCTTCCAGACCGAGCACGATGCCTTGCTGCACGACCACGGATTGCCCGGCATCCGCCTCGCCCAGTTTGCGGGCAACGTCAATGCCGCGGCGAATATCGCGCTGCGCCTGATCGTCCGGCTGCAATTTCGTATAGACGCCGGCTGGCGCGAGGAAATCGCTGAAAATTTCGTGCACGCCGACGACGCGGAACCCTTCGGCCGCGAAAATCTTGCTGATCGCCTGCAAAAGTCCGTCATCCCCCATCAGGCCAAGCCCGATCTGCGGCAGCTTCTGCAACGCCAGCCAATCCGGCTTCAGTTCGGCCAGCGAAGGGCGGCGCACACGGCCAAGCATGATCACCTCGCCCACACCCTGTTCCCGCAGCGCATCGCGTGCCTTCGCGGCGGCGCCGAGCGAAAGCCAGGCATGCGCACGGCCTTCAGCCAGCGCGGGATCGGCTTGGCCTTCAAGGCAAATCAGGAAAAATGCGCGGCCCGTGCGTTCAAGCGCCTCGGCCAGCCGTTGCGGCGCATCGCCGCCGCCGGCGATGATGCCGAGCTTCGCCGGCACTGCCGGGGCGGCACGGGCGGGATCGGCCATGTCAGGCCGCTTTTTCATCGGGCTGACAGAGCGGGCGGGACGATTTCATGCGAATGAACTGCACAAGATCGGTCACCAGCTGCTGGTCGCCATAGGTGCGCGCGACCTCCTCCAGCCGTTCGGCCATTGTGCCTTCGGGCGCGAACAGCATACGGTAGGCGGCGCGCAGCGTGCGAACCTGTTCGCGGTCGAAACCGCGGCGCTCGAGCCCGACCACGTTTAGCCCCGCAAGGTGCGCGCGTTCGCCCTTGACGGTGCCGAAGGGAATAACATCGTTTTCGACGCCGGACATGCCGCCGATCATAGCATGCGCGCCGATGCGCACGAATTGATGCACGGCCGAAAGCCCGCCGATGATCGCATGGTCGCCCACCGTCACATGGCCCGCCAGCGTGGCGTTGTTGGCCATGATCACGAAGTTGCCGAGCAGGCAATCATGCGCCACATGCGCGCCCATCATGAACAGGCAGTTATCACCCACGCGCGTTACCATGCCGCCGCCTTCGGTGCCGGGGCTCATGGTCACATGTTCACGGATCTGGTTGTTCTTGCCGATGATCAGTTCGGAAGGCTCGCCGTGAAATTTCAGGTCCTGCGGCTTGTGGCCGAGCGAGGCGAAAGGAAACACGGTCGTACCGGCGCCGACAACCGTCCGGCCTTCGACCACCGCGTGGGAAACGAGCCGCACCTTTTCTTCCAGCACCACATGCGGGCCGACCACGCAATAAGGGCCGACGGCCGCGCTTTCGGCGATGCGGGCCGCGGGATCGATGATCGCTGTAGCGTGAATTTCGGGCACGGCGCTAGCCACCCTTCACGGTGTGCACTTCAGGAGCCAGCATGGCCGTGAACAGGGCGTCGGCGCACAGCGCTTCGCCCACATAAGCCTTGCCGTGGAAGCGCCAGACATTGCCGCGTTGCCTGTCTTTCTTCACTTTTAGCAAAAGCGTATCGCCGGGCAGAACGGGTTTGCGAAAATGCGCCTTTTCTATTGCCATGAAGTACACAAGGTCGTTGTGCTGCCGGCCGTTATACAGGCTATCAACCACCAGCGTGGCCGCCGTCTGCGCCATGGCTTCGATGATCAGCACGCCGGGCATAATTGGCCGTTGCGGAAAGTGTCCGGCGAAATAGGGTTCCTGGGCGGTCAGATGCTTGATGCCGGTGCAGCTGGTGCCTTGGATAACATCGATTACGCTGTCGAGCAGTAGCATAGGATCACGGTGCGGAATGCGCATCTTGATGCCTTCGAGATCGATTTCCGATCGCGTGGCCGCGTGCTTTTTTTCGGTATTTCCGTCCATCATCAAGCTCTTGGTCCTGCCCGGTAAAAGGCCATACGGCGGCGCAGCGGGCCTTATTTTGTGCAATAATTGCCCGCCGCTTGCAACATACTCGGATTGCAGTCTAACCCATTAATTATCCTTGGGTTTTTCCTTGTCGAATGTGGATTCGACCGGCTTAATCATCACCGGGACCGTCTTAAGCTTCGTATTCAGCCGGTTTAACACCTCATCGGTGATATCAAGCCGGTCGTCGAACCAAAGTGCCTGCTGTTTCAGAACAACCAGGTTGGCGCCGCGCTCGGCTGCCAGTTTCGGCACGATGGAGAGCAGGCTGGTGCGGACGGCGCCCATGGATTCATTGAAACCCTGATCGAGCGCACGGCGGCGGCTTTGCACATCGCGCTCCACTTCAAGGAACTGACGGCGCAGTTGTTGTTCGCGCACGGCATAGGCATCGTCCGTCAGCTTTTCGCGGTCGCGCTTCAGCGTGTTTTCCGCCGTCGCGAGGCGTTTTTCTTCTTCCGAGATTTGCTGTTGGAACTTGGCGCGCTGCGCTTCCAGCTGTTGCTGAACATCCTTGGCTGCCAAAGATTCCTGCAATATCCGCTGTACATCGACAATCGCGACCACCGCAGGCGGCATCGCGGCTGCCTTGGCCGCCTCGGCCCGCGCAAGCGGCGCGGACAGCAAACCTGCGCACAAGGCGGCGGCAAGAATAAGAAAACGGGATGGCATCAGAACCTCGTGCCGAAGCTGAAGCGGAACACTTCGGTCTTGTCGTAGCTTTCCTTGCGCAACGCCTTGGCAAAATCCATGCGGATCGGGCCAAAGGGCGATTGCCACGTCATGCCCATACCGGCGCTGATGCGCACAGATTCTTCGTTACGGAATATTTCGCCCGGCAACGGCGTGGCCGCGACCTTACCGAGCGTGCCGGCATCGGCAAACAGATGGAATTTCACGCCAACCTCATCAGGCAGCGGCGAAGGCATGGTCAGCTCGACATTGCCGCGCACATAGCGTTCGCCGCCCAGCGCGTCGTCCGCACCGCCGGTCAAATCGCGCGGACCGACGCCCGCGAAGCGGAAGCCGCGAAGCGTTTCGCCGCCGAGGAAGAAACGGTCGGAGATGCGCACATTCTGATCAAGGCCCCATATATAACCGCCTTCGGCCAGCGCGCTGACGATCCAATCGTCGGCGACCGGGTAATAGGTTGTGCCCAGCAGGCGGGTGCGAATGTATTTCACGCTGCCGCCAAGGCCGGCGAAATCGGTGGTCAGCTTCATCATATAGCCGTCGGTCGGCGAAATGCGGCTGTCGCGGGTGTCGTAGATCAGTTCCTGCCCGACCATGGACGTGTTGGTGGTGCCCGATTGTTCCTTGACGAAACGCGAAGCGGTAGAGGGCACGTCGCTGATCTCGGTATTCTGGAAGGTATAGCTCAGGCGCTGGCGCAGCTGTTCGGAAAGCGGGTAACCGAGGCGCAGCGAAAAGCCGGTGTTGGTTTCATCATAGGCGCTTTCGTCCTGGTTATCGCGCGTGGTGCGGAAGGCGTCGAACCCGGCCGCAAGGTCGCGATCAAGGAAGTACGGTTCGGTGAAGCTGAAATCGAATTGCTTGGTACGGCTGGACAGCGTGGTGCCGATGCGCACGTCCTGCCCCTTGCCCATAAAGTTACGCTCGCGGATCGAGAAGTCACCCAGCACGCCGTCGGTGGTGGAAAAGCCCGCACCGAGGGATAGTTCGCCCGTTGCCTTTTCCTTCACATCAACCTTGATCACCGTCTGGTCGGGCTGCGCGCCGTCTTCGGGCGTTACCTTCACATCTTCAAAGAAGGTCAGATCCTTGATGCGCTGTTCCGAACGGCGCAGCTTCGACATATTGAAAGGGTCGCCTTCGGCCAGCAAGATTTCGCGACGGATCACCTTATCCATGGTGCGGAGATTGCCGTTGGTTTCGATGCGCTGCACGAAAACGCGCGGGCCTTCCTTGATGCTGAAGGTCAGATTGATGGTCTTGCTATCGCGCTGGCGGTCGATATCGGGCACGATATCGACGAAGGCGTATTGCCTGTCGCCCATCACCGCGGTCAGCTTGTTGATGGTCTTTTCCACCTCGGCCGCGCTGTACCATTCGCCTTCCTGAACGGTCACGTCGCCGCGCAGCTCTTCGGCATCAAAGCCTTTCAACTGGCTCTTCAATATCACTTTGCCGATACGGTAACGCTCGCCTTCTTCCACCGTGAAGGTGATGAAGAAGTTCTTCTTGTCCGGCGTCAGCTCGGCATTCGCGGAAACCACGCGGAAATCGACATAGCCTTCGTTCAGATAAAATTTGCGCAGCAATTCGCGGTCAAAATTCAGCCGGTCGGGATCATAGAAATCGGAATTCGAGAAAAAGCGCCACCAGGCGGTTTCGCGGGTCGAGATGATTTCGCTGAGATCACCGCTGGAAAATTCCTTGTTGCCGACAAAAGCAATGCTGTGCACGCCGGTGCGGTCGCCTTCCGTAATTTCGAAGATCAGATCGACGCGGTTTTGTTCCAGCTTGACCAGCTTGGGTTCCACCGTGGCGGCGAAACGGCCGGTGCTGCGATAGACGTCCAGAATGCGCTTCATGTCGCGCTGAACGCGCGGCAGCGTATAAACCAGACGCGGCTTGAGCTGGATTTCCTTTTCAAGGTCTTCCGCCGAAACTTCGTAGTTGCCTTCAAAAATGACCTTGTTGATGACCGGGTTTTCTTCGACATCCGTCACCAGCGTGCCGCCGTCCATATGCATGGCGACATCTTTGAACAGGCCGGTCGCGTACAGCGATTTCAGGGAGCCGCTGATCTTGTCCTGATCAATTTCCTCCCCCGGCGCGAGCTGCAAATAGGAAAGCACGGTTTCCTGTTCAAGGCGCTGCGCGCCGCGGATATCGATGCTGCGTATGACCCCTTCGGCTGAGGCCACCTGCACCAGCGGTATCTGGTTCACGGGTTCGACCGGCACAGCTTCCGGCGCGGGCGGGTTCACAATATCTTCGGCGATCACGATCGAAGGACTGAGCGCCAGCGGCACCAGAAGCCACAGCGCCGCGCCGGCAAGCCGGCGGCGCAGGGGCGGTTTCTGATAAAGCGGCAATTCCAGCTGGATCAAGAGAACAGGCCTTTCAGATAACTAACGACCTGAAGCTGAACGAGATCGTTCCAGGTCGCAAACAACATAAGGGACAAAACCAGCGCCAGACCGACCCGCGCACCGGCTTCCTGAAGCCGGTCGGACAGAGGCCGCCCGCGCAACTTCTCAGCCGCATAAAATAGCAGATGCCCGCCATCGAGCAAGGGCACGGGGAACAGGTTGATCAGGCCGAGATTAATCGAAAGCACCGCCACAAACCAGAAAAAGGAAGCCGAGCTTTTCTGGCTGGCGACATCGCCCGACATTTTAGCGATCCGCAGCACGCCGCCCAGCTCTTCGCTGTCGCGGGTGCCGGCAATCATCTGGCCCAGCGCCTTCAGCGTTACCGCCGTCATATGCCAGGTTTCCCGCGCCGCGCCGATCAGCGCTTCGCCCGGCGGAAGCTTCTTGATCTCCACGGTCGTGCTCGCGAGGCCAATGCGGCCCGCGGTGTGTTCGTTGCCGAAATGATCTTTGACCTTCGTGATGGCGGGCGTGAGCTTGATGCTGATTTCCGCTTCGCCGCGCAGCACCTTCAGGCTCACGGGCTGGCCCTGCGCGACGCTGATGATGCGCTGGATATCCTCAAACCGCTCGATCGGGCTGCCGTCAATCGCCAGTACCCGGTCGCCCTTTTGCATACCGGCCTTGGCCGCGGGTTCGCCGGCAAGCACATCACCCGCAACCGGCGGGGTAAAAGGCTGGCCCGCCAGCGCGAACAGGAAGGCAAGCACGATAATGGCGAAGATATAGTTCGCGGCCGGGCCGGCGAAGACGATGGCGGCACGCCGGTTCACCGATTTATGATAGAAAGCGACGCTTTTTTCCGTATCCGTCATGGTTTTGACCGCAGCATCGGGGGTCGAGGCCGGGTCGGCATCGCCGAACATCTTTACATAGCCGCCGAGCGGAACGGCCGAGAATTTCCAGCGCGTGCCGTGACTATCGGTCCAGCCGAACAGCTCGGGCCCGAAACCGATCGAAAAAGTTTCGATCTTCACGCCGCAGCGGCGCGCGACCCAGTAATGACCGTATTCGTGCACGAATACGACAACCGTAAGCACCACCACGAACGGGATGAAATAGTTTGTGAGAATATCGAACATCGCTTCCATAGCGCCCTACTTCCCGCCCGACAGCGTTTGGGCATGACGGCGGGCGGCGGCATCGGCCTCCGCCAGCACATCGAGCCCACTGAGCCGCGCGGCCGGAACCTGCCCCAGCGTCGCTTCGTTGATGCGCTCGATATCGAGAAAGCCGATTTTGCCGTCCAGGAACGCCTGCACCGAAACCTCGTTCGCGGCATTGAGCACGGCGGGCGCGGTGCCGCCCGCACGCATCGCTTCGCGCGCCAGGCGCAGGGCGGGGAATTTTTCCGGGTCCGGCGCTTCAAAGGTCAGAGAACCGATCTGCGCGAGATCGAGCCGCGCGGCCGGCGTTTCCATGCGTTCAGGCCATGCCAGCGTATAGCCGATGGGCGTGCGCATATCGGGTGTACCGAGCTGGGCCAGCACCGAGCCATCGGCATATTCCACCATGCTGTGGATCACCGATTGCGGATGCACCACAACGTCTATCTTCTCTTCCGGCATGGCGAAAAGAAAATGCGCTTCGATGACCTCAAGCCCCTTGTTCATCAGGGTCGCGCTATCGATCGATATCTTGGCGCCCATAGTCCAGACCGGATGCTTCACCGCCTGCGCCGCCGTCATCGCTGCCATGTCGGCGCGCGTCATGGTGCGAAACGGCCCGCCCGAAGCGGTCAGGATCAGGCGTGTCACTGCTTCCTTGCGATCGAAATCGAATACCTGCCAGATGGCATTATGCTCGCTGTCCACCGGCAAAAGCTTCGCGCCGGATTGCGCGGCAAGGTCCATCATCAGCGGCCCGGCGCATACAAGCGTTTCCTTGTTGGCGAACGCGACCACCGCGCCGCGGCGCACGGCGGCCAGCGTGGCGGGCAACCCGGCAGCGCCGACGATGGCGGCCATCACCCAATCCGCCGGCATTTGCGCAGCTTCCACAACCGCTTGTGGCCCGGCGGCGGCGCGCACGCCGGTGCCCGCGAGCGCGGCCTTAAGTTCGTCGTAGCAGGCGGGGTCTGCGATTACCGCAACTTCGGGCTTCAGGCTGCGCGCCTGTTCGGCGAGCTTCTGAACATTGCGCCATGCGGTGAGCGCCAGCACCCTGTATTTGCCGGGGGAACGTTCGATCAGGTCTATCGTTTGGCAGCCAACCGAACCGGTGGCGCCCAATATCGTCACGCTACGCTGCGCGGGCGCTGCGGCGGGGTAATCTTTCTGCAAAGCTTGTGTTTTTACCACCATGACAATTCCGTCCCTACCATGACCTGAAACAATACGAAGAACGAGGCCGCGAACACCAGGCCATCGACCCGGTCGAGCAGCCCGCCGTGGCCGGGGATGATCCCGCCGCTATCCTTCATACCGGCCCGCCGTTTGATGTACGATTCGAACAAATCTCCCAACTGGGATACCACGGCCAGCAGCGCGGCCAATAATATAGCAACCAGCGGGTTCTGCACCCCAAAAGCGTTTGCCACCGCATAACCGGCCAAAACCGCGCAAAACACGCCCCCGAACAAGCCCGCCCAGGTCTTGGAAGGGCTGATTTGCGGCACAAGCTTGGCGCCGCCGATCAATTTGCCGGCGGCATAGGCGCCCACATCGGTGCCCCAAACCGTGAGCACAAGGAAATAGGTAAGCCCCATGCCGATCTGGCCGCCGTCAGCCCCCGCGCCGGTACCGTTGCGCAAATACAAAAGCGCAAGGCAGCTGCCGGCCAGATAGGGAATACCGAACGCGATCCAGCCCGCCACATCCCAATCCTTGCGCGCTGCGATCACGAAAAGAATAAGCATAAGCACAATACCGCCCAGCGCCGCCCAGGCGATCGGCAGCAACAGCCCGGCTATAATAATGATGCTGGTGCTGCCATAGGCGGCAGCACGGGTCAGGCGCGAGGGGGTTTTTTGCGTCATGCGCAGCCATTCGCGCATGCCGAGCATGCCGAGCACCATGATGAAAGCGTTATAGAAAGAACCGTCGAAATAAATTGCCGCCAGCACGAGCGGCCCGAAAACGGCCGCCGCAAGCACACGCTTCCAAAGCTCAACCCCGTCAGTTTTGCCCAACGGTTGCTCCGTAGCGGCGCTCACGGCGCTGAAATTCGCCGAGCGCGGCTTCAAGATCGCGCGCGCCAAAATCCGGCCACAGTGTTTCGGTGAAGAAGAATTCGGCATAGGCCGATTGCCACAAAAGGAAGTTGGAAAGCCTTTGTTCGCCGCTGGTACGAATGATCAGGTCCGGATCGGGCAGATCGTGCGTATAAAGCGCGGCCATCACCTCGCCTTCGTCCACCTGCGCGGGGCGCAGCGCACCGGTCGAGACCTTTTCCGCGATTGCGCGGGCGGCGGCCGCAATTTCCTGCCGCGCGCCGTAGGAAAGTGCGATCACAAGTGTCAACGCCTGGTTATCTTTCGTCAGCTCCTCGGCATGGTTGACCATATCGACGATATCCTTGGGCAACTTATCGCGTTCGCCAATGATGCGGACGCGGATGCCGTTGCGATGCATGTTGGCAAGCTCGCTGCGCAGATAAAAACGCAGCAACTGCATCAGCTCTTCGATCTCGTCGAGCGGACGGCGCCAGTTTTCGGCGGAAAAGCTGTAAAGCGTAAGATATTTGACCGGCAGGCTCTTGCACGCTTCAAGCGTGCGCTTCACGGCTTCGATCCCCGCACGGTGGCCCATGGTGCGCGGCAAGCCGCGCGCCGCGGCCCAGCGGCCGTTTCCGTCCATGATGATGGCGACATGCATCGGCGTCTTGATCGCGTCCTTGTCGAAAGGGTGGTCAACCGGTTGCATAACTCGCTCCGTCAGACCTGCGTCACTTCTTTTTCTTTGCCCGCCAGCGCTTCATCGATCTTCTTGATATGCTGGTCGGTCAGTTGCTGCACCTTGTCGGTAAGCTTTTTGTGATCGTCTTCCGGCAGGGCGGCTTTTTTCAAAGTATCCATCGCATCGCGGCGCACATTGCGCACTGCCACACGCGCCTGCTCTGCATATTTGCCCGAGATTTTCACAAGCTCCTGCCGCCGCTCGGCACTCAGCTCCGGCACCGGCACGCGGACCAGCTGCCCATCGGGCTGCGGGTTGAGGCCGAGCCCGGCGTCGCGGATCGCCTTTTCCACCGATTTCACAAGCCCCTTGTCCCACACCTGCACGGTCAGCAGGCGCGGTTCGGGCACGCCGACGGTACCAACCTGGTTAATCGGCATGGCGCTGCCATAGGCATCGACCGAGACATGCTCGAGCAGATTGGTAGAGGCACGGCCGGTGCGCAGGCTGCCGAATTCCTTCTTCAGCGCATCGAATGCGCCGTCCATGCGTTTGCCGAATTCGTCGATATTCACTGTCATGATTGTCCCCGGGGATTGCGGATGGATTAGTCTGTGATGATTGTGAACTTGCCTTTGCCCTGCATCACATTCGCGAAGCCGCCTTGCTCGAAGATCGAGAAAACAAGGATCGGAATTTTGCTCTGGCGTGCCAGCGAGATGGCCGAGGTGTCCATGACCTCGAGATCCTGCGAAAGCACATCGAAATAGCTTAGCCGATCGTAGCGCTGCGCATTCTTATCTTTCTTCGGGTCGGCGCTATAGACGCCATCGACCTTGGTGGCCTTGAGCAGCGCATCGCACTGCATCTCCGAAGCGCGTAGCGCCGCGGCACTGTCGGTTGTGAAAAAGGGGTTGCCGGTTCCTGCGGCAAAAATCACCACGCGGCTCTTTTCCATGTGGCGCATGGCGCGGCGGCGAATATAGGGTTCGCACACCGAAGACATCGGGATCGCGGATTGCACCCGCGTCGGCACGCCCGCCTTTTCAAGGGCATTTTGCATGGCAAGCGCGTTGATCACGGTCGCCAGCATGCCCATATAATCGGCCGTGGCGCGATCCATGCCGCTGGCCGCGCCGGAAATGCCGCGGAAGATATTGCCGCCGCCGATCACGGCGCAAACCTGCACGCCCATATCGATAACACTTTTGATCTCGCCCGCCACACGATCGACCACGATGGGATCGAGCCCGTATTCATGGCTGCCCATCAGGGCTTCGCCCGAAAGCTTGACGAGAACGCGGTTATAAAGGGCGGAGCCGGAAATAGCCTTCAGGGGAACACCGGGTGCGGCGTTTTTTTGCACTGTTTTGTTTGCCATCAGGCGCCCCCTTGGTGATCCGCCACTCTTATATCACGAATTTACGCCATTCCCATGCCCGGCGAAAACCCCCTTTGCCGGGCGGTTACGAGGCCATTTTTGCTACTTCGGCGGCGAAATCGTCCTGCGTCTTTTCAACGCCTTCGCCCAGCTGGAAGCGGGTGAAGCCCGCAAGCTTGACCGGCGCGCCAAATTCCTTGGAAGCGTTTTCGATCACCTTGCTGATGCGGGTTTCGCCGTCCACCACATAGACTTGTTCGGTGAAAACGACTTCCTCGTAATACTTGCGCAAACGGCCTTCAACCATCTTGGCGATGATGTCTTCGGGCTTGCCCGAAGCGCGGGCCTGTTCGGCCAGCACCGAGCGTTCGCGCTCGAGCGCGCCTTGATCGACATCGGCAATCGTCAGCGCTTCGGGGCGCGCGGCGGCCACATGCATGGCCAGTTGCTTGCCCAGCTCCTGCAGCTTTTCTGCGGGCGCGGCGGATTCGAGCGCGACCAGAACGCCGATCTTGCCGAGATCCGGCGCGACAGCATTGTGCACATAGCTCGCGACCACGCCCTGCTTCACATTCAGGCGTGCGGCGCGGCGAATACCCATGTTCTCGCCGATGGTGGCGATCAGGTTGGTCAATTCGTCCGCGACCGCATGCTTCGCACCCGGAAACTGTGTGGCCTTCAGCGCCTCGACATCGCCATTGCCGGCCAGTGCCAGCCTGGCGGTGGCAAGCGCGAATTTCTGGAACTGTTCGTTGCGACCGACGAAATCGGTTTCGGCATTCACTTCCACCATGGCGGCGGTTGCGCCATCGGCGGCCACGGCCACAAGCCCTTCGGCGGCGGCACGGCCGGCCTTCTTGGCGGCAGCCGACAGGCCCTTTTTGCGCAGCCAGTCAACCGCGGCTTCGATATCGCCGCTCGCTTCGGTAAGCGCCTTTTTGCAGTCCATCATGCCCGCGCCGGTTTTGTCGCGCAGATCCTTCACGAGTTGTGCGGTAATTTCTGCCATTGCTATCTCCGTTCATTGTGGCGCCGCCGGCGCCGCGCACGGAATGATGTGTCCGGCGCGGCACGCGGTAGCGCGCAGTTTCTATCAGGCCGAAGCCGCGATCGGGCCTTCGTCGGCCGCGCCCGCCTGCTTGGCGGCAGGCACCACGGCGGCTTCGCCGGCATCCTTGCCGCTGGCACGTACCTCGGCTTCGATGCCGTCAAGCACCGCCGCCGACGCGAGATCGCAATACATCTCGATGGCGCGGATGGCGTCATCGTTGCCCGGAACCGGGTAGGTGATATGCGCCGGGTCGCTGTTGCTATCGACAATAGCGATCACAGGGATACCAAGCACGGTCGCTTCTTCGACCGCGATCTGCTCCTTGTTGGTGTCGATCACGAACAGGATATCGGGCGTACCGCCCATTTCCTTGATGCCGCCGAGCGCCTTTTCCAGCTTGTCGCGCTTGCGGGCGATATCGAGCTGTTCTTTCTTGGTCAGCTTCATCGCCTCGTTTTCCAACTTTTCGTTGTATTCGCGCAGCTTCTTGATCGATTGCGAAATGGTTTTCCAGTTCGTCAGCATGCCGCCAAGCCAGCGGTGGTTGACATAATACTGGCCGCAACGCTGCGCAGTTTCCGCAACCTTTTCCTGTGCCGCGCGCTTGGTGCCCACGAACAGAACGCGGCCGCCGCCTGCGGCGGTATCGCGCAGAACCTGCAGCGCCTGATGAAGCATCGGCACGGTCTGTTCAAGATCGATGATGTGCACGCCGCTGCGGACGCCGAAAAGATACTGCTGCATCTTCGGGTTCCAGCGACGGGTGTTGTGGCCGAAATGAATGCCGGCTTCGAAAAGCTGGCGCATGGTGAATGTTGGCATCGGCATGGATGCACTCCTCCTTCATGTTGTTGCCTCTGCAGGCCATTCCCGGTGCTTGCGCCCCGGACATGGGAGGGTGCCTTTTGGGACAACCCGGCCTGCATGTGATGTCATACAAACGGCACCTGCCGCCTGCATGCAGGGCGGTTTATAGAGGGGCGTGGCAGAAAATGCAACGATTACATCGACCGCGCCAGCGCCGATGATTATAAATATCTATTTATTATCAACATGTTAGACGTATTCCTGGCTTAGATCACGCCAAGCAATGTCAAGGCCAGCGTCAATTGGCAGAAAAAACCTGTCGCAAAAGCCAGTGTGCGCAACAACGGCACCGCCAGCGTCTGCACAACCAAATGCACAAGCCGCGCCCAGAAATAGAGCATGGCGGCCATGGCCGTGGTTTCATTGCCCATGCCGGAAACATGCACCGCCAGCGCCAGCGGCGCGAACACCGCGAGGTTTTCGACTGCGTTCGCATGCGCCTTCATCATGCGCGCCGCCCATGCCGCCTTCGGCGGGGCGGGGATACGCGGCTTCATAACCGCCGCACTTCCATATTCAACAAGCCGGTTGACGATATAGGGCGCCCAGACAAGACCGGTCATGAGTGTAACGAGGGTCAGCCAGTATAGTTCCGCGCTCATGCCTGTTTCCTTTCGGTTGTGCCGTCTGCTTGCCGCTCCATGCGTACCGCCGTCATCAGCCCGCGCACGGAATTCCCGAGCAGCACTTCATCCGCGGCCTCAAGATCGGCCGGGGTCAGAACTTTTTCGGTTAGCGTGATTTCCGGGTCGTCGAACAACGAACGGCGCAAACAGCCGTCGAGCACGCCGCACGAAAGCGGCGGCGTGAACAGCGTGGCGCCGAAACGCGCGAACACGTTGGCGCGGGCGGCTTCCGTAACCTCGCCGCGCTCGTTCAGGAAAATAACCTCGTCGCACCCGGCCGCATCCTTCAGCCGCGCCAGCTCGTTTTCATACATTCCTCGGTTGGTGGTTTTGTGGCGCAGGAACGGATCGCGGCTGTCGGCGCGACGGTCGGCAATTGCGTAACGCAGGATCGCGTTCTGCATCAAGGTTAGCGGTCCGGCTTCCACGCGCGGCGCGCCGTCTTCGGCAAGCGTGAGCCGTACGCGCAGGCTTTTGTGCCCGGCATTCTGCACCGCGCGCGCAAGCGCGGTCCGCACCCGCGTCTCATCGAAGCCGTAGCCGAAATAGAAAGCCGATTGCCGCAGCCGCGCAAGATGCCGGTCGAGCAGATAAAAACCTTCGTCTTCGCGCCAACGCATGGTTTCAAGCAGATCGAAGGCGGGGACATCCTGCGTCACGAAGCGGGCCTTGAGCACGCATTCTTCGTATTCACCATCGACCGAACTATCGGCCACCACCGCGCTGCCGACGCCCATCACCGCGTGCCCGCCGCGTATCGTCAGCGTGCGGATGGCGACATTGAAAAGCATGTCGCCTGCGCCGGTCGCTTGCGGCGGCGCAATCATACCGATCGCCCCGCAATAGGCGCCGCGCGGCTGCGCTTCAAGTTCGCGGATAATTTCCATCGCCCTGATTTTCGGCGCGCCCGTGACGGAGCCGCAAGGAAACAATGTGCGCAAAAGCGCCAGCGGCCGCGTGCCGGGCGGCAGCCGCGCGGTGACGGTCGAGGTCAGCTGGTGCAGCGTGGGGTAGGTTTCCGTCTGGTACAGCGGGCCGGCCTGCACGCTGCCGGGCAGCGCAAGCCGCGCGAGATCGTTGCGCAGCAGATCGACGATCATCAGGTTTTCTGATTGCGCCTTGGGATCGCGCACGAGGCTTTCAGCCTGCACACGGTCTTCATCATAGCCGGGCGCGCGCGGCGCCGTGCCTTTCATCGGCCGCGTGACGACGCGATCGCCCGTGACCTGCATGAACAGTTCGGGCGAAAGCGAAAGCACCCAGCCGCCATCCGGCGCGTGCACGAGCGCCTGATGCCCGCCATGCTGGCGGCGGCGCAGCCGGCGATAGAGAGCAACCGGGTCGCCTTCAACCTCGCCATGCAGCGGAAAAGTGAGGTTGACCTGATAGGCATCGCCTGCGCGAATGTAATCGAGCACGCGCTGCATCGCCTTGACATAGCCGGCGGCACTGACCTGCGGCTTCATGGTGCCGACGCGGCAGGGACCGTTTTCCATGCGCGCGAGATAATCGGCTGTGGCGGCGGGCGTCAGCTTTTGCGGCGCCTGAAACATGCCGCAGGAAATCAGCGGCGCCTTGCTTTTCGGCAAAAGCCGCGCCAGCTTCGGTTCGAACGCATAGCCAAGTTCGTATGAAAAACACCCGGCGATATGGAAACCCTGCATGCGCGCTTTTTCAAGCTGCGCCATCGCGGCTTCGACATCTTCGGCGTTATAGGCGGTAATCCAGCTTCGCGGTTTCGTGAACAGCAGCGAGCCCGGACCCTGTTCGGAGCCCTGCATACGCGCATCATCAAGAAGAATGAAAGGTTCGACCGCCATCGCTCGCCATAAATGCCATGCCGGCGGCACGGCGTAAAGCGGCGCGAAAATGTCCCTAGAATTCCTGCACTTCCACGCCGCCCGGAAGCTGGCGCAGCGCGGTTTTAACGGATTCGTTCAAAAGATAAGCTTCAGGCAAATCAATTTCGGCTTCGCTCAGGTCATCAAGCTCAAGCGCGAGCTGCACCTTGCCCCGTCCCTTTTGCGCCCCATCAAGCAGTTTGTGCAACGCATCGAGCGCTTCGGTATTGCGCACAAGCAGGCGCACGCCGCGCGACATCCGCTCCGCCGCTTCCTTCAACGGCTGGAAGGTGCGGCCGATGAAGCGCAGATCGTCGCCGCCTTGCTGGCCGCCGATTTGCGCATCGACCTCGATCAGCAGCGTGCTGCCTGTCTCAAGCTGTTCGCGGCTCGCGGCCAGAAGTTCGGAAAACACCGTGACCTCGAACGCGCCGCCGCCATCCGACATCTGCACAAAGGCGAAGCGGTTACCGGATTTCGATGTGCGCTCCTGCTTGCCCATAACGACACCGGCCAGCTTGAAACGGCTCGGCCCCGACGCACGCAAAAGGGAGGGAACGCCGGCCGCGGGCACAACATTCATGCGTTCAAGCAAAACACGATAGGCGTCCAGCGGATGGGCGGAAAGATAAAAACCGATCGCATTGAATTCGTGCTGCAAGCGGGTCAGATCGTCCCAGTTGCGCGCATCCGGCAATTGCGGACGCGCAGCGGCTTCCGGCTCGGATGCGAACAAATTGTTCTGGCCGCTGCTGCGTTCATCGGCGGCGGCGCTGGCATGGCGGGAAAGCATTTCGGCTGCCGCCAGCACTTGCGCGCGGTTGCGGTTGAGCGTATCGAACGCGCCCGCAGCCGCCAGGCTTTCAAGCTGTTTCTTGTTCATCGCCTTGGGGTCGGCGCGGGATGCAAAATCGAACAGATCCTTGAACGGGCCGTCGGCTTCGCGCGCCGCGACCACGCTTTTCATAGCCGCCGCGCCAACGCCCTTCAGCGCCGCGAGCGCGTAGCGGATCGCTTTCTTCCCGCTTTCGGTTTCCTCGACCGCAAAAGCGGCGTGGCTGCGGTTGATATCGGGGGGCAGCAGCGCGATAGCGTTACGCGCCAGCTCCTGCCGCACCATGTTCAGCTTGTCGGTATCGCCCATTTCAAAATTCATTGAGGCTGCGAAAAATTCCACCGCATAGTTGGCTTTCAGATACGCGGTCTGGTACGCGATCAGCGCATAGGCCGCCGCGTGGCTTTTGTTGAAGCCGTAGCCCGCGAACTTGTCGATCTGATCGAAAATCGCGCCCGCCTGCGCTTCGGAAACCTTGTTCTTTTTCGCGCCGGCAATGAAGCTGGCGCGCTGCGCCGCCATTTCATCAGCCTTTTTCTTGCCCATCGCACGGCGCAGCAGATCGGCGTTGCCGAGGCTGTAGCCCGCCAGCACCTGCGCCGCCTGCATCACCTGTTCCTGATAGACCGGAATGCCATAGGTATCGCGCAGCACGGGTTCCAGAAGCGGGTGCAGGTAATCGGGTTTTTCCTCGCCCTGCTTGGTCTTGATGAATTTCGGGATATTATCCATCGGGCCCGGGCGATAGAGCGCGACAAGCGCGATGATTTCCTCGAACCGTTCGGGGCGCAGCCGCCGCAGCACATCGCGCATGCCCGAACTTTCTAGCTGGAACACGCCCGTGGTATCGCCGCGCGCCATGAGCGCGAAGGTTTTCGCGTCATCCAGCGGCAGCGCGGCCAGATCGACCGCCACGCCGCGCGCGGCAAGGATATCGACCGTTTGCTGCAGCACATCGAGCGTTTTAAGGCCGAGGAAATCGAACTTCACCAGCCCGGCCAGCTCGACCGTCTTCATATTGTATTGCGTGGCCGGAAGCGCCGCGCCCGGATCGCGGTACAGCGGCACCAATTCGGTCAGCGGCCGGTCGCTGATCACCACGCCCGCAGCGTGGGTGGACGCGTTGCGGAACAGCCCTTCGAGCCTGAGCGCGATATGCATAAGCCGTTCGACCACCGGGTCGGCGCTGCGCATGGCTTGCAGCTGCGGTTCGCTATCGAGCGCCTGCGCCAGCGTGACGGGGTTGGCGGGGTTGTTCGGCACCAGCTTGCAGATTTTATCGACATATCCGTAAGGCATGCCGAGCACGCGCCCGACATCGCGCAGCACCGCGCGTGCCTGCAGCTTGCCGAAAGTGATGATCTGCGCGACCCGGTCGGCGCCGTATTTATCGCGCACATACCCGATCACTTCGTCGCGCCGCTCCTGGCAAAAATCGATATCGAAATCCGGCATCGAGACGCGCTCGGGGTTCAAAAAACGTTCGAACAGCAGCCCGAAGCGGATCGGATCGAGATCGGTGATCAGCAGCGACCACGCCACCACAGAACCGGCGCCGGAACCGCGCCCGGGCCCGACCGGAATGCCCTGCCCCTTGGCCCATTTGATAAAATCGGATGTGATCAGGAAATAGCCCGCGAAACCCATCTTGATGATCACGTCCAGTTCATATTCCAGACGTTCTAGATAGGCTTTCTTATCATTCACGCCCGCGGCCTTGATGCGCCCGGCCAGCCCCGCGCGCGCCTGTTCGCGCAATTCATCGGCTTCGCTGCGGCCGCCCGTGGTTTCGAAAGCGGGCAAAATGGGGTCGATCTGCTGCGGCATTACCGCGCAGCGGCGTGCGATCACAAGCGTGTTGTCGCACGCTTCGGGCAAATCGGCGAACAGCTCGCGCATCTCGGAGGCCGATTTGAAACGATGATCGGGCGTAAGGCGGCGGCGCCTGGGCTCCGCCACCATCGCTTTGTCGGCGATGCATAAAAGCGCGTCATGCGCTTCGTACATATCCTCGGTGCCGAAATAGACGTCGTTGGTCGCGACCAGCGGCAGATTATGCTTGTAGGCAAGATCGATCAGCGCGCCTTCTATCCTCTGTTCGGCATTGCCGACCGCACCGCCGGCATGGCGCATGATTTCCACATACAGCCGCCCGGGATAAATGCCTGCGAGGCGCTGCAGCGCGGCTTCACCCGCCGCTTCCTGCCCATCAAGCAGCAAACGCCCCACCGGCCCATCGGCCCCGCCGCTTAGCGCGATCAGTCCTTCGGCACGTTCGCCAAGCTCATCCCACGTTATATGCGGCACGCCGCGATCTTCCGCGAGAAATGAATGGCTAACGAGCCAAACAAGGTTTTTATAGCCCGCTTCGTTCTGTGCAATCAGCACGATGCGGTCCGTCACCACCTGCCCCGCCGGACCTTGCGCCTGATCGGGCCGCGCCAGCGCGAGCTTGCAACCGATAATGGGTTGAATGCCGGCAGCAGCGGCGTCCATCGCAAATTCCAGTGCGCCAAACAGATTGCCGCTGTCGGTCACGGCGACGGCGGGCATGTTGTTTGCCTTGCAAAGGCCGATCAGATCGGCGCGCACCGCCTTGCTGCCGTCTTTCGGTTTGTCTTCCTTGATCTTGATCGCGCCTTCGGCCAGCGAATAGCTGGTATGAACGCGCAAATGAATGAAGCCGGTTTCGCTCATTGCGTTCAGAAGAACTGCAGGGAAACGAACTGCACCAACAGGGTGCCAGCAAGCACCCCGATAACGGCGAAAGTGCCCTGCATGGCGCGGAAGCGGTAGCGCCCGCCGCGCACGCGCTTGTCGCCTTCATACGCTTCGTCTTTCAACAGGCCATAAACGTGCAGGCCGCGCGCGACGGCAAAAAAAGCACCGAAGCCATGCACCGCCAGCGCGGAAAGCCCGTTATATTCGGCCGCCATTAACATAAGGAGAAACAGCGGAACATATTCGGAAAAATTGCCGTGCGCGCGTATGCGCATGCGCAGCACGTCGTTGCCGCCGTCGCCCACCGCCACCTTGAAGGCGCGGCGGCCTTTGATGACGTGAAGCGCGAGCACAACATAAGCGAACGCGAATAATGCGATATAGAGCGATGCGGCCATGTTCCGGTTGCCCTTTCAGGCCCGGTTAGAACGGGATCTCGTCATCAAGATCCGCCGCCGCGGCCTTGCCGCCGCCGGCTACCCGCGCGCCGCCGCCACGGCTTTCGCCACGATCATCGAGCGAGGCGCTGTCGTTGGCGGCATCGCCGCCGCCGCTCCGGCCATCAAGCATGGTGAGCTCGCCGCGGTAGGGGCGCAACACAACCTCGGTCGAATATTTGTCCTGGCCGTCCTTGTCCTGCCATTTACGGGTTTCGAGCTGGCCTTCGAGATAAACCTTCGAGCCCTTCTTCAGGTAACGCTCGACAATGTTCACGAGATTTTCGTTGAGCACCGAAATGCGGTGCCATTCGGTGCGCTCCTTGCGCTCGCCCGTCGCCTTGTCCTTCCAGTTTTCGGAAGTGGCGACCGAAAAGCTGGCTACGCGCCCGCCGTTCTGAAACGTGCGCACCTCCGGGTCCTTGCCCAGATTGCCCACCAGAATGACCTTATTGACGCTGCCTGCCATGCTCGAATCTCCTGTTTTTCCAATGTATGCGCAGTCTAGCGTGGAAATCCGGCAAATTCCACGACCGTAAATGCAATGAATCCAACAAGTAACCCATGGCCTGGCGGCACCCGCACACAGGAAATCATTTATTTTCTTTACCGGTTGAGCAGCAAGGCCTTATAACACCCAGGAATTTATTGAAATAAATCTATATTGGATATTTCAGAATGACAGAAACAGCCACCTTTTCCGGCCTAGCTAGCACCCTTGAGAGAAACGCAGCGCTTTCCGCCCGGAAAAAACAGGAAATACTTGCCATGTACGGCACGGTGGAAAATTTTCATGCCGGGCTGCGACTCGAGTCGGTCGTTTCGGATGGCGAGCATGCTAGGATGCGTTTGTTCGGACCGGTGTACCGATGGCTCAGGCTTGCTGCGGATTCCCTCTTCAAGCCTCTTGGCGAATCGCTGCTGGCGAAACTGGATCAGTTCTACGATATTTACGAACCCTGTTTCCCGCTGCAGGAAGAGCGTAAAAGCAAGGAAGGGTTTCACCGGAACCTTTTCAACAATAATTTCGACAAAAAAATCCTGCGCGCTATCGGTGACGGCAAATATCGGGAATTCTGCACCACGCTATACGCACCAGACGGCACAAAAATCGGTGGCGTCAATTTCGGCCTTTACATACACAAAAACGGCCCGCCAACGGTGCACAGCACCTATTATTTCCTCGCACCAGAATATCGCGGCATGAAGCTTGCTTCGCAACTGGTCAAACTCCGCGATCAAATGGTCATGGAATATCTGGCCAAGACCGCACCAAAAACGCTCAGAACTTATGGACATTTTCTCGACATCGCCGAATTTAACAATCCTGAAGAAATGTCAACCGGCGGCTACGCAAGCGACAGCGCCGACGCGGTTGACCGTCTCCATATGTGGCGGAGCATGGGCTTTAAAAGGCTTGATATGCCTTATGCGCAACCAGAACTCGACCCCGGCAGCGGGCCTTGTGAATATTTAAGTCTCAATGTGCGCCGCCGCAATATTGTGCAGAATACGGATGGCGCCTTTGCGCTCGGCGACCGGGCCGGTGATGTAAGCAACGTGCCAGCATCGCATATCAATAATCACCTGCGCGCCTTCTATATCCAGCATGCCACCAGCAACCCGCATGCGGCCGAGGAAGACCCGACGGCGCGGCGAATTTTGGGTCATCTTGCGGGGCTTGGCAGCGCCGATATCGCGACAGTTGCGGATAATCGATACGACAAAAAATACCTGCAATTCTGGGGTGCCTGCATAACGCAACTGAAGACGCTGTATGCCGATACGCCCTTGAGCGATGACGAAACCATTCTGCAAATGCACAACAGAACCTACGACCCGGCGGGCGCAGACCATAACAGCGCATACAAAACCATGGTGGATGACTTGCTTGAAAAACTTGGCCTGGCCGGACCGCCTTTGTCGCCTAGTGCCTGCTATGCGCCACCCAGAGCAAGCGCGCAATTATTGTCGGTCAGCAGGGGACGCTTGAGCATCAGAGCAAAGCGCATCAGCCTCAGGCCGCCGTTGCGCGTGCTTGCGGCATAAAGCCGCCGGCATTACCCAAGATGGGTAAAACGGACGGGGTTTTTACGGTTAATCCTTAAACATTCCTTGCAACGCGCGAGCGCCGGTAATAACTGTTGATAAAATATTGTTTCTTTTCCGTATGTTACCATATGTTACGCTTGCATTATGCACAGAAAAAGGGGTAAGCTTTGTCTATGATGAAAATGAATTCAGATGCTTTTGATTTCTCCCACCTCATGCTGACCGGCGTGATCTTCGTGATCGCGGCCATTATTCCGATTATTCCCGCCTGAGCGGGATATATCTTTCTTTCCATCAATTCGGTAGTTTCTGCGCGGCCCCTTTAAAAGGCCCGGCGCTCTTTTTTGCCGTTATACGGGATTTTGGTCATGGCTGAACGTCTTTATCTATTCGATACAACGCTGCGCGACGGGGCGCAGACATCCGGGGTGGATTTTTCGGTTGCCGACAAGCGCGCGATCGCCGCGATGCTTGACGATCTGGGCATGGATTACATCGAAGGCGGCTGGCCCGGCGCCAACCCGACCGACGATGCTTTCTTCGCCGCCCCGCCCGCGTGCCAGAATGCCGCCTTCACCGCTTTCGGCATGACGCGCCGCCCCGGCAAAAGCGCCGCGAACGACCCCGGTCTCAATGCGGTGCTTAATGCCGACACCCGGGCCGTGTGCCTTGTCGGCAAAAGCTGGGATTTCCAGGTCAAGGTTGCGCTGAACACCACGGGGGATGAAAACCTCGCGCTGATCCGCGACAGCATTGCCGAAGCCGTGAAGCGCGGACGCGAAGCGTTGTTTGATGCTGAACATTTCTTCGACGGCTACAAGGCCGATGCGGGTTATGCGCTTTCGTGCCTGCAGGCGGCGCACGAAGCGGGCGCGCGGTGGCTGGTGCTATGCGATACCAACGGCGGCACGCTGCCGCATGAGGTGGATGAAATCGTTTCCGCCGTGGCGGGGAAATTCCCCGCAGGCACACCCGATGGCGGGCTGGGCATCCATACCCACGACGATACCGGCAATGCGGTCGCCAATTCGCTCGCGGCCGTGCGCGCGGGTTGCCGCATGGTGCAAGGCACATTGAACGGTTTGGGCGAACGCTGCGGCAACGCCAACCTTGTCACGCTCATTCCCACGCTGACGCTCAAGATGGGTTATGAAACCGCGTTGAAGCCGAACGCGCTTGGCAAGCTGACACAGATCAGCCGCCAGTTCGATGAAATGCTGAACCGCGCGCCAAACAGGCATGCGCCCTATGTCGGCGCCGCGGCGTTTGCGCACAAGGGCGGGCTGCATGTTTCCGCGGTCGCCAAAAACCCGGCCAGCTACGAACATATCGATCCCGCTGCGGTCGGCAACCGGCGCACGATCGTGGTTTCGGACCAGGCCGGACGTTCGAACATCCTTTCGCGGCTCGGGGAAATCGGCCTGAAGGCCGATCCGAAGGACCCGCATGTGACCGAGCTGGTCGAGCTTGTGAAACGCCGCGAATATGAAGGCTATGCCTATGACGGCGCGGAGGCGAGTTTTGAATTGCTGGCACGGCGTATGCTCGGGCTCGTGCCCGATTATTTCGAAGTGACGCGCTTTTCGGTAACCGACGAGCACCGCCACAACAAGGCGGGCGAGCTGATGATCGTCTCCGAAGCCACGGCCGAGCTGCGCATCGGCGACAAGGTTTTCAAAACCACCGCCGATGGCAACGGCCCGGTCAACGCCATCGATCGCGCGCTGCGCAAAGCACTTGAGCCCATCTATCCCGCGCTGAAAGATATGAAGCTGGTTGATTACCGCGTGCGCATCCTGCGCGCGACCGACGCTTCGGGCGCCGCGCCGCGCGTCATGATCGAAAGCAGCGATCTTGCGGGCGGCGAACGCTGGTTCACGGTTGGCGTTTCGACCAATATCATCGATGCCTCGTTCGATGCGCTGGGCGACAGCATGGTGTTCCGGTTGCTGCGCGCGAACGTACAGGCAAAGGTGGCGGCATAGGGTAAAACGCAGGCTTCTCAAAGGGATAATTGCCGCCAAAACAAGCCCTTGAGCGATGTACCTGTTTTGTTCTAAACATCTCGGGCCATGCTTAAAGATATTTCCATCCGCGGCGCGCGGGAACACAACCTCAAAGACATCAACGTCACAATTCCGCGCGACCGGTTCGTGGTCATCACCGGCCTGTCGGGTTCCGGCAAATCCTCGCTCGCATTCGATACCATCTATGCCGAAGGACAGCGCCGCTATGTCGAAAGCCTTTCGGCCTATGCGCGCCAGTTCCTTGAAATGCAGCAGAAGCCGGATGTCGATTCCATCGAAGGTCTTTCACCCGCGATTTCAATCGAACAAAAAACCACCTCGCGCAACCCGCGATCCACCGTCGGCACGGTGACCGAAATTTACGATTACATGCGCCTTCTGTTCGCGCGCGTCGGCGTGCCCTATTCGCCCGCAACCGGCTTGCCGATCGAAAGCCAGACCGTAAGCCAGATGGCGGACCGCATTTTGGCGATGCCCGAAGGCACGAAGCTGCTGCTGCTTGCGCCCATCGTACGCGGCCGCAAGGGCGAATACCGCAAAGAGCTGAAGGAGCTGCAGAAGAAAGGCTTCCAGCGCGTCAAGGTTGACGGCAAGGTGTGGGAGATCGGCGAGGTTCCTGCGCTGAACAAAAAGATCAAGCACGATATCGCCGTGGTGGTTGACCGCATCGTTGTGCGCAAGGATCTTGGCAACCGGTTGCCCGACAGCATCGAGGTCGCGCTCAAGCTCGCGGACGGGTTGATGCTCGCGGAAAACGCCACGACAGGCGAGAGCACCGTCTTTTCCTCGAAATTCGCGTGCCCCGTGAGCGGCTTCACGATCGAGGAGATCGAGCCGCGCCTGTTTTCCTTCAACAACCCGCACGGCGCCTGCCCGGCATGCGACGGGCTCGGCGAAAAACTGACCTTCGATCCCGCGCTGATTGTGCCGGATGACGGGCTTTCGCTGGCCGAAGGCGCGATCGCGCCGTGGAAGAGCGTGATGTCGATGTTCTATGAACAGACGCTTTCCGCCGTCGTGCGCAATTTCAAGGGCAGCATGAATGCCCCGTGGCGCCAGCTCGGCAAGGACCTGCAGCAGGCCATTTTATACGGCACGCGCGGGCGCGACATCACCTTCGTGTACAAGGACGAAACCCGCAGCTACCGCAACACCAAGCCTTTCGAGGGCGTGATCCCCAATCTCGAGCGCCGCTGGCGCGAAACCGAAAGCAACTGGATGCGCGAGGAAATCGGCCGCTATCAGACCGCGCAGCCGTGCGACGCCTGCGGCGGGCTGCGGCTGAAGCCGGAAGCGCTGGCGGTGAAAATCGCCGGCAGGCATATCAGCGATGTGGCGGGGCTTTCGATCAAGGCCGCGGGGGCGTGGTTCGAAAACCTCGATAAAGACCTCACGCCCAAGCAGCGGGAAATCGCGGCGCGTATTTTGAAGGAAATCAACGAACGGCTCGGATTCCTCAATAATGTGGGCCTCGAATACCTCACGCTCGCGCGCAATTCGGGCACGCTTTCGGGCGGCGAAAGCCAGCGCATCCGCCTCGCTTCGCAAATCGGCTCCGGCCTCACGGGCGTGCTTTATGTGCTCGACGAACCCTCAATCGGGTTGCACCAGCGCGATAACGACCGGCTGCTCACGACGCTGAAGCGGCTACGCGATATCGGCAACACCGTGCTGGTCGTGGAACATGACGAAGACGCAATCCGCAGCGCCGATTACGTGATCGATATGGGCCCCGGCGCGGGCGTGCATGGCGGCGAGGTTGTGGCCGCCGGGCTGCCGGACGATATCGTGAAAGTGCCGCGCAGCCTTACGGGCCAGTATCTGAGCGGCAAGCGCAGCATCCCCCTGCCCGCCGCACGGCGCGAAGGCCGCGCGGGTCAGTGGCTTGAGGTGATCGGCGCGCGCGAAAACAACCTCAAGAACATCGACGCGAAATTCCCGCTCGGCACCCTTACCTGCGTCACCGGCGTTTCCGGCGGCGGCAAATCCACGCTGGTGGTTGAAACGCTTTATAAAGCGCTGGCCAAACAGCTCAACAAGGCGCGCGATCTGCCCGCCGCGCACGACAAGATCAAAGGCGTCAAGCTGATCGACAAAATCGTCGATATCGATCAATCCCCCATCGGCCGCACGCCGCGGTCGAACCCCGCCACCTATACCGGCGCCTTCACGCCGATCCGCGATTGGTACGCCGGGTTGCCCGAAGCGCGGGCGCGCGGCTACGGGCCGGGGCGTTTTTCCTTCAACGTCAAGGGCGGGCGCTGCGAAGCATGCGAAGGCGACGGCGTCATCAAGATCGAGATGCATTTCCTGCCCGACGTGTATGTCACATGCGACACCTGCAGCGGCAAGCGCTATAACCGCGAAACGCTGGAGGTTCTGTACCGAGGCAAATCCATCGCCGATATTCTTGCGATGACGGTCGAGGAAGGCGCGGAGTTTTTCAAGGCCGTGCCTTCTATCCGCGACAAGATGGAAACGCTCAACCGCGTCGGGCTCGGCTACATCCAGATCGGCCAGCAGGCGACCACGCTTTCGGGCGGCGAGGCGCAACGCGTCAAGCTTTCCAAGGAACTTTCGCGCCGCGCCACCGGCAAAACGCTTTATATCCTCGACGAACCCACGACAGGCCTGCATTTCGAAGACGTGCGCAAACTGCTCGAAGTGCTGCACGCGCTTGTCGATCAGGGCAACACGGTGGTGGTGATCGAACATAACCTTGAAGTGATCAAGACCGCCGACTGGATCATCGATCTCGGCCCCGAGGGCGGCGATGGCGGCGGCGAGATTGTGGCCGCGGGCACGCCCGAAGACGTGGCGCGCGAAAAGCGCAGCTATACGGGCAAATATCTTTCCGCCTATCTTGGCGCGCCTGCGCGGGCGAAGAGGCGCGCCTGAAAAAGGCGGGATGCCGCCGCTTTCGTTGCCGCGATGATTGTGTATGATGGAGCCGTCCCGCCACGGCAACGCAATCCTTGATGAACACACCCGTCCCGCTTACCGATGCCGCCCTCGCCCGCCTGCGCGCGCTCGCTTCGTCCAACGGCGCGAGCGGCGAGATCATCCAGCTTCTCAGCACCGAGGAACGGGCCTGCGAACTGACGGCAACCATGACGCTCACGCCGCATGTTTCGGCGCAGGCCGGGCGCCAGCCGGGCACAGTGAAGGGCCGCAAGATACACAACTTCGCGTCCACAGCCGAAATGCAGCAGCATCTGACCAAGCAGCAAAAGGAGTTTACCGCCACCCAAAGCTGGTTCGATGCGATCAAAGGCGAATTGCACAAAATGCCCGGGCAAGGCTGGGGGGCGGAAGGTTTGCGCTTCGAACTGGACGAGCGCACCGAACAGCTGGCGGCCAGCGAAGCGTGCGTTGAATGCGGCGGCGCGCGGGCAAGCGCCTGCCCCACCTGTCATGGCAACAAGACCATGCCCTGCAACCAATGCCAGGCGCGCGGGCAAGAAATATGCCCCGCCTGCCAGGGCACGGGCATGCAGCCGGGCGGCAACGGGCAGCAACCTTGCATAACGTGCCGTGGCGCGCGCAGCGTCGGGTGCCGCACGTGTCAGGGCCGCGGCGCGACCGCCTGCCCTACATGCAGGGGCAGCGGCGGCATGCAGTGCACCGGGTGCCGCGGCACCGGCATGATCACCGATCTCGTGAAGCTCAATTACAGCGTCGAGGTCAGCTTCGCCATCAATCACGGCGCGGATGTTCCGTCAGCTATCCGCAACCTGATCGGCCGCAACGGGCCGGATCTGCTGGCGCGCGGGCACGCCGATATTTCCTATGTGCGTGACGGCGAAACCGGGGGAAGCGTGCAGCGTCTGCATTACACGGCCGCTTTCCCGGCGGCGGAAATGGCGCTCTCGATCCTCAACAAGCGCATGCGCGTCACGGTTTTCGGCAACCGCCGCGCATTGCTTGATGTGCCGCCCTTCCTTGATGCCACGCTCAAGGCCGCGCGCAAGGCGCTTGCCATGGCGGCCGAGGGCAGCGATATGCTGCAGGATGCCTGCAAGGCAAAGGTGATCGAAGACGCGCTGCGCATCACGCTCGCGGGGCAGCGGGAAGCGCGCGATTTGCTGCGCCAGCACCCGATTGCGCTTTCGCGCAATTGTGCCACGGAGATTATGCAGAACGTCACGCGCGCGCTGAAACAGGTGACGTTGAAGGCGCGCTGGCTTGCCTCTGGCGGCAGCGTCGCGCTGGCATGCGGGGCGTTTGCCGCCCTGTTCATGACGCCCGCGCTTGCCGGCTTGCCGCTTTCCGCGCGCGTGGCGGCCGAGCTTGTGGCGGCACCGGTTATGATGGGGTTTGGCTGGTTCGCGGTCGGCCGCGCGGGGCGCATGGCGCTAACGCGGCGGTTCGGGCCGGGTGCGGCAGCGGGCAAAATGGCGACGCCGCCGAGCGGCAAAATCGGCATGACCACAATGGCGCTTATACTTGTCGTTTATTTACTTTTTGCCCTGCTCGGCCCGGCACAGCCCGCATGGCTGGCATGGGTCGGCGCCATGCTGCAAAATTAACCATACAGACTGCTTGACGGCGGGTGGCCGAATTTCCTATAGAACGAATGTTCCGTTTCGGCGGAACCGCGGAATTTGATGGGAGCAGCTTGCTGCCGCGTTACCGATAGCTAAAGCGCCGCAGCCAGTAAGCCCCGATAGAATATCAGAGCTTCCGCACTGTGGTCCCCAGCAGGGCCACGCTGTGCCGAAGCTATTTTTATAGCCTCACATATCGTTGTTCTTTGCGCTGGGTCTGTTCCCGCAAGGTGAACCCGCGCGTCCACGCATTTGTGGCGCGCAAAACGATTGTGAGAACCATGAGCGCAGCATATTCAAGAACCAGCATACGCCACATCACCGATACGACCGATGTGATCAACGCCGTCCCCAAGATACAGGACGCCTATACGCACTGGATGGGCAAGCTTGGCATCCGCGATGCCGATCTACATGTAACGCCCGCGCACACCACGATTGATATCGGCACGATTGTTTCCGAGCTTGTCACCAACAAGTCCCGGCCCGAAAAGCTTGTGCTTGCCGTCAATTGCGCGCCGCCAGACAAGGACAAAACCAACGGCAAAAAGGGGAACCATCGCAAAGAATTCGTATGCGCCGAGCTTAAGGACGGCACGGTCATTTGCGGCACCCTGAACGGGTACGAGCTTTCATATGTCCGGGACCAGATCAAAAGCCTCTACCGGCTTACCAATACCAACCATACCAGCAGCCAGTTCCGTTCGCTCGAGGTGCTGCCGGAGGAAACGCTGCGCTTTTCCCAACCGGAAACCCGCGCGCAACAAATGGCTGACGACAAACTGGAGCCTATGGATATCGCATCCAGCGTGCCTGCACCTCCCGATGTTACCCATGTGTTCAGGGTCGATAATTTTGGCAATGTTGGCCTGTATCTTTCACAAGCCGACCGCGCAAGGCTGGAAAAGGCAGAAGGAAAGTCCATCAAAATTGCGTTTGCAAGAGCTTCCCTTGAAATTGGCGGGCGGCAATCGCAGAGATTCTTCCCTTCCTTCCGGGCCGTGGTGCGGCAGACCTTCTTCGACGACAAGAAGCACAAGAATGTCCTCACGCTGAATTCCAGCTCGACCCTGATTGACGGCGGCAGCGTACCAATGGTGTTGAATTTGCGCGACCTGCCTGCGGCTACGAGACCGGGTTACCAATTGCCCGAGGTAGGGGCACGAGTGAAACTGCAAATCTCCTAGCAGCCATCACCGCAGCCACCATACCCGGCTTTAACCATGCTATTTTGCGTCGCACAAAAATACGGGCCTTAAACGCAATAAAGTTGCGCTGCATTTCGCAGTTGCAGCATATAATTTCGTTGACTGAATCACCCAGGATTTTTTATTTCTTGGTGCCCTGAAACGCGGTTTTACGGATTCAGGTAAAAATTTTTGCTGGGAGAGATTATGAGAACGATATCGATGAAGCCGGTTGCCGCACAGCTGCGGACCGCCGGGCGCGTTACGCTCGCGTCAGAGCCGGAACCAAAACCAGCAGAACCCGATTCCGGCCCTATTGACGACCTTGCCGGCCCTTGGGGCAGACCAATGCCTAAAGGCTGAAGTGATTCAGTGAGTCCAGAATAAAAAAAACCCCGCCTTCGTTTTCCCGGAGGCGGGGTTTTTCTTTGTTCGTAATCGCCGGGCGTTTGCGCTTACGCAAAACCCCTGGCGTAGCTTTCAATGAAAGCCTTCAGCTTTTCTTCGGTTTCGGGCTTGATCTGCTTGTCGGCGCGGACGGCATCGAGGATCGCGCTGCCGCTCTGGCGCAGCTCGGTCATCAGGCCCTGTTCGAAGCGCGGAACATCTTCCACCGCGACCTTATCGAGATAACCCTTCACGCCCGCGAAGATCGAGCAGACCTGCTCCTCGACCGGCATCGGCTTGTATTGCCCCTGCTTCAGAAGCTCGGTCAGACGGCGGCCACGGCCCAGAAGTTTCTGCGTCGTGGCATCGAGATCGGAGGCGAACTGCGCGAAGGCTTCCATTTCGCGGAACTGCGCGAGTTCGAGCTTGATCGTGCCTGCGACCTGCTTCATCGCCTTGATCTGCGCGGCGGAACCGACGCGGCTGACCGAAAGGCCGACGTTGATGGCCGGGCGCACGCCCTTATAGAACAGGCCGGTTTCAAGGAAGATCTGCCCGTCGGTGATGGAGATCACGTTGGTCGGGATGTAGGCCGAAACGTCGCCCGCCTGGGTTTCGATCACCGGCAGCGCGGTCAGCGAACCGGCGCCGTGGTCGTCGTTCAGCTTCGCCGCGCGTTCGAGAAGGCGGGAATGGAGATAGAACACGTCGCCGGGATATGCTTCGCGGCCCGGCGGGCGGCGCAGCAGCAGCGACATCTGGCGGTAGGCCACCGCCTGCTTCGACAGATCGTCATACACGATCAGCGCGTGCATCGCGTTATCGCGGAAAAATTCGCCCATCGCGCAGCCGGTATAGGGCGCGAGGAACTGCAACGGCGCCGGTTCGGAAGCCGTGGCGGCGACCACAATCGAATATTGCAGCGCGCCGGCATCTTCCAGCGTCTTGACGATCTGCGCGACGGTCGAGCGCTTCTGCCCCACCGCGACATAGATGCAATACAGCTTCTTGCTTTCATCGTCGCCCGCATGCGCAGGCTTCTGGTTGATAAAGGCGTCGATCGCCACCGCGGTCTTGCCGGTCTGGCGGTCGCCGATGATCAGCTCGCGCTGGCCGCGACCGACGGGCACGAGGCTGTCGATGGCCTTCAGGCCCGTTTGCATCGGTTCGTGCACCGATTTGCGCGGAATGATGCCCGGCGCCTTGACGTCAACGCGCGCCATCTTCACGTCCTTGAGCGGGCCCTTGCCGTCGATGGGGTTGCCGAGCGCGTCCACGACGCGGCCAAGCAAACCCTTGCCGACGGGAACTTCAACGATCGCGCCGGTGCGCTTGACGATATCGCCTTCCTTGATCGCGCGGTCGTTGCCGAAGATCACGACGCCGACATTATCGGCCTCAAGGTTCAGCGCCATGCCCTTGGTGCCGTCCTGAAATTCCACCATTTCGCCGGCACGGACGTTATCGAGCCCGTAAACGCGGGCCACGCCGTCGCCGACCGAAAGCACCTGGCCGACTTCGGCCACTTCGGCCGCGGCGCCGAAAGCGGCGATCTGCTGCTTGAGAACCGAGGAAATTTCCGATGCGCGGATATCCATGACTATGCTGCCTCCTTCATATGACGCGCGAGCCGCGCCAGCTTGTTCTTGAGCGACGCATCGACGAAACGCGAGCCCAGTTTAACCGTGAAACCGCCGAGCAGATCGCGATCTTCGCTGAACGTGATCTGGATCTTGCCGCCCGCCGCCTTTTGCAGGGCGCCCGTCAGCGCCTCCGCCTGCTGCGGGGAAAGTTTCTGTGCGCTCGTCACGGCGGCAATGGTTTCGCCGCGGCGCCGCGCCACTTCGCCGAGAAAGGCTTCGGTGATCACCGGCAAAAGCGCGGTGCGGCGATTTTGCGCCGTAAGACCGAGGAAATTCTGCGTCAGCTTCTGGAACTGCGCCGCTTGCGCCAGTGCCTGCATCGCCTTCATCTGCTGCAAACGCGACAAGCGCGGATTGGCCATAATGGCCTGCAGCTCGGCGCTGGCGGCGACCAGCTGACGGATGGCGCGAAAATCGGATGCGACGGCATCGATCGCATTTTGTTCATCTGCAAGATCGTAAAGAGCGACGGCATAACGGCGCGCCAGCTGGGCGGCCGCGCCGGCCACGATGGGGGCCTTCCCCTGTCCTTGTTCTGCGGTCACTGTCGTCACGGGCAATGAACCTCTAGTGCATTGAAAATACGTTATTATTCGTTTCCTGGGCGACAGATTCTTCTTTCGCCCGCGCGCTTCTACCATGCCGGTACTGGTGGCGCAATGGGGTGCGCCAACTTACCGTTTTTTTGTTATTAGAAAATAGTCATTTCATGAAAGTTATCGTAATTACTTTCGGCACGCTGTGCGACATTATGAGGATATTGACGCAAACGATGATTTGAGCAGGTTGTTATGGGTGATGTAATAAAGCCGGGGCCAAGAAAACACCACAAAGCTTGGTTTTCATGGATCGTGAATAGATTTATCCGCTGGAGAAACAAAAAAAACTCCGGCCAGTATGCACCTGCGTCCACAAATTTCAGCTGGCGCATAGCATCAGATAACGTAGCTGACCGAGATGCCTATGTGTTGCCGCTAGGTCAGCGCCCGCAAGTCCGTATGCGGCGCAGCCTTGGTCTGAATGGCCCGCCGCAAGGTTAGTGCTTAAGCCCGAACAGGCGGTAAAAATCGCCCCGTTCCTGCCACTTCTCATCGACCTTCACTTCAAGCAATAAATGTACGCGCTGCCCGAGCAGTTTTTCAAGCTGCCCGCGCGCGGCCGTGCCGATCGCCTTGATGCGCGCGCCGCCCTTGCCGACCACAATTCCCTTCTGCCCTTCG
Organism: Alphaproteobacteria bacterium; assembly: GCA_016124955.1. Taxonomy (NCBI): domain Bacteria; kingdom Pseudomonadati; phylum Pseudomonadota; class Alphaproteobacteria; species Alphaproteobacteria bacterium. The sequence continues at coordinate 313,985 of WGMR01000007.1, read as the reverse complement.
CGCGTCACCACCACATTTTGCGTAATGCGGACGCTGCCGTCCGGCTGGTCTTCCCATGCTTCGGGAATCACGGCGGCGGCGTAGGGGAGTTCCTGCGACAATTGAAGGTACAACTGTTCGCGCGTGATTTCGGTCGCGAACAGGCGGGAAGACAGATCCGTCAACTGGTCCTTATCGAACAGCCACGGTCCTTCGGGCATGCGCGGCGCCAACACGGCGCGCAGATCGGCAACGCCGTCACGCTTGAGCGCGGAGATCATGAAGGTTTGTTCAATGATCGCATGCGCCGCCAGTTTATCCGCAAGCGGCAAAAGCTTTTCATGCGGCTTCACAAGATCAACCTTGTTCAGAACCGCGATCACGGGCCGCTTCGCGGCTTCGAGCTGGCTGATCAGCGCCTCGATCGAAGCATCGATCCCCGCCTGCGCATCAATCACCAGCAGCACGGCATCGGCATCGTCAAGCGATTGCCACGCGGCGCCGACCATGGCGCGGTCCAGCGTGCGCTTGGGCTTGAAGACGCCGGGGGTATCGAGCAGGCAAAGCTGCGTATCCCCCGCCGTCGCGACACCAAGGATCCGCATGCGCGTGGTTTGCGGCTTGGCGCTGATGATCGAAACCTTTTGCCCAACCAGCGCGTTCACAAGCGTGGATTTTCCCGCATTCGGCGCGCCGATCAGCGCGACATAGCCGCAGCGTGTTTTGCCCGTCATGCCAGCATCCTCAGCAGCCTTGCGGCCGCTTCCTTTTCCGCAATGCGCTTGGATGACCCCTCGGCCGTCACCGGATCGTGGTCCTTGATCGTCACTTCGACCACGAAGCAAGGCGCGTGCGCCGGGCCTTCGCTGGAAACCACGCGGTAGGCCGGCAGCGGCATGCTGCGCGCCTGCACCCATTCCTGCAATTCCGTCTTGGGGTCGATCGGCGGACGCGCCGCAGCATCGAGCAACGGTTCCCATGCGCTATGGATGAAACGCTCGGCCGCTTCCATGCCGCCATCGAGATAGAGCGCGCCGATCACGGCTTCGCACGCGTCCGATAATATACCGGCGTTAACCGTGCCGCCCGCCACGCGTTCGCTTTTCGCCACGCGCAGATAGCGATCGAGATCGAGGCCTTCGGCCACGCGCGTCAGCACATCGCGGTTTACAAGGCCGGTATGGCGGCGCGCCAGGTCGCCTTCGCTCGCATCCGGGTACATTCGGTATAGCCACGCCGCGATCACGAGCCCGACTACCCGGTCGCCGAGGAATTCGAGCCGTTCATAGGCCGGCGCGCCGGACGGGCGGCGCGGCGCGGAAAGCGAAGGGTGGGTGAGCGCCGCTTCAAGCAAATCCATGGCGGCGAACTGGTGCGAAAGCGCGCGCATCAGCACTGTGACATTGACGCTGGTTGGTTCGGCGCCGGCCATGGCTATTGAATTTGCTGGAACATGCGGTCCCAGCGGACCGACCACGGCCATTTCCAGAATTGCCAGAACCGCGTGGCGGCACTGAGCGAGAAGAAGGTGAATTCCGCGCGCCCCACGAGGTTTTCATAAGGCACATAGCTGACATTGCGCGTGCGGCTGTCCTGCGAATTATCGCGGTTGTCGCCCATCATGAAATAATGCCCTTCGGGTACGCGGAACGGCCCGGCGTTATCAAGCGGCGCGTTTTCGTATTCTTCAAGCACCACATAGCTTTTACCGTTCGGCATGGTTTCACGCCATTCGATGGCCGGGCGCATCGGCATGCCCGCCTTGTCTTCCATCATCACGGGGCCGATGCGTTCCCGCGGCAGCGGCGCGCCGTTGATCCAGACCTCGCCGCTCCGGACCGCGATCACATCGCCCGGCAGGCCGATAAGCCGCTTGATGTAATCGATGCTCGGGTCGCGCGGCAGCTTGAACACGATCACATCGCCGCGCTCGGGCTGCTTGCCGAACAAGCGCCCTTCGAGCGGGATCGCCCCCAGCACGGTCGAGCGGCTGCTGTAGCCGTACGAAAATTTGGAAACGAACAGGAAATCGCCCACCTGCAGCCCCGGCATCATGGAGCCGGAGGGGATATTGAAGGGCTCGAACGCCACGGTGCGTATCACCACCGCGATCAGGATCGCATAAATCACGGTACGGATCGCGCTGCCTTCGCCGTAATCCTTTTCGAATTTACGGGTCGCGTCGGACGTAACGGGCCGGTTTTCTTCGGTATTGGGCTGGGTCATGGCTGGCAAACTGCCCCTTGCGCCTTATGACGTCAAGCGGGCTTGCCTCCGCGCGCCGCGTCCATAGCGGCACGCATGCGCCGCACGGCAGCTTCGAGCCCGGTGAACAGCGCCTCGCCCACAAGATAATGGCCGATATTCAGCTCCTCGATTTCGGCAATCGCGGCTATGGGGCCGACATTGTCAAAATTCAGCCCATGGCCCGCATGCACTTCAATGCCAATGGCGGCGGCATGGCGCGCGGCATCGGTAATCTGTTTCAAAGCCGCCGTCTGCGCGCCGCCCCGCGCGTTGCAATAAACGCCGGTGTGAAATTCAAGCGCCTGCGCGCCCGCGGCCTTGACCGCATCGACCTGCGCGATATCCGGGTCGATGAACGGCGCGACCTGTATGCCCGCCGCCGCAAGTTGCGTAACGACAGGCTGCAGCGCGCCGATCTTGCCTTTCACATCCAGCCCGCCTTCGGTCGTCAATTCCTCCCGCCGTTCGGGCACAATACACACAGCGTGCGGTTTCAGCCTGAGCGCGATCGCGGCCATTTCCGCGGTTGCGGCCATTTCCATATTGATCGGCGCGCCCAGCGCTGCGCAAAGCCGTTCAACATCGGTGTCGCGGATATGGCGGCGGTCTTCGCGCAGATGCACCGTGATGCTATCGGCCCCGCCCGCCAGCGCGGCGTGCGCGGCGCGCATGATTTCCGGGTGCACATCGCCGCGCGCGTTACGCAAAGTGGCGACATGGTCGATATTAATTCCCAACCGTAAACGCCGCATGGTTTGTGCCCGCCGTCCGTGATGCTATAAAGACCACGAGATTTAACACGAGCCAGCCGCCAGCCACAACAGCGACCGGCGGCTTGCCAATTGAATTCCTTACCGGATTTCGGGGATATTGATGGCCCGGCACGCACGCGAAAAACAGGAAACAGGCACCCTGCCCGGGCTGCCCGGCCCGACCGAAGACAATGATACATCGCCGCTGATGGCACAATATCTGGCGCTGAAGGCCGCGCACCCGGATGCGCTGTTGTTTTTCCGGCTCGGTGATTTTTACGAACTATTCTTCTACGATGCGGCAAAGGCCTCGGCCGCGCTCGATATCGCGCTGACCCGCCGCGGCCAGCATCAGGGTCAGGATATCCCCATGTGCGGCGTGCCCGCGCACAGCCACGAAGCCTATCTCGCGCGCCTGATCCGCAAGGGCTTCCGCGTCGCCATTTGCGAACAGATGGAAGACCCGGCGACGGCAAAGAAGCGCGGCAGCAAGGCGATTGTGGAGCGCGCGGTCGTGCGCATCATCACGCCCGGCACGCTGACGGAAGACAGCCTGCTTGAAGCGCGCGCCAGCAACCACCTTGCATGCGTGGCAGAAGAAAAGGGCAGGCTCGCGCTCGCCTGGCTCGATCTCGCGGCGGCGCAGCCGCAGGTGCAGGAGCTTGAGGCGCCCGCGCTGGCCGCGGCGCTGGCGCGGCTCGCGCCGGGCGAAATCCTCGTGCCGCAAAGGCTGCTTGAACATGCCGAACTGAAAAGCGCGCTGGAGCCGTGGCGGGCGCAGCTCGCGCCGCTGCCCGGCGCGCGTTTCGACAGCGATAATGCAACCCGGCGCATCTGCGCCATATATAATGTCGCGGCGACGGACGCGTTCGGCGATCTTTCCCGCGCCGCGCTGGCCGCGCTCGGCACGCTGCTCGATTACGTTGAGCTGACGCAGAAACGCGAAGTGCGGCACTTCGCGCGTCCGCAACTTGTGCAGGAAGACGCGGTGATGGCGATTGACGCAGCGACCGCGCGCAACCTTGAATTGACACGCACGCAGCAAGGCGCGCGCGAAGGCAGCCTGCTCGCCGCGATAGACCGCACCGTTACCGGCGCCGGGGCGCGGCTTCTGGCCGCGCGGCTGGCCGCGCCGCTGACTGACGAAGCCGCCATCAACCGCAGACTGGATTGCGTGGCGTTTTTGCATGAACAGCCGGATTTGCGCCGCACGCTGCGCGCGGCGCTGCACGAAACGCCGGAACTTGAACGCACGCTCGCGCGGCTCGCGCTCGGCCGCGGGGGCCCGCGCGATCTTGCCGCCGTGCGCACCGCGCTGCAGCAGGCGGCATTGTTACGCGCCGGTCTGCTCGGCGCGGAAAAAGCCGGGCTGCCGCCCGATCTGGCCGCGGCGGCAGGCGATCTTGGCGGGCATGCGCGGCTGATCGAAAAGCTTGATCGCGCCTTGATGCACGAGCTGCCCGCACTGGCGCGCGAGGGCGGCTTCATCCAGCCCGGCTTTTCGGCGCAGCTTGATGAGCTGGTAGCGCTGCGCGACGACAGCGACAAAATGATGCGCGCGCTGCAAAAACATTATATCGAGAAAACCGGCGTGCAATCGCTCAAGCTGCGCGCCAATCAGGTGATCGGCTACTATATAGAGGTCACGCCCGGCAACGCCGACCGGCTGTTGCAGATGAAAGATATTTTCATCCATCGCCAGACGCTGGCAACCGCCGTGCGCTTCACCAGCGTGCAGCTGACCGAACTTGAACGCAAATTATCTGACGCCGCCGGGCGTGCGCTGGCGGTCGAGCTGGAAATTTTTGCCCAACTTTCCGCCATGGTTCTGGAAAACGCAGCCGCCGTGCGCGCCACGGCGCAGGCGATCGCGCTGGTGGATGTCGCCGCCGCGCTGGCCGAACTGGCGGCGCAGCAGGGTTATTGCCGTCCCGTTATCACAGCAGACACAAACTTCGCCGTGACCGGCGGGCGCCACCCGGTCGTGGAACAGGCGCTGCGCGCGGCGGGCGATGAAAGCTTCGTCGCCAACGATTGTTCGCTGGCGCCCGCGCAGCGGCTTTGGTTGCTGACGGGGCCGAACATGGCGGGAAAATCCACGTTTCTGCGGCAAAACGCGCTGATCGCCATCATGGCGCAGGCCGGATTTTTCGTGCCCGCAAGCGCGGCGAAAATCGGCATCGTTGACCGCGTGTTCAGCCGCGTCGGCGCGGCGGACGATCTGGCGCGCGGGCGGTCCACGTTTATGGTCGAGATGGTTGAGACCGCCGCGATCCTCAACCAGGCAAGCGCGCGCAGCTTCGTGATCCTCGATGAGATCGGCCGCGGCACCGCCACGTTTGACGGGCTTTCGCTTGCCTGGGCGGTGATCGAACATCTGCATGAAGCGAACCGCTGCCGCGCGCTGTTCGCGACGCATTACCACGAACTGACCGCGCTGGAAGCCAGGCTAGGCGCGCTTGTGTGCCGCACGATGGCCGTGAAGGAATGGGAGGGCGCAATCATATTCCTGCACGCGATCGCGGAAGGCGCGGCCGACCGGTCTTACGGCATCCATGTCGCAAAGCTGGCCGGGCTGCCCGCCGCCGTGACCGCACGCGCCGAAGCGGTGCTGGCGGCGCTGGAAAATTCCGACAAGCGCAGGGATGCGGGCGCGCTGGCCACGCAAATGCCGGAATTTTCACAAATTCAGGCGCAGCAAGCCGCACAAAACGCCGCCGCGCGTGCCGCGCCGGCGCTGGAAGCGCTGAAGGCCATCAACCCGGACGATCTCACGCCCAAAGAAGCCTTGGAAGAACTGTACAGGTTGAAGAAGCTGGCCTAGCACATGCGCTTTTATGGTTAACACGCTGATTCCGCATGGCTTTAGGGTTCGCGAATCACTTCCATTCCGGCAACAGACTCTATAAAGTGCCTATCGTTTCGATGGCGGTATGCCAGCCAACCGGTTCCAGGCCGGTTGCAGCAAACCGTTACCTTTTTGTTTTCCGCTCATTTTTTCGAGGCAGTCATGGCTGACACTTCTGCTCAAAAGCAAACCGGAACCCAGCAGACCGGCACCCAAACAAAGCAGATCGCGCGCACCGAACCCCGGTTCTTCGAACACGCGCCGCCAACCCGAAATTATTCCACGCTTCCCTTCTGGCTCGGCGTCGGCTGCTCCGCCGGCTGGCTCGCGCTCGTTCTTTTGGTGCTGATCAGCGCAGGCGCGGCAAAAAGCTTCGCGGGCATTCCGCTCACCAGCTGGGCGCTCGGTCTTTCCGCCGTGGTTTCGCCCGTTGCTTTCATCTGGATGGTCGCCGCCTATCTGCAGCGCGCCGCCGATGTGCAGACCGCGACGGAACCGCTGCGCCGTCAGCTCGGCATGATTTTGAACGAGCAGGGCTCGGCCGAAGCGCGCATCAAGCGCTTCAATCTCGCCGTGCGCCAGCAGCTTATTTTGCTGAAGAACGCAAGCAAGCTCGGCCAAACCGAAATCGGCGCACTGCTTGAAAAGCTGCAGACTGAAAAATCGGACATCGTCGATCTGCTTGAACGCAGCAAGGGCAATGTCGGCCGCGCCGGCGAAGTTGTGGCGGCCGCCAAGGATTTCGACCGCCTGATCGAAGAGCGGCTTGAAAACCTGCGCGCGCTTGATGGCAGCCTGACGCAAACCGGCGATGCGCTTGGCCGCAACACGGCTTCCGTGCGCGAACAGCTTGAACAGCTTTTGTCCGATATCGACACGCAAAGCACCCAGATCACCAAGGCGATCACCTCGGCCAACGAAAACGGCGCGCAGCTGCGCGACGCGATCCGCAACCAGGAAACCGATTTGCTGGCCGCCGCCGACAACGCCAGCGCCAAGCTGGCGGAAAGCACCCGCGCGGTCGAGCTGCAGATCGAACAGTTCTACGACAAGGCGCAGGACGCGCGCGGCGAAGCCGTGCGTGCGGCCGACCTGCTTTCAACGCAGGGCGACCGTATCGCAGAGCTCGCCAGCGCATTGCCGAGGCGCGTCGAAGAAGCGGAAGCCACGCTGCGCGCGGCGGCTGAACGCCTTGCCGAAACCGAAAGCGAAGCCAGCCAGCAGGCGGGGCGCCTCGGTGCGACCCTTACGGCGCAGGCCGATCAGATCCACAACCTTCTGACCAGCTTCAGCGGCCGTATCGAAGAAGCCGACGGCAACCTGCTGCAGCGCCGCGGGCAGCTTGAATCGCTCGTCAACCACATTGCCGCCACCACCGAAACGCTGACCGACATTCTCGGTAAATCCGTCGATAAGTTCGATGGCACCACCAATGCGGGGATCGAGCGTCTGCGCGATATCACAACCGGCATCCGCGACGAAGCCGCGCGCCTGAACGAACAGGTCTCCGAAGCCACCGGCCGCTACGAAGGCGCGGCCGAGCGCGTGCGCGACCTGACCGAGAACAGCAATGCCCGCCTTGGCGAGACCGGCGACAAGCTGAGCCGCATGATCCTGCAGCTCGAAGCGATCGACGAACATGCGCGCTCGACCGGCCGCGACGTTTCCGACCGCGCCAATGCCGCTGTGGGTTCGATGGAAGAATTCCAGGACAAGCTCGCGGGCCTGCGCGACAAGGTGACCGAGCTGGCCGACCATACGGTCGATCGCTTCAGCCAGGGCGCGACGCAAAACCAGCAAGTCATCGCCCGCCTCGCCGAAGTGGCGCAGAACGGCGTGCAATCGCTTTCGCTGGCGACCGAGGCGCTCGCGCGCCACGAAGATACGCTGGCCGACCGCGCGCGCGAAGCCGAACAAGGCCTGCGCGACGTGCTCGTGCAGCTTTCCGACCGCACATCGCAAAGCGAGAATAATTTCCGTCTGCAGGTTGCCGGGATCACCAACCTTCTTGGCGAAACCGAAAGCCGGCTCGATGAAACCGGCAACCGGCTGGCCCAGCTTTCCGGCGCGGGCCTCGAACCCGTCAGCAAGGCGCTGGCGCGCATCATCGACACCACGCAGCAGGGCAGCGAACAGCTGGCCGACTACCAGCGCGGGCTCGACAGCGCCGCGCAGAAGATGCTGCAAACCACCGATCGCACCGCCGATCTCAGCATGACAATCGATCACAGCGCGGTCACCGCGCTGCAGACGGTCGATACGCTGTTTGGCCGCCTCGGCAGCATCCAGGCGGCGCAGCAAGGCGCGCTGGCCGATACCCACCGCGCATTCGACGAAATGAGCGCGCGCTTGAAGGACGAAATCACCGGTTTCAACCGGGGCGCCGACGAAACCGTCGTGAAGCTCCGCACCGTCGGCGGCCAGGTGTCCGAACAGGTGACCCAGCTGACGCAGGTGGCGCAACAGGGCGCGGCGCAGCTGCAAAGCGTCACCGGCACGCTGCAGAACGACGCCGCTCACACGCGCGCACTGATGCAGAAGCAGACCGCAGACCTGATCGGCGATCTGTCACAGGCGCAGGCGACCTTCAACGGCGTCGGTGATACCGTGAAGGAACGCGCGGGCGAGGCCTATGGCCTGATCGAACGCGTCGCCACCCGCTTCCAGGACGTGACCCAGAACATCGCGCAGGCGATCGAGGAAAAGGTGCTCGCGATCCGCGCCAGCATCGACCGCAGCAACGCCGAAACCGGCGCGCTGGAAACCACGCTGGATACCCGCATCAGCCTGATCGATCGCAGCAACGAAAGGCTGCAGGAAATCGGCACGGCCATTTCCGCTTCCAGCAACCGCGTGGTGACGCAGCTGCAAACCATTTCCGACCGCAGCGAACGCGCGCACGAAACCGTGGCCAATTCGGTTTCGCAAAGCCTCAACCGGCTCGACGAGGCCAATATGGCGCTGCAACGCCACACCGGCACGATCAACGAGGGCGCGCAAACCGCAACCGCATCGTTGCAGAAGGCCGGTACGGCGATGGCCGAACAGGGCACGCGCCTGCTCGATCTTACAAGCAAGAGCGACCAACAGCTTCGCAGCCTTGCCGGGTCCGCCAGTTCGCTGGCCGAACATACGGCGCAGATCCGCATCGCGATGGAACAACAAAGCGCGCATCTCGTACAGCAGCTTAACGGCGCCGTCGGCAAGCTGCAGGAAACCAGCAAGCAGCTGCAGCAAACCGTGGAAACCGCGCTTTCGGGCGCGGAGCAGTCTTCGGGCCGCTTCGATGAAATGTCCGCCAAGATCGGCAGCAACCTCGGCGCAGGCGCCGAACAGCTGCAACGCCTGACGCGTGATGCCGAAAGCGCCCTCAGCGCCATCAGCGGCAACCTGAACAGCCAGCTCAACGCGCTGGAACAGGCCGCACTGAAGATCGCCGAACAGCAGACCAGCGTCCGCACTGCCAACGACAACCAGAAGGAAGAGCTGGTCGCGATGTTCGAGCGGCTCGGCATGGCACACGCCTCTTCGTCCGAAGCGGCGGAACGCACCGCAGGCCGCCTGAGCGAAACGCTCAGCGCCATGAACCGCCAGCTTGCGCAGTTCAACGAACAGACGCAAAGCTCGCTCGCGGCCGTCCGTACCACCGGCGCCGGCTTCGCCGACCAGGCCGGCACCCTGACCACCAGCGCGCAGCAGGCCGAACAGCAGGTCCGCGCCGTGCTTTCCGTCACCGCATCGCTGGCCGACCAGGCACAGAAGATCCGCGAACAGACGCAAACCGAAACCGCGCGCGCCGCCGAAACGCTGGCCACCATGCTGGGCCAGATCGACGGCAGCGGCGAACGGCTCAAGATCCAGACCGCGAACGTGCTGGCAAGCATCGACCAGGCTTCCGCCCGCTTCGCATCCTCGACCCGCGATGCCAGCGGCATGCTGGTCGAACAGACCGGCGAGCTTAGCCAGCTGGCCGCGCGCGCGACCGAAGCGCTTTCCGGCTACGGCACGCAATTGCGCGAACAGCAAGAACAGCTTGCGAGCGTGGAAGGCGAAGCCGCCAAGCGCACGCAAAGCATCGCGTCCGTGGCGCAGCAGGCAAGCCAGCGCCTGAGCGAACTGAACAGCCAGCTGTTGCAAAGCGAATCGAACGCCGGCGAAACCACCGCCGAGATGATCGAACGCATCGGCGCCGTGCGCGCCGCTGTGCAGCGCGATTTGCAGGAACTGACGCATCAGGCCGAACTTGCGGCCGGCCAGGCCGCCACCGCCAGCCAGCGCATCGGCGAAGCCGAAAGCAGGCTGCAAAGCACGGCCGAACGTCTGCGCGGCGAAGGCGAACGCATTCCCGCGATCATCGGCAATTCGGTTTCCCAGATGGAAGCGACCACGACCCATCTGCGCCAGCATGCGGAACAGGTTGCCAAAACGCTCGGGTCTTCTACCACCCTGTTCAGCGAAACCGCGCATGCGGCCAACGGTGTGCTCGGTCAGCTCGGCCTGCGCGTGAAGGCGGCTGCGGAAGAAGCGAAGGAATCGATCACCTATTTTGCGAAGCTGATGGCGGAACAGGTCGATGCGATGCAGGACGGCACCGGCAACTTCTCGGCCGAGCAGCAGAAATTGCTGCAACAGGCCAACGCCACGGTGGCCGAAGTGCTGCTGGCAGGCGAACGGCTCACCAGCTTGCGCGAATCCGCCGAAACGGCGGCAACCAAGTTCGGCGTGCAGCTGCAAAACCTCGATGTGCAGGCAAGCGTGGTTTCCGAACGGCTTGGCGGCAGCAGCGTCGCGCTGCAGCAACAAATCGGCCTTCTGGCCGAAGCCACCAAGCGCAGCGAAAGCCAGATCCAGACCGCCACGGCCGGATCGCGCGAACAGATGGACAAGGTCCGCACCATGCTGCAAGCCGAGGTCACCAGCATCAACAACGGCTTTGCCCAGATGGCGACACAGCTGGAAGATATGTATGCCGGTATCAAGAAGGCGACTTCGGGCACTTTCGAGGATATCGAACAGATGGCTGGCCGCTTCCGTGCGGCAAGCGAAGGCGGGGTCGATCTGATGGCCCGCAAGACGCTGGACCTGCGCGCGCTGACCGAACAGGCGGCGGAGCTGCTGAACGGCTTCGGCAAGCAGCTCGACAACCAGCTCGATCGCCTGACGGTCACGACCGAACAGATTGCGGCGCAGGACGGCAAGATCGGCAGCGATATCACCAAGGCGCTCAAGCATTTCGAAGGCGTCGGCAAGCAGCTGGAGATCAATCGCGACCTGCTCAGCAACATGGGCGAGCAGATCACCCGCCGTATGGCCGATATCAGCAACAACACCGAAGACCAGATCCGCAACCTCGCCGAACAGGCGGAAGCGGCGGCCAATATGGTCCGCAATGCCACCAGCACGTGGGAAGAAACCACCGAATCGCTGGCGCGCGGCGCGATCTCGGCACGGGGCGAAGTGGTTTCGGTCAGCCATGCGATGGACGCATTGCAGGAAAAGGCTTCGACCATGCGCGGCACGTTGCAGCAGCAGGGCGAACAGCTGATCACCTCGCTGGCGCAACTGATCGCGCAGCTTGAAAGCGCGGGCGACAGCATGCAGTACAGTGCCGACCCGCTGGTCAACAAAATCGAAAACAGCCTGAAGAAAATCAGCTAGGCCGGCCCTGAATCCTGCGGTAAGACGAGGTTATGACAACCCCGTCTTACTACCGCCCCGATATCGACGGGCTGCGCGCCGTTGCCGTACTGGTCGTGCTGGCCTTTCATCTTGATAGCCATCTGCTTCCCGGCGGCTTTGTCGGCGTCGATGTTTTCTTCGTTATTTCCGGCTATCTCATTACCGGCCTGATCCTGCGCGCACAGCAGGCACATGTTTTCAACATCGCCGATTTTTACTTCCGCCGGGCACGCAGGATATTACCTTCGCTGACCGTGGTGCTTCTGTTCTGCCTCGTCGCCGGCTGGTTTATGCTTATGCCAGACGAGTTCGCCAGTTTACGCAAGCATATCGTCGCCGGCAGCCTGTTCTATGCCAATATCCTCAACTGGCTCGAAGTCGGTTACTTCGATGCGCCCGCACAGCTCAAGCCGCTGTTGCATCTCTGGTCTCTGGGCGTGGAAGAGCAATTTTATCTTATCTGGCCGTTTATCCTTTGGCTGTGCATGAAAATGCGCGGCGACATCAAAATCTTTATAGCCGCCGCCATGGTTGTTTCTTTCTTGGTGGCCATAATCCTGGGCGATGGCAGCCGGGATACTGCTTTTTACCTTCTGCCCAGCCGCCTGTGGGAGTTGGCCGCCGGCGGCGCGCTGGTTGTCATGGAAATGCGCACGAAAGGGGCCGGTAAACCCCGGCTCAGCCCCTGGATAAAATCCACGGTCGGCATGGTGCTGATTTTGGGCGCCTGCATTGGCCTTGATAAAACAGACTATAGCCCCGGCTGGCAAGCATTGCTGCCGGTGCTCGGCACCGTGCTTATCATTGCCGCCGGGCCGCAGGCGCCGTTCAACAGACTGGTGCTGTCAAATTCCGCCATGGTTTTCGTGGGCCTTATTTCGTACCCGCTTTATCTCTGGCATTGGCCGCTTTTGTCTTATGCGCACATCGTGCAAATGGGGGCGCCAAGCGGCTTGCTGCTTGTCTTGTGCCTTGCGGCCGCATTCCCGCCCGCATGCCTGACTTATTTTTTCATCGAACGCCCGATCCGGGCAAGGCCGGTCGGCTCAGTCATCACGCCGTTTGGCTTGCGCCTGTTTCTGGGCATCGTGGCGGCCCTTTTTCTCACAATCTCTGCCACGCTGATCGTCAAATACCCGGCCGCCCGCGCCGTACCGGCGGTTCCTGGCGCCAAAGGCGCAGAGATGGCCTTGAACAATTTTTTCATCGCGCGTTCCACCAATAATAATTGCACGGCCATCCTGCCCACCGTCGATCCGCGCTGGGATTATTGCAATATGTCGGTAAAAGATTTGAAGGATGTGCGCCTTGCCATAGTGGGGGACAGCCACGCCCACGCCCTTTGGCAAACATTTGACGGTTATTATCGCAGAAAAACCGGCAAGGGCACAATCAATCTTGGTGTGGGCAATACAATTTTGCCTAACCGCCTGAACGATTCGCAGCCGAGCACCATGAAAATCAACAACAGGATGCAGGCCATCATAGACCTGATAACGACAACCGACACCATTAAAACCGTGCTGCTGGTGGGGCGCTGGACCCTGCAAACAAAGAGCGAATCTGAGGCCGCTATCCTGCATGACAGGCTGGATGCCGAGGTTACGCTTCTGGAAAAACTCGGCAAGAAGGTCGTGCTCGTACTGCAGCCGCCAGAACTAAGCTACAATCCACTGTTATGTGAAGGCGGAAAACAGTCCGGGCGACCGATGCTTCTGGAAGATACGCCGCCCGTCTCTTGCGTCACAGACCGCGAAAAAGCCATGGCGCCGACCAAGCCGATGCGCGCCATTGCCCGGGATCTGAAGGCCCGCTATCCTGATCTGATTGTGATCGACAGCGCACAATCTGTTTGTAATGAAACAACCTGCACATCCCTGTCCGACGAAGGCGTAAGCCTGTACCGCGACAAGGATCATTTAAGCGTGGCGGGCACGATCCTGGTAACGAAAAGATTGCTTCAACTGAAGGCCGTGCGCTGATTACGGCAACGAGTTCACACTTGTCGCCGCGGGCACCAGAACGTGCCGCGCCCGGCCTGCGTGAAGCGCTGCACGCCGCCGGTCTTGGTTGGGTTACAACTGCATCCCCGGCAACGTTCCCCTTCGCGCCCATATACCGCGAAATTGTTCTGATACGAACCGAGCACGCCGTCGCTTTGCACGTAATCGCGCAAGGATGAACCGCCTGCCGCGATCGCGGCGCGCAAAACCTTGCGGATAGCGGGCACGAGCCGTGCGGCTTCTGCCGGCTTCAGGCTGCCCGCACGGCGCTTCGGGCCAATGCCGGAAAGGAACAGCGCTTCGCATACATAAATGTTGCCGAGCCCCGCAATCAGGCGCTGATCCAGCAGCACGGCCTTCATGTCCGCTTTTTTGCCCTTGAACATCGCCAGAAGTTTCACGGGCGTCAGTTCGCGCCCAAGCGGCTCCAACCCGATGTTCCGCAGCAAGCGATGCGAAACAAGCGCGCTTTCCGGCACAAGATCGAGCATGCCGAAACGGCGCGGATCGTTGAAACGCAGCACCTTGCCGTCATCGAAATGCAGCACGACATGGTCGTGCTTGCCGTGCGCGCCCGGTAGCCCCACCACCAGCCGCCCGGACATGCCCAAGTGCAGCAAGAGCGCCATGCCGTCATCGAGCGTGACGACGATATATTTGGCGCGCCGCCGCACAGCCTGAATGCGCCGCCCGGCCAGCTTGCGCGCCAGTCCGCGCGGCATGGGAAAGCGCAGATCGGCGCGGCGCTGTTCTGCGCGCACAATCTTGCGGTTGAGAAGCGCGCGGACAAGGCCGCGGCAGGTGGTTTCCACTTCGGGCAGTTCAGGCATAGGCCAACAGATAGCATCCGCCGCGCCGCCGTGGTAGGCTTTCGCCATGGCAAAAACATCTGCAAAAGCCGCCGCGCGGCCCGCCCGCAACCCCGAACAAAGCTGGTTCGGCGCCCGCCCCGTGGCGGGCAGCGAAAAAACCGGCATGGTGCGCGGTGTTTTTACATCGGTGGCCGGGCGCTATGACCTGATGAACGATTTAATGTCGCTCGGCATCCATCGTTTATGGAAAGACAGGTTCGTCGCGTCGCTGGCGCCGCGGGCAGGCGAAACCATCCTCGATCTCGCGGGCGGCACCGGCGATATCGCGCTGCGCATCCTCGCCCGCACGCGCGGCGCGGCAAAGCTGACGGTATGTGATATCAACCCCGCCATGCTGGCGCGCGGCAAGGCACGCGCGCTCGACACCGGGCGGGGCCGCGCCATTACGTGGCTGACGGGCGATGCCGCAAAGCTGCCATTACCCGACAATTCCTTTGATGCGGTCACGATCGCCTTCGGACTGCGTAATGTGACTTATATTGATGATGCGCTGGCCGAGGTCGCGCGGGTGCTGAAGATCGGCGGACGGTTCTTCTGCCTCGAATTCAGCCCCGGCGCATTTTCCGGCGAAGTGGATACCGGTTCGCCGCAGAAAATGCGCGGAAAGAAAAACCCCGTGGCAAGGGAAATCAGCAACGCCTACGATCTCTATTCCTTCAAGGTTCTACCCTGGCTTGGCGAGGTGGTGGCGCATGACCGCGCGGCCTATCAATACCTTGCAGAAAGTATCCGCCAGTTCCCGAAGCAGGCCGAGCTGGCCGCGCGCATGGAGCGCGCGGGCCTGTGCGCCGTGCGCTGGGCCGATTACGCGGGCGGCATCGCCGCCGCGCATACCGGCTGGAAAGCCTAAACGATCTTTTTCAAGGCTTCGCGAACGGCAGCGCCCATTTCGGGGTGCACGAGCGCGAAAGCGACATTGGCTTCGATAAAGCCGACCTTGTCGCCGCAATCGAAACGCTTGCCGCTGTAACGCAAGCCGTGGAAGGGCTGCGTGCCGATAAGCTTCGCCATGCTGTCGGTCAGCTGGATTTCACCGCCCGCACCGGTGCGCTTTTCATCGAGGTATTTGAACACTTCGGGCTGCAGAATATAACGGCCGATCACCGAAAGGGTCGAAGGCGCCTTATCCGGCGCCGGCTTTTCGACCAGCCCCTTGATACGGGCGAGGTTGTCTTCTTCCGAAGCAATATCAAGAATGCCATAACGGTTTGTCTGTTCGCGCGGCACATCGACCACGCCGACGATATTGCCGCCCACCTTGTCATAGGCTTCCATCATTTGCTTCAGGCAGGGCGTTTCGGAAAGCACGACGTCATCCGCCAGCAAAATGGCGAAAGGCTCGTTGCCCACAAGGTGGCGCGCGCACCATATCGCATGACCGAGCCCGAGCGGCTCGCGCTGGCGCGTGAACAGAAGCTGGCCGGATTCGATATCGGTGCTGTTCAGAAGTTCCAGTTCGCGCTTCTTGCCGCGGGCCTCAAGCGCGCGGCGCAAATCGTTGTGGCTGTCGAAATGGTCTTCGATTGCGTCCTTGCCGCGACTGTTGACGAGGATGAATTGCTCAATCCCGGCGGCACGCGCCTCGTCCACCGCATGCTGGATCAGCGGGCGATCGACCAGCGTCAGCATTTCCTTCGGCATCGCCTTGGTGGCAGGCAGGAAGCGCGTGCCAAGCCCGGCGACGGGAAAAACGGCCTTGCGGACGGGTTGCTTCATGGCGCGCCCCTCAGGTTCCGGACGGCGGGGTAGCGAGCGCATCCTTGACCGCGCTGCAAATTTCCTCGAGCGAGAAGGGCTTGGCGATCACGCGGTGCACGAGCGCATCGAGATTGTGAGCGCGCATGCGTTCCTGCGCATAGCCCGAAATCATGACGATCCGCAAATCGGGAAACAGCCGCACGGCCTTGAGCGCGAGCGCGATGCCGTCAACATTCGGCATCACGATATCGGTCACCAGCACACCGAAGCGTTCGTTGGCGAGAACATCAAGCGCCTGCTGGCCGTCCGCCACTTGCTTGACCTGGTAGCCCGCACCCGAGAGCGAGCGCACGACGAATTCGCGCACGGCGGGGTTGTCTTCCGCCACCAATACGCGCGCGCCGTTTTCCTTCTTAGTGATGTCCTGATCCGCCATGGCTTCCTGCGTTGCTTCTTCCTTTTGACGAGCCGCCTTCGCCGCCCGCGCTTTCTTCCTCTTCTTCCGCCTGCTGCTTCTCGTGCTCGGTGAAAGCTAGTGTCACCTCGACCACGGTCGCTTCCGGATAACGGACGGTGGACGAGAATGTTGCCACGCCGCCGGGCTCAAGTCTAATCGGATTGGCGAACATTTCCCATATCGCCACCGGCTTGTTATCGGTGCCCAGCGCCGAGGCCTGTATAATCGGCACGCTTTGCATATAGGCGGCCCCGTTAACCACCTCGCCATCCAGCGCCAGCATCATGGCGCCGCTTTCCAGCCTTTGTTCGGAACGGATATTGCGTATCACCAGCCCGGCGCCCAGTTCGCCCACACGCAGGCCCATGCCGTTATAGGTTTCGACCATGCCGGGAAACCAAATGACAATCGTTGACCGGCCATAAACGAAAAACAGCCCGGCGGAAAGCATCAGCGCGAAAATCAGAACCGGCACCAGGCTCCAGAGCAAAAGCGTACGGTCGATCTTGCCGATGATAGCGGGCAGGTTGGAGCCGGGCGGAATCGGGGTCACAGCTTGCGGCGTTTCGACCACAGGCGGCAAATCATCGGGCAATTCCTGTTCTTCGGGCGGCGGCTCGGCTTGCCATTCCTGGCTGCAACGCGCGCAACGCACCTGCCGGGCACCGCCCGTGAAGGCGGCCGGGTTCACGACATAGCGCGTTCCGCATGAGGGGCAGACAAGAATCATCCTCCAATGTTATAGAAATGAATGACTTAGCAAGCAAGCGGCGTTACAAACCCCTCAATAGCGGCTGGACGCCCGCGCCACGCAGCTTATGATAATAAGGCTGCATAGCAAGGCATGATGGAAGGGCAAGAATTTGATCCGGTTCGATAAAGTTTCCATGCGCTACGGCGCCGGGCCGCAGGCGCAAGGCGGGCCGGAGGTGCTGAGCGATATTTCCTTCACCCTCCAGCCCGGCTCTTTCCATTTCCTGACCGGCCCTTCGGGGGCCGGAAAATCGTCCCTTTTGCGGCTAATGTTTCTGGCGCAGCGCCCGGCCAAGGGGCGGATCCATATCTTCGGGCGCGACCTTGCGCATCTTGGGCGCGACGAACTGCCTGCGATCCGCCGCCGCATCGGCGTGGTGTTTCAGGATTTCCGACTGATCCCGCATCTCAGCGTGCTCGATAACGTGGCGCTGCCGCTGCGCCTTGCTGGCGGCGGGGAGGCCGAGATCCGCGCCCATGTCGGCGAACTTTTGCACTGGGTCGGGCTCGGCGACGCGCTCGATGCGGTGCCGTCCGAACTTTCGGGCGGGCAGCAACAGCGCGCCGCGATTGCGCGCGCCGTAATCAACCGGCCCCGCCTGCTGCTGGCCGATGAACCAACCGGCAACGTTGACGACGATGCCGCCGTGCGTTTGTTGCACCTGTTCGTGGAACTCAACAAGCTGGGCACCACCGTCGTGATCGCAACCCACAGCAGCGCGCTGCTGCAACGCTTCGGTCACCCGCAATTGCATCTGAACGGCGGCCGTCTGCTGCGCATCGAACGCGAAGAGGCGGTGGCGTAATGCGGAACATTCGTTTTCCCGCGCTGAAATTTACGCTACCCGTTCGTCTGCACCGCTCGCGCGGACCCGTCGCCCCGCCTGCCCTGCCGCTCGCGCGCGGCAAAAGCGCATGGCCGCTGATGGCAATACTCGGCTTGATGGTGTTTCTCGCGACGCTGGCGATGATGGCACAGGGCGGCATGCATATCCTTGCCGCACGCTGGGATACACAAACAAATGGCGCGCTGACGGTTGAATTGACGCCGCTCCCCGGCGAAAGCGCGGCAAAGGCGCAAGCGCGTTTCAAGGAAGCGATCGAGACCATACGCGGCGTGCCGGGCGTGGCCGTGGCCGCGCCGCTGCCGCCCGCAACGGCGCAGGAATTGTTGCAGCCATGGCTCGGCACCGATATCGCGGCGCAGGATTTGCCATTGCCGATGCTGGTTGATGTCACACTCGCGCCCCGCCCGGCGGCGGACGCTACCGAACTTGAAACCATCATCGCCGCAGCGGGGATCGAAGGCGCACATGTCGATGACCGTAACGCATGGCTGCGCGATCTTGCCGGGCTTGCGCGGCTTTTGCAGGGCGGCGCGCTGGCGGCGGCGCTGCTGGCGGCGGCGGCGCTTTTGGGCGCGGTCGCGCTTGCCTGCCGCGCGGGCCTTGCCATCCATCACGATATCGTCGAACTTCTGCACATCATGGGCGCCTCCGACAACGACATCGCCGGCGAATTCGGCCGCTTTATCAAGCGTATTATGGCGCCCGCGGCGCTGGCCGGCGGCGCGGCGGGCTTTGCCGCGCTTACCGGCATGGCGCTGGCGGCAGGGCGCTACGATGTGCCGCTGGCCTCTATGTTCGCACCCACATTCTGGGCCTGGGCGCGGCTGGTGCTTTCCATGCTTTTGGTGCCCGCACTGGCTTACGGCGCCGCGCTGCTGGCGGCGCGGCAAAGCGTTCTGGCAAGCTTGCGGACGATGCCATGATGCGCCTCGTTATTCTTGCCGCCGTTCTTGCCGGGCTGTGGGCTGCCGGGCTCATGGTCTTTGTTTATGACGTCAAAACCATGCCGCAGAACATGCCCATACTCGGCGTTGCCGCAACGGATGCCGCTGTGGTGCTGACCGGCGGCAGCGAGCGGCTTGCTGCCGGGGTCGAGCTTCTGCAGCGCGACGTGGTGAAAAAACTTTTCGTTTCCGGCGTGCATCCGAAAACACCGCGGTCCGATTTGCTCGCCGGCCTTACGCTCGATCCCGAAAAGCGCCGCTGTTGCATCAATCTCGGCAAGGAAGCGGCCGATACCACCGGCAACGCCAGCGAAACTGCGGCATGGATGGAAGCCCAGCAATACACCTCGCTGCGGGTCGTGACCGCCAACTACCATGTGCGGCGTGCGCTGGTGGAATTCCACGCCGCGCTGCCGAACATTACCATCTACCCCTATGCAGTGCGGCCCGATAACGTACAGCTTGATGGATGGTGGAAGCGGCGCGGCACCGCCAGCCTGCTGATCACGGAATACAACAAATATCTCGCAGCCCGCGCCCAGAAAATATTGAACCGCATCGCCTCATGACCGTTCTGCGCGCACTGCTGTTCAGCACAGCCTTTTATCTTTGGCATATCGTGCTGTGCTTTGCTTGCCTGCCCATACTGATTTTGCCGCGCCCGGTGATGCGGGGCACGGTGCGCTTCTACCTTTCCGGCATTGCGCTGTTCGAACGTGTCTTTCTTGGCCTGCGCTACAAGGTTATCGGGCGCGAAAACCTTCCCGCGCAAGGCTGCATCATCGCCGCAAAGCACCAATCGGCGTGGGAGACGTTCAAGCTTCATCTGGTTTTGCCTGACCCCGTCTTCGTGCTGAAGCGCGAACTGGTCTGGATCCCGCTGTGGGGCTGGTACACGCTGAAGGCGGGCATGGTGCCGGTCGATCGCAGCGCAGGCGCGAAGGCACTGCGCCGCATGCTGGCGGCGGCGGCACGTTTCGCGGCGCAGGGCCGCCAGATCATCATCTTCCCGCAAGGCACCCGGCTCGCGCCCGGCAGCTATAAACCCTATAAGCCCGGCGTCGCCGCGCTGTACGACAACCTCAATCTTCCGGTCGTGCCAGTGGCGCTTAATTCGGGCATGTTCTGGCCCAAGGGCGCGTTTCTGAAAAACCCCGGCACGGTCACACTGGAAATCCTGCCCGCCATCCCGCCCGGGCTGAAACGGGTGGAAATGATGCGGCAGCTCGAAGCGGCACTGGAGCAGGCGACCGACCGGCTGGTGGCGCAGGTTGGCGGCCCCTCTTCCCATAAATAGTTTTATATATCAATAAGTTATACTGTGGGTAACGGCGCTTGCGGAACCAACGGCACGGCTGCTATAAGAGCCACCTTCATAGCGCGTCCGGGCTTGGCAGGTGAATTCGGTGCAATCGCACCACAAAACACACTGCCGGGCATGCCCGGCCGCTTAACAGGCGCAGTCGCAGTTGTTTCCGAGCGAAGCGGGGAAACAGGGCAGCGGCGCCAAATGAGTTACGAAAGGAAACAAAATGCCCAAGATGAAAACCCATTCGGGTGCCAAAAAGCGTTTTCGCCTCACGGCCAAAGGCAAAGTGAAGGCCGGCGCGACGCATCGCCGCCACGGCATGCGCAAACGTTCCCAGAAAATGCTCCGCGAATCCCGTGCCGGCTTGATCCTGTTCAAGACGGACGGCGAGAACGTCAAGAAGCATTTCCTGCGCAACGCATAACAGAGCATCTGAAGGAGACATATCATGGCACGCGTTAAACGGGGCGTTACCGCCCGTGCAAGGCACAAAAAGATCACCAAGCTGGCGAGCGGCTATCGCGGCCGCGCTTCAACCTGCTTCCGGGTTGCGATTGAAAAGGTCGAAAAGGGCCTGCAATACGCATACCGTGACCGTCGCAACCGCAAACGCGAATTCCGCGGCCTGTGGATCACCCGCATCAATGCGGGCGCGCGCGAACACGGCCTGACTTACGGCCGGCTCGTAAACGGCATGAAGCGCGCCGGCATCGTGGTCGATCGCAAGCAGCTGGCCGAACTGGCCATCAACGAGCCCGCCGCATTCAAGGCGATCATCGATCAGGCGCAAGCCGCGTTGCAAAAGACGGCCTGAAGCCGTGGCAGCGCAGGCGGCACGCGCAATGAGCATCGCTTCCGACCCAGCCGCATTAAAAACCGAACTGGTGGCGGCCGTTGGCGGCGCCGCCACGCTTGACGCACTTGAAGAGCTGCGCGTTTCCGCGCTCGGCAAAAAAGGCGCGATCACCGGCCTGATGAAGCAGCTTTCCGCGCTGGACGGGGATGCGCGCAAGCAGCGCGGCGCCGAGCTCAACCGCATCAAGGACGAGATCACGGCGCTGATTGACGCGCGCAAGGCCGAGCTTGGCCGCGCCGCGCTTGATGCCCGCCTTGCGGGCGAACAGATCGATATCACCCTGCCCGCACGACCGCTGCCCGACGGGCGCATCCACCCTATCAGCCAGACAATCGACGAGATCATCGAAATTTTCGGCGCCATGGGTTTCACGCTGGCCGAAGGGCCGGACATCGAAAGCGATTTTAACAATTTCCGTGCGCTGAACTTCCCGCCCGACCATCCGGCGCGCGACATGCAGCAAACTTTCTTCCTGCCGAAGACCGCCGAGGAAACCACGGTTCTGCGCACCCACACCAGCCCGGTGCAGGTGCGCACGATGATGAACGGCAAACCGCCGATCCGCGTCATTATTCCCGGCCGCACCTACCGCTGCGATTATGATCAGACCCACACGCCCATGTTTCATCAGGTCGAAGGGCTGGTGATCGACGAAACCACCACCATGGCGGAACTGAAAGGCTGCCTGATGGATTTTCTGCGAACCTTCTTCGCGATCCCCGATTTGCCCGCACGCTTCCGGCCTTCCTTTTTCCCGTTCGTCGAGCCGGGAGCCGAAGTTGATATCGGTTGTTCACGGGCGGGCGGCAAGCTGAAGCTCGGCAACCATGGCGATTGGCTCGAAATTCTGGGCTGCGGCATGGTGCATCCGAATGTGCTGCGCAATTGCGGGCTCGATCCCGAAAAATACCAGGGCTTCGCCTTCGGCATGGGCATCGAACGCATCGCCATGCTGAAATACGGCATCCCCGATCTGCGCACCTTCTTCGAAGCCGATCTGCGCTGGCTCAGGCATTACGGTTTCAGCGCGCTCGATATCCCGAGCCTTGCCACCGGCAGCAACGGGGGCGGCGGCAAATGAAATTCACCTTTTCATGGCTGAAAGAGCATCTTGAAACCACCGCAACGCTGGATGAAGTTTGCGCGCGTTTGACATCGCTGGGGCTTGAAGTTGAAAGCCTGACCGACCCCGCCAAATCGCTTGCGCCCTTCACGATCGCCGAGGTTCTGGCCACCGAAAAACACCCGGATGCCGACAGGCTCAAGATCGCCACAGTCAATACGGGCAGCGAGAAAATACAGGTCGTGTGCGGGGCGCCCAATTGCCGCGCCGGCATGAAGGCGGTGCTGAGCCGACCGGGCGATTTTATCCCCGGCCTCAACATCACGCTTGGCAAAAGCAAGATCCGCGGCGTCGAAAGCATGGGCATGCTGTGCGCGGCGGACGAGCTGGGCCTCGGCGAAGACCATGAAGGCATCATCGAACTGCCCGCCGATGCGCCGGTCGGCAAAAGCTATGCCGCATGGGCGGGGCTCGATGACCCGGTGATCGAACTCGGGCTTACGCCCAACCGGCCCGATTGCGCGGGCGTACGCGGCGTTGCGCGCGACCTTGCCGCAGCGGGCCTCGGTACGCTGAAGCCGCAGGATATCAAACCCGCCAAGGGAACCTTCAAAAGCCCGATTGCCGTTACGTTCAACTTCCCGGCCGAAGACGCCGCCGCGTGCCCGCATTTCACCGGGCGCATGATCAAGGGCGTGAAGAACGGCCCCAGCCCCAAATGGCTGCAGGACAGGTTGCGCGCCGTGGGGCTGCGACCGATCTCGGCGCTGGTCGATATCACCAATTTCGCGACGCTCGATTGCATGCGCCCGCTGCATGTGTTCGATGCCGCCGGGATCAAGGGCAATCTTTCGCTGCGCTTCGCGCGCAAGGGCGAAAAGCTCGTGGCACTCAATAAAAAAACCTACGAACTGGCCGAAGGCCAGACCGTGATCGCGGACGATAATGGCGTGCTTTCGCTCGGCGGCATCATCGGCGGCGAAGCCAGCGGCTGCACCGAAGCAACCACCGGTGTGTTTATCGAAGCCGCCTATTTCGACCCCATCCGTACCGCGCGCACGGGCCGGCAGCTCGATATCGCATCCGACGCGCGCTGGCGGTTTGAACGCGGCATCGACCCCGCCTTTACGCAACCGGGGGCCGAACTGGCCACCAAGCTTATCCTTGACCTGTGCGGCACAAAGGAAACACAGATCAGCGATCTTGTGGTCGCAGGCAGCGCGCCGATGCCGGACAGAACCATCACGCTGCGCGAAAACCGCTGCAAAACGCTGATCGGCGTTGATGTGCCTGCGGCGGAGCAGAAAAAAATTCTGACAGCACTTGGGTTCGAGCAGAAGGGCGGCGCATGGAAAGCGCCGAGCTGGCGCCCGGATATCGAGGGCGAAGCCGATCTGGTCGAGGAAATCATCCGCGTGCACGGGATCGATAATGTGCCCGCGCAATCGCTTGCAAGGCCGGCCGCCGTCACGCAATCCGCCATCACGCTGCCGCAACGCCGCGCCGTGCAGGCACGCCGTGCGCTGGCGGCGCAAGGGCTGCTTGAAGCCGTTACGTGGTCTTTCATGCCTTCGGCCATCGCCGCGCAATTCGGCGGCGTGCCCGAAAGCTTGCGGCTTCTGAACCCTATCTCGTCGGAGCTCGACGTGATGCGGCCCTCTATCCTCGGCAACCTGATCCTCGCGGCCAAGCGCAACGCCGATCGCGGTTTTGCGGATGCTGGCTTGTTCGAGGTTGGCCCCGCATGGCGCGACGCAACGCCCGAAGGGCAAAGCACGGTGGCCGCCGCGCTGCGCGCGGGCGCAACGCCCCGGCACTGGGCGCAGCCTTCGCGCCCCGTCGATGCGCATGATGCCAAGGCGGATGCGCTTGCGGCGCTCGCGGCCTGCGGCGCGCCTGTTGCCAACCTTCAGGTCACCGCGGATGCACCCGCCTGGTACCACCCGGGCCGCGCGGGCGCGTTGCGGCTTGGCCCCGCCGTGCTCGCTTATTTCGGTGAAATTCACCCCGGCGTGCTGATGATTTGCGATGCCAAGGGGCCGATGACGGGATGCGAAATCATGATCGCGGCCGTGCCGCAGCCCAAGGCGGCAGGCACGGCGCGTTCGCTGCTCGATCTGCCCGCGCTGCAACCGGTCGCGCGCGACTTCGCCTTCGTGGTCGATACGGACGTGACGGCGGAGCGCGTGATCAAGGCCGCGCGGCAAGCGGAAAAGAATTTGATCGCGGACGTGCAGTTGTTCGATGTTTATGCGGGCAAGAATGTCGGGGAAGGCAAAAAATCGCTGGCCTTCAGCGTAACCTTGCAGCCGCGCGAAACTTCGCTGACCGACGCGCAGATCGAGGAAATTGCCGCAAAAATCACCGCCGCCGTCACAAAGGCCACGGGCGGCACGCTGCGCTCCTGATTACGAAGCGGCCGCGTCTTCCTTCCCGCCATGGGCGCGGGACCAGCTTTCCGGATCCTGCAAGAACTTTTCCACTTCGTTCAGCGTGTTTTCATCGAAATATTTGGTGGCGCGGGTATAGGCCAGCATATCCCACCATGTGCACAGATAATGCAGCTGCACGTCCAGCCTCTTGAAGTTCTGCTCCGCCATCGGATAGACGCCATAGAAAAATACGGACGCAACATGATCGACCGTGGCGCCCGCCTGCCGCAGCGCATTCACGAAATTTTCCTTGCTCTTGCCGTCCGTGGTCAGATCCTCGATCAAAAGGGCGCGTTTGCCCTCCTCCATCTCGCCCTCGATTTGCGCGCCGCGGCCAAACCCCTTGGGCTTCTTGCGCACATAAAGCATGGGCAGGTTATAGGCTTCGGCCATCCATGCGGCATAGGCGATCCCGGCGGTTTCGCCGCCCGCCACATAATCGAACGGGGCCTTGCCCGCCGCGGCGTTGATTTTATCGTGCAACATACCGGTCAGCGCGCGCCGTTCGGCGACGAAGGAAATCGGCTTGCGGCAATCAATGTAAACCGGGCTCGCGCGGCCCGAAGTGAAAATGAAAGGCTTTTCGGCGTTGAAATGCACCGCCTTGATCCGCAGCAATATCTCCGCGGTCTTGTTGGCAAAATCGCCGCCCGCTGTGATTTTTGTCATAAGCCTTCTCCCCCTTCTTTTCCGCCGACTATAAGCGCAGGCCCCGGCTACGTCTATTGTCGCGTCGATCGCCGCGTACCAAGTTCGCTAAGCGGCCAGCGCGGCCGCGCGGGCGCATCCAAAGCGCCGGTCAGCCCCAGCCGCAAACGCTCAAGCCCTGCCCACGCAATCATCACGCCGTTATCGGTGCACAGCGCCGGCGGCGGCACAATGCATGGCAGCCCGCGCGCACCCGCCAATGCGGTCAGCCGTGCGCCCAGCGCCTGATTGGCCGCAACGCCGCCCGCGACCACAAGCGCGGTTACGCCGTCCCCCTCCGTGCGGGAAAGTGCGTTTTCCGTCCGGTCAACCAGTATGTCGCCGATCGCCAGCTGCAGGCTGGCGCAAAGATCGGCCACGAAACCTTCATCCCGCGCGGGCACGGCCTCGAACGCCTGTCGCACGGCGGTCTTGAGGCCGGAAAAGGAAAAATCGCACGCGTCGCCATCCTTGCGCCCCAGCATGGGCCGGGGCAGATCGATGCGCGGCATGCCGCCGCGCGCCGCCGCCTCAACCGCCGGGCCGCCGGGATAAGGCAGCCCCATCAGCTTGGCGCATTTATCAAAACATTCGCCCACCGCATCGTCGATCGTGCCGCCGAGCTGCGCATAATCCCCGACGCCGCGCGCCAGCAGCAGCTGGCAATGCCCGCCGGTCACGAGCAGCAGCAGATAAGGGAACGGCACGTCATGCGTCAGCCGCGCGGTCAGCGCATGCGCTTCCAGATGGTTCACATCCACGAAAGGCAGCTTGCGCGCCGCCGCGATGCCCTTGCCGAACATCGCCCCCACCATTACGCCGCCGATAAGCCCCGGCCCGCAGGTGGCCGCGATACCATCGATGTCGCCAAACCCCATCCCGGCAGCCGCAAGCGCACGGGCGGCAAGACCGCCAAGTTGATCGAGATGGGCGCGGGCCGCGATTTCGGGCACCACGCCGCCATAGGCGCGGTGCACTTCGATTTGCGAGGCGATCTCGTTCGCCAGCACGGCGCGCGCGCCGTCAACGATGCCGACGGCGGTTTCATCGCAACTGGTTTCAATGCCAAGGACGATCATGCGGCCAGACTAGCCAAACCGGGCGGGCAGGGCTACATTTCCGCGCATGTCCGTTTTCTTCGCCATATGCCTCGGGATCGCCATGCTGGCGGTGCTGGCTACGCTTTTTCTGGGCCTGTTCAGCATGGCCAAGGGCGGCGAATTCGCCAAGCGATACGGTAACCGCCTGATGCGGATGCGCGTGACGCTGCAAGCGCTGGCGATCGCCTTTTTCGCGCTCGCGGCCATAACGGCCGGAAAGCAGTAAAAACGGGGCCAAACCGCCCAACAAGCTGGTGACAGACGGCGCAAGACCGGCTAAATCTTGATTCGCACCACAAGCAACCCGCAAAACCCCTTCAAAGACCTTTTAAAGCCATGAAAATCCTCGTTCCCATCAAGCGCGTCGTCGATCCCTATGTGAAGATCCGCGTCAAGGCCGATCAAACCGGCGTCGAGCTCGCCAACGTGAAAATGGCGGTCAACCCGTTCGATGAAATCGCGGTCGAGGAAGCCGTGCGTTTGCGCGAAAAAAACCTCGCCAAGGAAGTGGTGGCGGTTTCGATCGGCGTGGCGCAAGCGGCCGACAGCCTGCGCACCTGCATGGCGATCGGCGCCGACCGCGCGATCCATGTGCCGCACGACGGTGAAGTGCAGCCGCTTGCGGTCGCCAAGTTGCTGCAAAAGATCATCGAAAAGGAAAAGCCCGATCTCGTGATCATGGGCAAGCAGGCGATCGACGACGATTGCAACCAGACCGGGCAGATGCTGGCCGCGCTGCTGGGCTGGCCGCAGGCGACCTTCGCTTCCAAGCTCGAACTTGGCGGGGGCACCGCCAAGGTGACGCGCGAAATCGACGGCGGGCTTGAGACGATCGAGGTCAAGACTCCGGCGATCATCACGACCGATCTGCGCCTGAACGAGCCGCGCTACGCTTCGCTTCCCAACATCATGAAGGCGAAGAAAAAGCCGCTCGAAGTGATCCAGCCCGGCGATCTGGGCGTCGATCTGGCCCCGCGCCTGAAAACGCTGAAAGTGACCGAACCGCCCAAGCGCAAGGCCGGAATCAAGGTGCCGGACGTCGCTACGCTGGTCGATAAACTGAAAAACGAAGCGAAGGTGATCTGACCCATGCCCGTTCTCGTCATCGCCGAACACGACAACAAAAACCTTAAATCCGTCACCGCGCATGTGGTCGCGGCCGCATCCAAACTGGGCGCGGGCGGCGTTGCCGTTCTTGTCGGGGGGCATGGCTGCGATGGCGCGGCCGCCGAAGCCGCCGCGCTGCAGGGCGTGGAAAAGGTGCTGGTGGCGGACGATGCGGCTTACGAACACGGATTGGCCGAAAACCTGACCCCGCTGGTGACCGAACTTGCGGGCGGCTACAGCCATGTGCTGGCGCCCGCTTCGTCTTTCGGCAAAAACCTGATGCCGCGCGCCGCCGCGTTGCTGGACGTGCAACAAATATCCGACATCATTGCGATCGAAGGCGCCGATACCTTCGTGCGCCCGATTTATGCTGGCAACGCGCTGGCGACCGTGCAAAGCACCGATAAGATCAAGCTGATCACCGTGCGCCCGACCGCGTTTGCAAGTGCGGGTACGGGTGGCAGCGGCGCGATCGAGAAAATTTCCGGCAAGGGCGATACCGGGCTCAGCAAGTTCGTTTCGCAAGAACTGTCGAAATCCGAACGGCCCGAGCTGGGCGCGGCGCGCATCGTGATTTCCGGCGGGCGCGGCGTGGGCAGCGCCGAAAACTTCAAGCTTATCGATGCGCTGGCCGACAAGCTCGGCGCCGCCGTGGGCGCAAGCCGGGCCGCGGTCGATGCCGGCTATGTGCCGAACGATTATCAGGTCGGGCAAACCGGCAAGGTGGTCGCGCCCGATTTGTATGTCGCCATCGGTATTTCCGGCGCGATCCAGCATCTCGCGGGCATGACCAACAGCAAGGTGATCGTGGCCATCAACAAGGACCCGGATGCCCCCATCTTCCAGGTGGCGGATTACGGCCTTGTCGGCGACCTGTTCCAGATCCTGCCGGAACTGACCGCCGCGGTCGGCAAATAGCCGCAAACCAGCCCTTTCGGGGCGCTTCCAAAATACCCGCCATGTGTGCAAAACTGGCTTCATAAGCCTGTTTTACATATTGATTCGCCCCGCGCCGGGGCAAGGGAAGCCGCAGCCGCCATGACCGCACCCGCCGCCTCACCTGTTACAATTCTTGGCATCGATCCCGGCTTGCGTCATACCGGATGGGGCATCATTGCGGTTTCAGGCAATCATCTTTCCTTTATCGCGGGCGGCTGCATCAGCCCGCGCGAAAGCGCGCCGGTGGCCGAACGCCTTGCCGCCATCGCGGACGCGCTCGATGCCGTTATCGCCGCCCATGGGCCGGACGAAGCGGCGGTCGAGCAAACCTTCGTCAACAACAACGCCGCCAGCGCGCTGAAGCTCGGTCAGGCCCGCGGCATCGCCCTGCTATGCCCGGCGCGCGCGGGCGTGCATGTGCACGAATATGCCGCCAACCTGATCAAAAAATCGGTCACCGGCTATGGCCATGCCGATAAAAGCCAGATCGAAGTGATGATCAAGCTGCTTTTGCCGGGCGCGGGGGTTGAAACATCGGACGCGGCCGATGCGCTCGCCATCGCCATTTGCCACGCGCATCATCGCACGGCCACGAACCTGATCGCCCGCGTGGCGGGGGCCGGGCGATGATCGGCAAGCTCACGGGAAAGCTGGAAAACGTCTCGGGCGCGCAGGCGCTTATCGACGTGCAGGGTGTCGGCTATGTCGTCGCCTGTTCGGCGCGCACGCTGCGCGCGTTGCGGCCCGGCGAAGCGCAGGTCGCGCTGCTGGTCGAGACCATCGTGCGCGAAGACGCCATCAGCCTTTACGGCTTCATCGACGGCACGGAGCGCGACTGGTTCCGCCTGCTCACCACCGTGCAAGGCGTGGGGGCGCGGGTAGCGCTGGGTATCCTCGGTACGCTTTCGCCCGACCAACTAACGCTCGCGATCACGGCACAAGACAAATCGGCACTGACCAAGGCCGAAGGCGTCGGCCCCAAACTGGCGGCGCGGCTGGTGACCGAATTGAAGGATAAAGTGGGCACGCTTGCGGGCGGCGGCGCTGTCCGGCTCGCGGCCGCGGGCGGCGATGCGGGCGACACGAACCAAACGGACGCGCAGCGCGATACCGTCTCGGCGCTGCTCAATCTCGGCTACAAACGGGCCGAAGCGTTCGCAGCCGCAGCCGCCGCGCGCGCAAAGCTTGGCGCCAACGCACCGCTTGATGCGCTGATTCGCGCAAGCCTCGGCGAGCTGGCCGGCAAGGAACACGCGGCATGAGCGGGGCAAAAACAAAAATCGCGCCGGACCGCATCGTCGCGCCCGCGCAAAGCGAGGCGGAAGCGGAAAGCGTCGCGCTGCGCCCGCAAACGCTGCAGGATTTTATTGGCCAGGAAGCGCTGCGCCGCAACCTTGATGTGTTTATCGGCGCCGCGCGGCAGCGCGAAGCGGCGCTCGATCACGTTTTGTTTTACGGGCCGCCGGGGCTTGGCAAGACCACGCTGGCGCAAATTGTCGCGCGCGAACTGGGCGTGAGTTTTCGCGCCACGTCCGGCCCGGTAATTGCGCGGGCGGGGGATCTCGCGGCCCTGCTCACCAACCTGCAACCGCGCGACGTGTTGTTCATCGACGAAATTCACCGCCTCAGCCCGGCGGTCGAGGAAATTCTTTATCCGGCGATGGAGGATTTCCAGCTCGATCTCATGATCGGCGAAGGCCCGGCGGCGCGCAGCGTGCGGATCGATCTGCCGCCCTTCACGCTGATCGGCGCGACCACGCGTTCGGGCCTTATCACCCGGCCGCTGCGCGAACGTTTCGGCATTCCGCTGCGGCTGCAATTCTATACGCCGCAGGAACTTGAAATTATCGTCTGCCGCGCCGCAAAATTGCTTGAACTGAACCTGACGGCGGACGGCGCAGCCGAAATTGCAACCCGGGCGCGCGGCACGCCGCGCGTGGCCGGGCGGCTTTTGCGCCGGGTGCGGGATTTCGCGCAAATGAGCAAACAAAAAAGCGTGGACGCCAAGGCGGCCGATGCCGCGCTTACCGCGCTTGAAGTTGACCGCGCGGGCATGGATGCGTTCGACCGCCGTTATCTTGGCTTGATCGCCGAAAATTACGGCGGCGGCCCCGTTGGCGTGGAAACGCTGGCGGCCGCACTGGCCGAGCAGCGCGATATGCTTGAGGAAGTGATCGAACCCTTCCTGATCCAGCAGGGCATGCTGCAACGCACGCCGCGCGGCAGGATGCTGACCGAAGGCGGCTGGCGCTGCCTTGGCCGGAAGCCGCCCGCCGGGGCGCTCGAGCAATTGGCGCTTGGCATGCAGGCAGATGGCGATGACAGCGATGGCTGATCCCGGCGCCGCACTGTCTATACGCGTTTATTACGAAGACACCGATGCGGGTGAAATAGTCTATTATGCCAATTACTTACGCTTCCTTGAGCGCGGCCGGACCGAATGGTTGCGGCATCTTGGCCACGACCATCGCGATCTGCGCCATAATTTCGGCCTGGTTTTTGCGGTTAAACGCTGTGAACTGGAATTCGTGGCGCCTGCCCGGCTGGACGACCTGCTCACGGTCCGCACCGCCGCAACGGGGATAGGCGCAGCGACGCTGGACATGCGGCAAACGATAAGCCATGAAGAGCGCTTGCTGGTCGAAGCCACGGTCAGGCTGGTCAGCCTCGACCCGGCGGGCAAGGTCCGGAAACTGCCCGACGCATTGCGCGCGACGCTCGCGGCGCAGGCGGCGGAAGGCGCATCGTAATCAAGGCAAAACGTCACCAAGGAAGCCAGCGAAGGAAACAGGGAACATGGAAGCACAGCCCGTCGAACAGGTCGATCAACTGGAACTCGCCGGGTCGGTCGCGCAGACCGATCTTTCGATCTCAGGTCTTTTCATGCACGCCGATACCGTGGGCAAGGCCGTCATCCTCGGCCTGCTTGTGGTTTCGGTCGTCACATGGGCCGTCATTTTCGACAAGGCGTACAAGCTGCGCCGTCTCAACCGCAAGGCGGTCTATTTCGAAGACAGGTTCTGGTCCGGCATCGCGCTCGATCAGCTGTACGACAAGATCGGCAAACGCCCGGGCGACCCGATGCAGGCCGTGTTCGTTTCCGGCATGAAGGAATGGCGCGCCGCGACCGAAAAGGGCCTTCTGGCAACCGCCGCCGCCCGCAACAGCCTGCAAGCGCGCATCGATCGCGTGATGCAGGTCGTGATCGGGCGCGAAATGGCGCGCGTGGAAACATGGATGACCTTCCTCGCTTCGGTCGGGTCGGTCGCGCCCTTCGTCGGGCTGTTCGGCACGGTCTGGGGCATCATGCGCAGCTTCGTCGGCATCGCCGCCGCGCAAAACACCTCGCTCGCCGTGGTCGCGCCCGGCATCGCCGAAGCCTTGCTGGCAACCGCGATCGGCCTCGTCGCCGCCATCCCGGCCACAGCGGCCTACAACAAGTTCGCGACCGAGCTGGGGCGCTATAACGAACGGCTCGAAAACTTCGCGTCCGATTTTGCCTCGCTGCTTTCCCGTAACCTTGAAGAGCAAAGGCTGGCCAGTTAGCCCATGTGTGTCATTACAAAACAATCCACGAGCGAAGCGAGAAAGCGCGCTGAGCGCCCGCACCACGATTGGCGCGGTCCAAGCGGGCGTCATGCCCGCACCCGGCGCCTGAGGGGACAATAGTGGGCAGCAACATCCAGCTTTCCTCCCACGGGCGCGGATCGCGGCGGCGCAGCTGGCGGCGCAACCCTGAAATTAACGTCACGCCGCTGGTTGACGTGATGCTGGTGCTGCTGATCGTCTTCATGGTCACCGCGCCCCTGCTCACCGTTTCCGTACCGGTCGATCTGCCGAAAACGCAAGGCAAGTCGGTCGCGCAGGACAAAGAGCCGCTGATCATCACGATCGATACCAAGGGCAACATTTATTTGCAGGAAACACCGGTCGAACTGGAAACGCTTGTCATGCGCTTGCGCGGCGTTTCCGGGGTCAACCCGGATGCGCGCATCTTCGTGCGCGGCGATAAAAATCTTTCCTATGGCCGTATCATGGAAGTCATGGGCACGGTCACGTCTGCGGGCTACAGCAAGGTCGCGCTGGTGGCCGATCTGCCGCGTGCGCGGCCGGCGGGCGTCAGCAAGGCCGGCCGGACCCCGCTGAACAAGGCCAAGTAACAGCGGGGACGGGCCTTCACAGCCATGCGCAATTCTCTCACCCTGTCAGCGCTGCTCCACGTCGTCATTCTGTTGATCGTACTGGTGGGCTTGCCGCGCTTTATGGATCCGCTGCCGCCACCGCCCATGATCATCCCGGTCGAGATCGCGACCGTGGGCGAGATGACCAACACCCGCATCCGCGAGAAGGAGGAGGAGAAACCGCCCCAGCCGCAGCAGGAAAAGAAGGAGGCAAAGCCCACGCCGCCGCCCGAAAACAAGAAGCCGCCGGAAGAGATCAAGAAAAAGGATATCGAGGCCGAAGCGCTGCCCGAAGAAAAACCGGACGCTGAAATCAAAAAGAAAGACAAGCCCAAGGAAAAGAAGAAAGAGGAAAAGCCGCCCGAAGACAAATTGACGAGCGTGCTCAAGAACCTCGCCAAGCTAAAACAGGAAACGCCGCCGGATAAAACCGAAAAGCCGGACAAAAAGCTGGACGAGCTGATCGCGCAGGTAAGCAACGCACCGGCGTTGGCCGACAGGCTTATGATATCGGAAGAAGATGCCCTGCGCCGACAGATATCGCGCTGCTGGAACATGCCCGTCGGCGCGCGCGAGGCGGAAAAGCTGGTGGTCGAGGTGCTGATCGAGGTTAATCAGGACCGCACCGTCCGTACGGTCGAGATCGTCGATCGCAGCCGCCTGTCAGACCCCTATTTCCGGTCGGCGGCCGAAGCGGCGGTGCGGGCACTGCGCAACCCGCAATGCAGCCCGCTCGAGCTGCCGCCGGACAAATACAACCAGTGGCGGGTCATACGCTTCAATTTCGATCCGCGGGACATGCTTTAAACACCCCGGAAGGGACCGCAAAAGTCTGCCCAGATTGACCCGGCGCGGCTTTCATATTACGTCAAACTACCGCCATGTTTCAGGCTATGCTATGGCATGAGCGCCCACCCTATGCGAGGTTCCCGATGCCCCTTCCCGCCCGCTTCCCCGCCCTTCGCTTCCTTGGCACCCTGTTCGCCATCATCCTGCTGGCGGTTCCGGCACGGGCCGAATTGCGGGTCGATATCACGCGCGGCGTTGTCGAACCCATTCCGATCGCGATCCCGCTCTTTGTCGGCACCAATGCACAGGCGCAGCAGGTCGGGCGCGATATTTCGCAGGTCATCAGCAACAACCTTGTGCGCTCCGGGCTCTTTACCGCGCTAGATCCCCGCACTTTCATCCAGGATAGCGCCTCGCTGCAGGTCCAGCCGCGCTTTCCCGATTGGCGCGTGCTGAACGCGCAGGCGCTGGTGGTCGGCAAGGTCGATCCGCAGCCCGATGGCCGCTTGCGGGTTGAATTCCGCTTGTGGGACGTGTTCGCCGAACAGCAGATGACAGGCCTCGCTTACTTCACGGTGCCGGGCAACTGGCGCCGTATCGCGCATATCATCAGCGACGCGATCTATAAGCGCATTACCGGGGAAGACGGCTATTTTGATACGCGCATCGTCTATGTTTCAGAGACCGGCCCGGGCAACAACCGCGTGAAGCGGCTTGCGATCATGGATCAGGACGGCGAGAATCACCGCTTCCTGACCGACGGGCGCGCGCTGGTGCTGACCCCGCGCTTCAACCCGACCGCGCAGGAAATCACATATATGGCTTTCTATAACAACAAACCGCGCGTCTATCTGTTCAACATCGATACCGGGCGGCAGGAAATGCTCGGTAATTTCCCGAAAATGACCTTCGCGCCGCGCTTTTCGCCCGACGGCAACCGCGTGGTCTTTTCGCTTTCCAATGAAGGCAATTCGGATATCTACACGATGGATCTGCGCACACGCCGCACCGCACGCGTCACCAGCCACCCTTCGATCAACACTTCGCCTTCCTATTCCCCGGACGGGCGGCAAATCACGTTCGAAAGCGACCGCAGCGGTTCGCAGCAGATTTATGTGATGACCGCAAACGGCGGCAACCCGCAGCGTATATCGTTCGGCAATGGCCGCTACAGTACGCCCGTATGGTCGCCGCGCGGCGATCTGATCGCCTTCACGAAACAGGCAAGCGGGCAGTTTTATGTCGGCGTCATGCGTCCCGACGGTTCGGGCGAACGGCTGCTCGCTGAAGCGTTCCACGTCGAAGGCCCGACATGGGCGCCGAACGGCCGCGTGCTGATGTATTTCAAGGAACGTCCTTCGGGCAACGGCGGGCGCGTGAAAATATCGCGCATGTATTCGATCGATCTGACCGGCTACAACGAGCGGGAAATCCCCACCCCGCTCGATGCGTCCGATCCGGCCTGGTCGCCGCTGATCCCCTAGGTCAGGCGCAAGTGCCTGTTGCGACGACGGCGCACCAAGTAGCTTCTGTTGTCTTGCACTATGCGGGGCAACGGCATTGCCCGGTGAACACCGAACGGATTTTCCGGGTCTATAGGGGCATTTTCCAACACCGCCGGATGAACGGCCCTGATGCGTTCAGACGGCCAATCAATCTGGAGCTTGCCGCCTCTGGCTTCTACGCGTGATCCGAAATCGGTGTTGTTGACGCGCTTTTTATGTTCAGCTACCGCACCGTCGTACTCTTCCTGTGTTAGCCAACCATTTTTCAGCGCACGATCAAAACACCGCATGATGAACGGAAAGGCTTCGCGGCGGCGCGCCGTCTGCGCCGCATTGGCGCGGACAAGCACCAACGGGTCCTGCACCGCGCCGAAACGGCTGCCGTTTTCCAGCATCCTTTGCCAGAGGTCGAAATCCTCGCACTGGTCGAAGCTCGTATCATAGCCGCCAAGCTTCTGCAC
The DNA here is from genome assembly GCA_016124955.1 of Alphaproteobacteria bacterium. Taxonomy (NCBI): domain Bacteria; kingdom Pseudomonadati; phylum Pseudomonadota; class Alphaproteobacteria; species Alphaproteobacteria bacterium. The sequence continues at coordinate 278,476 of WGMR01000007.1, read as the reverse complement.
GACATCGCGCCGGAAGGCTGTGGCCGGGTGATAGATGGAATGCAGGAAGCGGAAACGTTCGAAAACGCCTTCATGATATTCGGGCAGAATTGCATTACCGTGCGTGTGCGATGGGTCCTTATCGAAATACTGGATCGACGATGTCACAAGATCCAGCCGCTCGCCGCGCGCCTCGGCGCGCCTGATTGCATCCCATTGCGCGATAAAGCGGTTGGGAAGGCATATGTCGTCGGCATCCATGCGCGCGACCCACGGCTGTGTACAATGTTTAAGCCCTTCGTTCAGGGCCGCGGGAATACCACGGTTTGTATCCCAGCCTGTTTCCACAACCTTGAACGTGAACGGCAACATGCCTAGCCTTTGGGCTTCCTCGAAACGCCTGATCACCTCGCGCTGCCCATTCACTACAGGCCCATCAAGCACGAGCACAACTTCCTTGGGCGGCACATCCTGATGCAGGATGCTGAGCAATGACTGGTTTAGCTCGTCCGGGCTGCCGCCATTGTATGTGCACATAAGCACGGACATCGGCACCTGTTCCGGCGGCGACCCGGCATTGGCACCCAACAGAGTCCGTTCGTTCGCCAGCACGGCGGGCGCGATGCCGGCATGTTCGCGCAACAGCGTTACATTCGGCAAATGCAACTTGATCCAGTCCGCGGTTCTTCGCACCCATGCCAGCGGCGCATCAATGACATGCGCTCTTGCGCCGGGATCGGCTGCAAGATGTTCAACCTTCCTGCCGCGCAAACTTGCGCGCCTGACTGTGAAGGCTGAATGATGGCTGCACGCGCTAGGCGCGGGCGTACTGTGCTGTGGATCGTTGCTGAAAAAATGAACACGGCCTCTGATGATATCGGGTTTGAACCATGCGCCTTGAATGGCTTTGCGTTCGGTCTCCAGTCTTTCTGCGGCAGCAATATCGTCCGAATCGAGAAAGGCTATCCATTTCCTGCTCGCGTGCCGCGCGCCCATATCGCGCGCAACATCGGCGCCTTTGCTTGCCGGCCATTTCGGATCGACGATCTTCAGTTTAAAGGGAAGATTCTGGCGCGCGAAATGCGCAAGTTCGTCGCGTTGTTGCGGCGTGATGGGGCCGTCAACGGCAATCACGACCTCAGCGGGCGGCTCGGTTTGGTGCACGAGGCTTAGAATCGCCTGCCGCAGGCACCTCGCTTCTTCTGCCTGATCATTCAGAGTTGAGAATGCCCGCATGTGCACGGGTACAACTACGGAGAAATCTGATTTCACGGCCATGCGACCCTGCAAAATTGATTTTTTGTAATCTCGTTTTGTTTTTTCTTAAGTAAGTAAAATTACCTACAATTGGTATATTATTATCTTTTATAAGAAACAAAAATCATTTTTTTGGCGGCATCCATCGATCCAGGCTTAAGGTAAATGCATTGCGGTTTTTTTGTGTCTTTTCAGCATGTTAAGTTGCAAAACTGCAACATAGCCGCATCCGCTTGTTGTGACTCGGTTTTTTGGGCCTTCCTGCCGTGCGCGGCCCTTGATTCAATACCGGTGCAAGGCTAGTTTCGCAGCACCACCCCCCTTTGGGCTGGAATTTCGGGACAGTCGTCCTGGATCAGCTACGCCCAGAATTGCCAAGAGCTTGGAGGCTACACCATGTTTAAGAAAGTTCTTTGCCTGACGGCGGCTGTCATGCTGGTTGCAGCGTGCGAATCCGGTCCCGATGGTAGCGGTCTTGCCGGCGGCGCAGGTGCCGGCGGTGCCGCACGTCCCGGTACCCAGGAAGACCTGGTTGTTAATGTTGGCGACCGCGTGTTTTTCGCCGTTGACCGTTCCGACCTGACCAGCGAAGCCAAGGCGACACTCGGTCGTCAGGCAACCTGGCTGAAGAAGTACAGCAGCCTCAGCGTCACGATCGAAGGCCATTGCGACGAACGCGGCACGCGTGAGTACAACCTTGCGCTCGGTGAACGCCGCGCCTCGGCCGCCAAGAACTATCTGATCGCTGCAGGCGTCGATGCCAGCCGCGTTCAGACCATTTCTTACGGCAAGGAACGTCCGGCCGTGCTCGGCTCGAACGAAGCCTCGTGGGCACAGAATCGCCGTTCCGTCACGGTTGTCAGCAGCCGCTAACAGGCAGCTGATTTGATATCAAGGCCCGCAACCGCAAGGTTGCGGGCCTTTTCTTTTGCTTGTTTTGCAGGGTTTCCGGCATTAACCAACAAAAGTGGGTGCACGATTGTTTTGCTTTGTTTAAAAAAACAATGATTATTTTTTACGCAATAATTTTAAGGGTTCCCTCGTAATGTTCAGCAAGCTTTCGGGCGGCCTTGGCAAGGCTGGCTACATTTTCACCCAGTTCGGCCTCGCCGCCACCGTCATGCTTTCCGCCACGCTTATGCCGCCGCTGATCACCGCCGCACTTCTGGCTGGCTATATTGGCTGGGCCGCTTACGGCAGCTACAGATATTACCAAACAGAAAGACAGGAAGAAGGCCGAAGCCGCTTCGGCGCCGCGGCCCGCATCACCCTCATGCATGCCGCCACTTTTGCATTAATCGCCGCAACGGCACTTGGCGTCCTGCATATGGGCGCACTGGGCGGCATAGGCTTTCCCCTCATAAAAGGTTTTATGCATGCTTGCATGTATGGAAGCCTTGCGGCCATGCCGGCGCCGCTGCTTTACGGCGGCTATCATGCCCTCGCCAAAACCCCGGACGCGCCGCGCGGCTGGCAATAAAGACCGCCCATTGCATCGGTCGCAAGCGTGCCATAATGTTGTGGCACCTTGTTATCCCGCTCCCCGCAACGCCGCAGGCCTGAACATGCAGTCTTTTCGTCCCCTCACCCTTTCCGCACTCGCCCTCTGGCTCGTCGCCCTGCCGGCGCAGGCACAGAACAACGATGCTTATTCCCCTGCCACCGCCGCCGCGTCGGTTTTCGAAACGCGCATTTCCGACCTTGAAGCCCAGTTGCGCGCGATGACCGGAAAGGTCGAACAGCTGGAATTCGCAAACCGCCAGATGCGCCAGCAGCTTGAACGCCAGCAATCGGATTCCGAAATGCGCCTTAGCACGCTTGAAAAGCAGGCGAGCATCCGCGCCAACCTCGATGCCAGCGCAAGCGCGCAGGACGCCAGCGAAATTCTGGCCGGCAGCCCGCCGCCGCAAGCCGGCGCGTCCGCCATCAATCTCAACGGCCAGCGTCCGACCCAGAACAATCTTACGCAATCCTCGAACGACGGCACACCGCAAGAACAGTATGACAGGGCCTTCAGCCTTTTGCGGCAAGCGAATTACGACGACGCCGAAATCGCATTCAAGGCCTTCATCAGCAACAATTCCGAAGACAAGCTGGTCGATAACGCCAAATACTGGCTGGCCGAAACCTTTTACGTCCGCAGCAAATTTCAGGACGCCGCCGTCGCCTTCGCCGAAAGCTATCAGGCTGCGCCCACCGGCGTGAAGGCGCCGGACAGCCTGTTGAAGCTGGCAATGTCGCTTTCCGCGCTCAAGAACACCAAGGACGCCTGCACCACGCTGAACGAGCTTGGCACCAAATTCCCGAACGCTTCGGGCAGCGTCAAGAACCGCGCCGAACAGGAACGCCAGCGCCTGAAGTGCGGGCAGGCTTCTGTCGCAAAGAAAAAGAACGGCTAGCGCCGCAGCGCTTTTGCTGCACCTAATTTATGCAAAATACAGCGCACCCCGGCATCACAGGCAAGCAGGCTTTATTTTTCTTTCTGTGTTTTGCCGTCGCCCTGCTTTCTTTTCTGCGCGCACCGTTTAGCGAATTCATTACCCCGCTGGCGAGCCATCCATGGTTCATGACCTACGAACATGGTTTTCTCAGGCGCGGCCTTATCGGAACCATTGCCGCGGCATTGACTGATAGTTCCGTTTCGATGGGCGGCGTTGTCAGAAATGCCTGCGCTGTCTTTGACGGGCTGTTTATCGTGCTGGCGGCCGGAATGCTTGCATGGGCGCAAAGGATTCTGGATCGCACATCCTTCCTTCTGGCCGCAGGCTACATCCTTGTTACGCCGCTGCTGCCCTATCAGGCGCACCAGACCGGGTTCGTTGACGTTATTGTCCTCTGCATCACAACCCTTGCCTTCATCTGCCTGCTTCGCAAGCAGGCGGCGGCTTTTGTCGCGTTATTTGCGATAGGCATGCTTGTGCATGAAGTCATAGGCCTGATCCTGCTGCCGGTGGCCGCACTCTCAGCCTATAACGGCGGAAAATCCGCGCGAATGACGCTGGCAGCAACCTTGGTGATTTTTGCAGGTGTGATCCTTGCCGCCTCGCAGAACCCCATATCGCCGGCAATGATAGACGAAATGAAACAGACCGGCCGGCCGTCCGTCCTGATCAACGAAGAAATCTTTGGAGAAATGAAAACATATCTGGATACAAAGCGGCCGGGCGCCGACAACACGGCTTATATAAACACCATGATTTCACCCGACCATTACGATGCGGCCACCTCTTATCTCAATCAATCCTCTCTCACGAACCTGAAAATGAATTTATTATGGTGGCGGGAATATCCCTTGCGCGCGCTTGCCGGCGTGTTTTACCCCGCGTTTGCCATCCTGCCTTTGCTTTTATACTGGTGCTTCGCTTCGAATCTGACGGGGCAAAAACTTGTCATGGTCGTCGCAATGCTGGGATTTCCGTATGCAAGCCTGCTTCTGTCTTTCGATACATCGCGCATGATGTCGGTGGCGGGGTTTGCAAACTTCCTGTTCGTGATCGCTTTCACGCATCTGCGAACAGAGCCGCGGCCCGCGATCGCATTCGCGCCATTGGCCAAACCAATCGCGATCACGCTTTTTGCATTTTCATTCCTGCTGTATTGGGCTGCGCCGATTTTGTGGGTTTCTCCATCGCGCGTGGCATTCATCAACCTGTACTATCATGCGTTGATCCACAATCCGGTCACCAAACCCGCGCACGAGCTTGCGCAAAACATGTAACCGGGCCTGCTTGGGTTTGCGCGCGCCGCACCCTGCCTTGCTGCACATACGCGCCCATGTCATAATCGTTCCATGTTCAAAACGCTTAAACAGGAAGCCCCCCGAACCGCCCGGCCGCTCGATGCGGCCGAACTCGCGCTTATGCTGCCCGTACAACCCGGCAAGCGCATCGCTGTCGCGGTTTCCGGTGGGCCGGACAGCATGGCGCTTGCGCTGCTGCTACGCGATTGGGCACGGGCCTACGGCAGGCGCGTGACCGCGCTTATTGTCGATCATCGTCTGCGCCCCGAAAGCGCCGGGGAAGCGGCGCGCGTCGGCGCATGGCTTGGCGCGGCCGGGGTGGAAAATGAAATCCTTGTCTGGGAACATGGCGGCGTGACGCGCGCGATACAGGAAAACGCGCGCGTGGCGCGCTACCGCCTGCTGCTCGAAGCCTGCCACCGTCATGGCATTACCGACCTTCTGCTCGCGCACCATGCGGGCGATCAGGCCGAAACGCTTCTGATGCGCCTTGCAAAGGGCACGGGCATCGACGGGCTTGCTGGCATGCGCGCGGCAACGAAGCTTGGCGGCATCAATCTTCTGCGCCCCTTGCTCGATGTGCCGAAAGAACGGCTGATCGCGACTTGCGAAGCCCATGGGCAGGACTATGTGACCGACCCCGGCAACAACAGCGGGCGTTTCGCGCGCGGACGGCTGCGCGGCGCGATGCAGGCACTGGCCGCCGAAGGGCTGGATATAGACAGGCTGCGCGGCCTTGCCGCACGCGCCGCAAGCGCGAGCGATGCGCTTTCCCATTACACGCAGGAATTGCTTGCGCGCTGCGCTGCGGTCGATGCCGCAGGTTGCGCCACGCTCGATATCGCCGCGATGCGCACGGCACCGCTTGAAATCCAGCTTCGGGCGCTGTCTGCCATGCTGCAGCTTGTTGCGGGCAAGGACGGGTATGGCCCCAAGCACGAACCGTTGCTGGCGGCTTGGCGCGGGCTGCTTGCCGAAGACGAAGCGGCGCGCACGCTGCATGGCTGCGAACTGCACGCATGCAACGGCATGCTGACGATTTTGCGCGAACCCGCCGCGATCAACGACAGGCAGGGCATCAGCGGCGGCGAAACCATCGTATGGGATGGCCGCTTTACCGTGACGCTGCATGACAGCGAAGCGCCCGAAGGGCTTATCGTCGGGCCGCTCGGCACGCAGCCGCATGCACAGCTTGATGAAATCGCGCCCGGTTTGCGCAAGGCCGTTGCACGCGGCAAGGCGCGCGCGGCGCTGCCCGCGCTGTGGCGCGACGGCGATTTATGGGCGGTTCCTCTGCCGGGAAAGGAAGCAAAAAATATTTCCGTTTCGGCCTCCTTTGTCCGCTGACCCGCCAAGCAATTGAACTTGTTGTTTTTTCAGCAAAATTTATGCGCCCCGCTCATGCCGTTTTTACCGGTTTATCATTGTAGTTATGCAAATTTGCACTATCTTAAGAGAAGTAGGGCCATGCTAGTGGCACAAGCCTTCCCGGAAAGGACTGAAATTTGAACCAGTTTGGCAAAAACCTGGCGCTTTGGGTTGTCATCGGCTTGCTGATATTCGCGCTGTTCGACGTTTTCCAAAGCTCGTCCTCCACGCCCGCCGCCAGCAGCGTTCCCTTTTCCGATTTTCTCACGCGGGTCGAAGAAGGCATGGTTACCGACGCGACCATCAAAGGCAATGTGGTCACCTTCCATATCCGCGATGCCGCCACGCCGGCATCCACCTATCTGCCGCCTGACGCCAATATCGTTGACCGGCTGATCGCCAAGAACGTCAAGGTCAATGCTGTGGCGGATGAAAAGGATATTCCGACATTCTGGGGCGTTCTGCTTTCCTGGTTCCCGATGCTGCTTCTGATCGGCGTCTGGATTTTCTTCATGCGCCAGATGCAATCAGGCAGCGGTCGCGCCATGGGTTTTGGCAAAAGCCGCGCCCGCTTGCTGACCGAAAAAACCGGCAAGGTCACGTTCGAAGATGTCGCGGGCGTGGACGAAGCCAAGCAGGAGCTGCAGGAAGTCGTGGAATTCCTGAAGGACCCGCAAAAATTCCAGCGTCTGGGCGGCAAGATACCCAAGGGCGTGCTGCTGGTCGGCCCGCCGGGCACCGGCAAAACGCTGATCGCGCGCGCGGTGGCGGGCGAAGCGAATGTGCCGTTTTTCACCATTTCCGGTTCGGACTTCGTTGAAATGTTTGTCGGCGTCGGCGCCAGCCGCGTGCGCGACATGTTCGAACAGGGCAAGAAAAACGCGCCCTGCATCATCTTCATCGACGAAATCGACGCCGTCGGCCGCCATCGCGGCGCAGGGCTTGGCGGCGGCAACGATGAGCGCGAACAGACGCTCAACCAGCTGCTGGTCGAAATGGACGGGTTCGAGGCCAACGAAGGCGTGATTTTAATCGCGGCCACCAACCGGCCCGACGTGCTCGATCCCGCCCTGCTCCGCCCGGGCCGCTTTGACCGCCAGGTGGTGGTGCCCAACCCGGATATCACCGGGCGCGAAAAAATCCTTAAGGTCCATATGCGCAAGATCCCGCTTGCCGCCGATGTCGAACCGCGCGTGATCGCGCGCGGCACGCCCGGCTTTTCCGGCGCCGATCTGCAAAACCTTGTGAACGAAGCGGCGCTGATGGCCGCCCGCGCCAACAAAACGCAGGTTGGCATGATCGAGTTCGAGGCGGCGAAGGACAAGGTCATGATGGGCGCCGAGCGGCGTTCGATGGTCATGACCGAGAAGGAAAAGGAACTGACGGCGTACCACGAAGCCGGGCACGCGCTCGTGATCCTGCATGTGCCGCAACATGACCCGCTGCACAAGGTCACCATCATCCCGCGCGGGCGGGCGCTTGGTGTCACCATGCATCTGCCGGAGCGCGACAAGCTGAGCATGAGCAAGCTCGAGCTCGAATCCCGCCTCGCCGTCATGTTCGGCGGTCGCATCGCCGAGGAAATCATCTTCGGCCCCGAAAACGTCACCACCGGCGCGGGCAACGATATCCAGCAAGCCACCGGCATCGCCCGCCGCATGGTCACGGAATACGGCATGTCGGAAAAGCTTGGCCGCGTGCGCTACAACCCGAACGAACAGGAAGTGTTCCTCGGCCATTCGGTAACGCAGACACAGAATGTTTCCGAAGCCACATCCAAGATCATCGACGACGAAGTGCGCCGTTTGATCGAGGAAGGCGAACGTACCGCCCGCACGGTCCTGACGACGCATACGGACGGGCTGCATACGCTCGCCAAGGCGCTGCTGGAATACGAAACGCTTTCGGGCGACGAGGTTAAGGCCTTGCTGGCCGGTAAATCGATCCGGCAGGATGACGACACCCCGCCCGCGCCGGAACCTGCAACGCCGGGCAAGCGCACCTCCGTTCCCGTGGCAAAAGACGAAAAGGAAGCCGGCAGCTTCCCGCCCGGAAGCCAGCCGCAAGGCGCGTAACACTACTGGAAAAAGTTTCCGTTACAACACCCTGTATGGTTAACGCGGGTTCGCGATGCATGCGCGTTGCAAGGCCATCGGTTTAGGCATATTAATATCGCCATATTCGGCACTGTATTTTTTATGGAAGCACTATGGCAGAGCAAGAAATCACTCTCCTGCCCGAAACGGAACGACAGCTTGCTTCGATTGGCATCGACAACGCGGCACTCGTGCAATTTCGCCGCGCCGCGGCAATCGGCACGACGGTGGGTCTCGGCGGCGCATCCGTCACGCTGGCTTTCGTGCCCGAATCAACCCTGCCGACGGCATGGCCGGTGATTGGCAACCTCATCCACCTTGTGCTGCAGCTCGACCCTGTGTTCCTGATTGGCGTGACGGCAGCTTCGGCCGTCGTTTCGGCCTATCTCGTCAAGAACTTCTACTTCAGCCCAAGAGACGCGGATTATGTGAGGGCGCAGTTTTCCGGCCTTGACCGCTATCTGCCTCCGGGGCCGGGTTCATGAGATTTGACATACGCTCTCTTATGGCCGTTGCAGCTGCCGCGCTGGTTGGCTCGGGCATATCCAAGATGCTCGGCTATTCTTTCGCCGCGAAGATGCTGCTTAGCTTTGGGGTAGGCGTACCGGCCTTGCTTGCAACGGCATTCGTGGTTTCGCTGGCTTCGACATACCTCTATATCGGCGCGGCCCGGCTAAAAAATTGCCTGCACCTGCGGAAATAGCGGTTTCAAGGCCAAAAAGCCCTTTCACCACGGCGCCGCCACAATATAATAATAAAAGAGCCGCCCGTAACCCCCGATAGGAAGGCCCGACCCGTGGAACACACCACCTCCCTGACGCATTTTGCCATCATTCTGGCGGCTGCGTTCATCGGCGGCGTCGTATTCCAGCGGCTGCGCCAGCCCATGCTGGTCGGCTACATCCTCGTCGGCGTGCTGTTCGGGCCGCATGTGCTCGGGCTCGTGCATGGGCAGGAAAGCATATCCCTGATGGCCGAGGTCGGCATCCTGCTGCTGCTTTTCCTCGCCGGCATGGAAATTCACCTCGAACGCTTCATGTCGATCGCGCGTATATCGCTGATCACCTGCGCGCTGCAAATCGCGATCGGCCTCGCGGCCATGTTCCTGTTCGGCTTCTTCCTCGATTGGCCGCTCAGCCGCTCCGTCCTGCTCGGTTTCGCTCTTTCGCTCAGCAGCACGGCGGTCGCGCTCAAGATCGTCGAGGATATGGGGCTCAAGGCCACGCGGCAGGGTGAAACCTGCACCGGCATTCTGGTGGCGCAGGATATAGCCGTGATCCCGATGCTGCTGATCATCGGCGCCATGAATACGCATGAAGGTTTCAATTATATCGGCATCGCCCGGCTGTTTATCGCGGTCGCGCTGATCGTCGTGATTATGTTCGTCCTTCTCAAACGTCCGCGCCTGCTCGATTGGCTGTGGAGCAAGGTCCGTCATATCCGCGAAGATGCGGTGCAACGTCAAGGCGCGTTGATGGCCATGGCCTTCTGTTTTTCCGCCGCCGCGCTTTCGGGCCTGCTCGGTCTTTCGGCCGCCTACGGCGCTTTCCTTGCCGGGCTGGCGCTCGGGCAAACGCGGCACAGCAAGCGCCTCGAAGAACAGACCAAGCCGATCTTCGAAGTCATGATCATGGTGTTCTTCCTCTCGATCGGGCTTTTGATCGATCTTTCGTTCCTAAAAGAACATATTATCAGCGTGCTGGCACTGGTGTTCTTTGCGATGTGCATGAAGACGGTGGCGAACTATCTGATCCTGCATATGCAGGGCATGGAGCGGCAGGAAGCGGGCAGGATAGGCGCGGTGCTGGCGCAGATAGGCGAATTTTCCTTCGTGCTCGCCGCCATGGGGCTTGAGGTCAAGACCATCGACCTCGACAGTTACAAATACGTCGTCGCCGTCATATCGCTCAGCCTGATGGCGACGCCGCTCTGGCTTTTCAGCTTGCAGAAAATGCGCCTGTTCCAGCGCGTTGACGTCGCCATCCTGCAAGGCCGCCGCTGGTGGCGCAGGCGCAACCAGCTGCAATAACGCCGGCAGCCCGGGTTTGCCGCCGGGCGCTTCTTCACTTATCCTCCCGCCCATGCATCATGCGCGCCCCCTGCCCGCCGACAGGCTTTGGCAAAAAACCCTGCTGATCGTCCTGCTTTATGTGGGCGCAAGCTATTTCATCAACCCCGCCAGCCCGTTTCTGAACGGGCATTTTATCGACCCGGACGATTACGCCCGCTTCGTGCAGGTGTTCAACTGGCTCGATCACCCCGGCGGGGTGCTGGCGGGCTGGTATGATTTTACCCAGCCCCGGCTCGATCCCGGCGCGGCGCAGCCCTTCGTGCTTGATTGGTCGCGCTTGCCCGATCTGCCGCTCGCGGCGGGCGTTGCGCTGCTTTCGCCGCTTTTTGGCCGCCTCGGCGCGGCGCTGCTGACCGGTTTTTTCGTCCCGCTTCTTCTTCTGATCGTGCTGATCGGAACATGGTCGGAAATGGCGCGGCTGCTCGTGCGGCGCAGCTGGCTGTGGCTGGTGCCGCCGATGGCGCTGTTCTTCATGCCGGCGGTGCGCGAAGTGATGCCGATGCGGGTCGATCATCACGGCTGGCAAATCATCCTTGCCGGCATCGCCTTCACCTGTTTGTCCCACGGCATCCTGCGCGGCAGCGTTCGCTGGCTGTGCGGCGCGGCGGCCTTCCACGCGCTTGGCGTCGCGGTCGGCGCCGAAAGCATGCTTTGGATGCTGGCCTCGCTCGGCTGGCTCGCCATGCTGGCGGTTTGCAGGCCGAACGATGTGCGCAATTGGCCGCGCCTTGCGGCTATGTTCGCGGGCGCGCTGACGCTGTGTTTGCTTGTCCTGTTGCCGTTTGTGCGCGCGCCGGGCGAATGGCTTGTTCTGCAATTCTTCCGCCTGTCGCTGGCACAGGCGGCGTTCGCGGCGCTTGCGGCGCTTGCGCTTGCGCTGTTCCGGCTGGCTGCGCGCGGCACGCGCGATATCGCCGTGCGTTTCGTCATCATGGCTTTTATCGCGGCGCTGGCCGGTGTGGCCTTCTTCCAGCTCGTGCCGCTGGCGGCGGGCGGCGTCTATGCGGAAATGAGCGCGGATAATACGCGCCTGATCCTCGATAAGGTTGTCGAAGCAAAGCCGCTGCTGGAGCGGCTGGGGGGCCTGCGCTTCAATATCCTCGGTATTGCCGCCTATACGCCTTTTATCACCTGGAATTTCCTTTGGCCGCTGCTGGCGCTTTCTATCGCCGCGCGACGCTGTACACGCACGCGCGGGCGGCAACAATTGCTGTGGCAAACTTTCACATGGTTCCTCGCCATCAGCACGGGCATGACCATGTTCTGGCAGGCACGGGTCGATAGCTTCGCGCATCTTTTCGCGCTGCCGGTCATGGCGTGGGCAGGGGTGGCGTGCTGGCACAATTATGCGAAGCGTTTTTCCGGCCGCACGCTGCATTACAAACAGCTGCTTTTGCTTTTGTGGCTGGGGCCGCTGCCGATTTTGATCATCCCCGCCATCGCCGACGGGCGCCCGCTGATGCCCAACACCCTTTTTTATCTGGCGCAAATGCCGCCGCACCCCTGCGCGCCGGGTGATTTGGTCAAGGTGCTGAATGACCCGAAGGGCCTTGGTGCGAAACAGCAGAATATCATCACCACCATGGGCGCGGGGCCGGAATTCCTGTTCCGCACGCAGCACGGTATCTATGCCGCGCCCTATAACGTGACAGGCAACAGCTTCGTGGACGAATTCCTGCGCAGCACCGACAGCGAAAAGGCCCATGCCATGGCACGGGAACGCGGCGCCACGCTTGCGCTTTTATGCGTCAATGCGGTGCATAGCCACTGGCTGCCGGGCGATGCGGCGCAGGCCGAACTTGAGGCGGGCCGGCTGCGCACCCTGCACAAAGACGTACCGGCATCGCTGCAGGCGCGGCGGCAACTGCTGGGCCGGATGCTGACGCTGGATGCCCCGCCATGGCTTGAGCGTATCGTTCTGCCCTTCAAGACCAACTATGTTTTGTATAGAATCAAGCCATGATCGCACCGGCCCGCTTTTTTGACCGCTTCTTCAAACCGCCCTACCCGTGGCTGCCGCAGCTTGTGTTCGTTTTTGTTGTCACCAGCTTTCTGTTCCATTCGCTGAGTCCGCTGCATACCGGCCGCCTGCAGGACCCGGACGATTACACCCGGCTGGTGCAGGTCATGAACTGGCTGACACATGAAGGCGGCCCTCTGGCCGGCTGGTACGATACCGTCCAGCCGCGACTGAACCCCGGGGAAAATTTTGTCGTGCCATGGTCGCGGCTGGTTGATCTGCCGCTGGCGGGGTTTACGGCGCTGTTCGCGGCCTCCGGCTTGCCGCTGAAGCTGGCGGCACTGTATGCCGCGCTGATCGTGCCGGTGATTCTTTTTCTGCTGCTGCTCAAGCTTCTGCCGGTCATGGCCGCGCCCGTTACGGGCAAGGATTATGCGAAACTGGTCACGCTTTTTGTGCCCTTCACCCACACATTGCTGTTCCAGTTCACGCCCGGGCGGGTCGATCACCATGCGTGGCAACTGCTGATCGCCGGGTTCGGGCTTGCGGCGCTGATCCGGCTGGTGCAACGCCCGTACGCGATCAAATGGGCGGTGGCAGCGGGCATAACCTTTGCTTGCGGTTTCTGGATCGGGGCCGAAATTCTGCCATGGCTGATGCTTTTCACGCTCTGCCTCGGCATCGCGCGGCTCAGCGACCCGTTCGCGATGGAACGGTCCGGCACCATATTCGGCGCTTCGCTGTTCCTTGCCAACCTTGCGCTGCTGCCGATGGCACGCCCGCCGGAAATGCTGATGGAGCTGAGCATCAGCTGGTATTCCGCCGCCTATGTGCTGGCGGCGTTTGCGGTGTTCCTGTGGCTTGCGGGGATCGAATTTGTGGCATGCCGCACGCTCGATATACGCAAACGTTTCCTGCGTGCCGCGGCAATCGGCATTGTGATCGCCTGCGGCGTCGCGCTGGCGCTGCCACAAGCCTGGCACGGCATTTATGCCGACTACAAGCCCGCGGTAGCCGCGCACATCATGCAAAATGTAATCGAAGCGCAGCCCTTCACCTATCAGCTTAGCCATACGACCTACGATCCGCAGGGTGTCATGGCCCTGCTGGCGCGCTTTTGCACCTTCATCCTTTTCCCGCTGGTCGGCGCGGCCATCAGCTGGCGGCGGCACATTCTGGCGCGCGACGCCACCAGGATTATCTGGCTGTTCTTCGCGCTTTTCACCAGCGCGGCCGTCCTGCTGCAAATTTTCTGGCAAATGCGGGTCACCAGCTTCGCTTGCCTGTTCGCGCTGGTGCCCGCCACCGCGCTGCTTCTGCAATTGCGCGAAGCGCTGGCGCACGGCGAGGCGGCGGTGCAGCGGCGCGTTTACTTCACGGGCAAGCTGCTGCTGCTTGGCGTCGTGATCGCCTTCGGCGCTACCACCGCGCGCGGCGAACGGCCGTGGCTTGATGTGTTGTTGTTCCCCATGACCCACAAGAAGCTCGATTGCAATCTGCCGCCGGTCGCACGCTATCTTGAAGAAACCTATGGAAAACCGATGCTGATCATGAACGATATCAATGACGGAGCGGAACTTCTGTATCGCACGAAACACAGCGTGTTCGCCGCGCCCTATAACACCGCCGGCAATCTGGTGCCCGACAATTTCTTTTCAAGCATCGACGATAAGGCGGCGCACAACATATTGCTCAATAACAAGGCCGACCTCGTGCTGATCTGCCGTTACTACAGCATCGCCTACGATACGCAGGAAGGCGTGCCGGAAACGGAGCCGACTTTGGCCGCCCGGCTGGCTGCGGGCGACCCGCCCGCATGGCTGAAGCCCGTGCCGCTGCCCGAAGGCAGCGATTACAAGCTCTACCGCCCGGCTGGCAAATAGCGGGCAGCGCGGGGCTTTCCCCGGGGGTAACAAAACGTAACAATCCCCGCATTGCTTTATGCGGGTTTTGCCCCGTAAAATAGGCCCGCAACCCGGCCAGGAACGGAACAGGCATGACCCGCAAATATTTCGGCACAGACGGCATCCGCGGCAAGGCGAACGAACCGCCGATGACGGCTGAAATCGCGCTGCGCGTGGCGCAGGCGGCGGGCGCCGTGTTCCAGCGCGGCGAACACCGCCATCGCGTCGTGATCGGCAAGGATACGAGGCTTTCCGGCTATCTGCTCGAACCCGCGCTTACGGCCGGGTTCATCAGCATGGGGATGGATGTCATTTTGCTCGGTCCGCTGCCAACGCCCGCCGTCGCCATGCTCACGGGCAGCCTGCGCGCCGATCTCGGCGTTATGATATCCGCCTCCCACAATCCGTTTGAAGATAACGGCATCAAGCTGTTCGGGCCCGACGGCTATAAACTTTCCGACGAACTCGAAAGCCGGATCGAGGCCCTGATCGAAAGCCCGGCCGCCCCGGTGCCATCAGACCAGCTGGGCCGCGCTAGCAGGCTCGATGACGCGATCGGCCGCTATGTGGAATGGGTCAAGGGCACCTTCCCGCCCGGGCTGCGGCTTGACGGCATGAAGATCGTGGTCGATTGCGCCAACGGCGCCGCCTATAAGGTCGCGCCCGCCGTGCTGTGGGAGCTGGGGGCCGAAGTGGTGCCGATTGCGATCTGGCCCAACGGCCGCAACATCAACAGCAATTGCGGTGCCACCGCGCCGGAAATGATGCAGGAAGCCGTGATCGCGCACGAAGCCGATATCGGCATCGCGCTTGACGGCGATGCCGACCGCTTGATCGTGGCGGACGAACGCGGCAAGCGCGTGGACGGCGATCAGCTTATGGCGCTGATCGCACAATCATGGGCGAAGGTCGGACGGCTCAAGGGCAACGCCGTCGTGGCGACCGTGATGTCCAACCTCGGGCTCGAACGGTTCCTGAAACAACAGCAAATCGCGCTGCATCGCACCGCCGTGGGCGACAGGTACGTAACCGAACACATGCGCGCCAGCGGCTGCAATCTTGGCGGCGAACAATCGGGCCACATGATTCTAAGCGATTATTGCACCACCGGCGACGCGCTGATCGCGGCGCTGCAGGTTCTGGCCGTGATCCGGCAGGGCGGGCGCAAGGCCAGCGAAACGCTTAATCTTTTCAAGCCGTTGCCGCAAATATTGCATAACGTCGCCGCGCCGCCCGAAGTGCTGGAAATGCCCGCCGTGAAGCGCGCGATCGAAGCGGCGGAGGTGAAGCTGAACGGCAACGGACGCATCCTGATCCGCCGTTCGGGCACCGAACCTGTCGTGCGCGTGATGGCGGAAGGCGACGATGAAAAGCTTGTGCGCGCGCTGGTCGATGAACTTTCAGCCGTGATCGAAAAGGCTGCCTGACCCCATGAAAGCGCCCGGAACAATCGTTCTTGCCGCCCTGGTCGCTGCCGTCGCGGGCTGGGCCGCCGCGTCTTTCACGCAGCAGCCGGGCGAAAGCGCCGCCGCAGCGCAATCCGCCACACCGGTCTATGACAGGGTGATGGCGGCGGGGAAAATCCGCTGCGGCTATGCGCATTGGGAACCTTCCAATATCGTCGCGCCCGACGGATCGGGCCAAAGCGGCACGGGCTACGACCTGATGGAGGAAATCGGGCGGCGCCTGTCGCTGCAGATCGAATGGGCGCAGGAAGTCGGCTGGGGCACGGCGGTCGAGGATGTCGCGAGCGGCAAGTATGACGCCGTTTGCACGCTGATGTGGCCCAATTCGGGCCGCGCGCGGCGGGTCGATTTCAGCGCGCCGGTCAACTACAGCAAGATCAGCGTTTTCGTGCGTGCAGACGATAACCGCTTCAGCGAAAATCTTGGCATGCTCAACGACCCGGCCTACACGGTTAGCTATGTCGATGGCACCACGCCGCAGGTGATCGTGCGTTCGCACTTCCCGCAAGCCAAGGTCGTTTCCTTCCCCGAACTGACCGCGACATCGGAAAATGCGGTCGCGGTCGCGGCAGGCAAGGCCGATTTCATGGTCTGGGATCTTTACAACGGCTCCATGTTCATCAAAAACAATCCGGGCAGTATCAAGCCGCTGTCCAAAGCCGTGTTGTATTTCGCGAACGCCTTCCTGCTGCCGGCCGATCCGCGCTTCAACGCCATGATCGACCACGCGATCCGCGAAATCGTGGCCGACGGCACCTTCGATCGCATCCTCGATAAATACGGTGTGCGCGAATATTTCAGCCCGCTCGCAAAGCCCTATAACGACTAGGTTTTTCCGCCGTTGATTAGCGCCGTATTTGGGCGTAGAAAGTCGGTGGGCCGCGGCTCCCCAACGAGCCGTAACAGTACGCGAGTATTTTCAATGCCTTTACAGCAACAGGCGGCGCAGACGCCTTCAAACACTGCGAAACCCACCCTTCGCCCCAAAAATCCCTGCTTTTCATCCGGCCCCGCCGCCAAGCGGCCCGGCTGGACCATCGATGCGCTGAAAGGCGCGCTGCTCGGCCGTTCGCACCGCGCCAAGCCGTGCAAGGAACGCATCGCCGAGGCGATTGACCTTTCGCGCAAGCTGCTCGGACTGCCCGATGATTACCTGATCGGCATTGTGCCCGCTTCCAACACCGGCGCCGTGGAAATGGCGCTGTGGTCGATGCTGGGCCCGCGTCCGGTCGATGTGCTGGCGTGGGATGTTTTCGGCGCCACATGGCTGACCGATATCACCAAGCAGCTCAAACTTGAAAACGTCCGCACCTTCAAGACCGAACATGGCACGCTGCCCGATCTTGCGAAGGTCGATTGCGACCATGACGTGGTGTTCACATGGAACGGCACCACGGCCGGCGTTTGCGTGCCGGATGCCGAATGGATCCCGGCTGATCGCAAGGGCCTGACGATCTGCGATGCCACCTCCGCCGTTCTGGCGATGGATATGGATTGGTCCAAGCTCGATGTCGTCACCTATTCGTGGCAAAAGGTGCTGGGCGGCGAAGCCGCGCACGGCATCCTTATCCTTTCGCCGCGCGCGGTCGAACGGCTTGAAAGCTACAAGCCCGCATGGCCATTGCCCAAGCTGTTCCGCATGACCAAGGACGGCAAGGTCAATCTGGGTATCTTCAAGGGCGAAACCATCAACACGATCTCGATGCTGTGCATCGAGGATGTGATCGACGCGTTGAAATGGGCCCACGGCATCGGCGGCCGCCCCGCGCTGATGAAGCGCACGGCCGCCAGCTGCAAGGCGATCGAGGCCTGGGTCGCGGCCACGCCATGGATCGAATATATGTGCGGCGATCCGCGCGCGCGTTCGACAACCTCGGTCACGCTCAAATTCGCGGACCCCGCCATCACCGGCCAGCCGGTCGAAGCGCAGTGGGATTTCGTGAAAAAGCTCGGCGCGTTGCTCGATAAGGAAGGCGTGGCCCACGATATCAACGGCCATCGCGACGCGCCGCCGGGGCTGCGTCTTTGGTGCGGCGGCACGGTCGATCCCGATGATGTGGCGGCGCTGCTGCCCTGGATCGGTTGGGCCTATGCCCAAACGCTGGCGACGTTGAAGGCCGCGGCCTGAAACCCGCGCCGTTCGCGCCTCTTTTCCATCATCCCTCTTTTTTGAAAGAACAGACCATGCCCAAAGTCCTTATCCCCGACGCCCTTTCACCCGCCGCCGTAAAAATCTTCAAGGAACGCGGAGTCGAGGTCGATGAACGCGAAGGCATCAAGGCCGACGAGCTGATCAAGATCATCGCCGATTATGACGGCCTCGCCATTCGCTCGAGCACCAAGGTCACGAAGGAATTGCTGGCGGCCGCGCCGCGGCTCAAGGTTGTTGGCCGCGCCGGTATCGGGGTTGATAACGTCGATGTCCCCGCCGCCACCGCGCGTGGCGTTTGCGTCATGAATACGCCGTTCGGCAATTCCATCACCACGGCGGAGCATGCGATCGCCATGATGTTCGCGCTCGCCCGCCAGATTCCCGCCGCCGACATTTCGACCCAGGCCGGCAAATGGGAAAAGAAGCGTTTTATGGGCGTCGAGCTTTCGGGCAAGGTGCTGGGCGTGATCGGCTGCGGCAATATCGGCGCCATCGTCGCCGACCGCGCGCTCGGGCTCAAAATGAAGGTGATCGCGTTCGATCCGTTCCTGTCGGCCGACCGCGCCAAGCAGATCGGGGTCGAGAAGGTCGAGCTTGATGCGCTGCTTGCGCGCAGCGACTTCATCACGCTGCATACGCCGTTGACCGACAAGACACGCGGCATCCTCGATGCCAAGGCGCTCGCAAATTGCAAGAAGGGCGTTCGTATCATCAATTGCGCGCGCGGCGGGCTGGTTATCGAAGCTGATCTTAAGGCCGCGCTCGAAAGCGGTCAGGTGGGCGGTGCGGCGTTCGATGTGTTCGCGGAAGAACCGGCCAAAAACAATGTTCTCTTTGGCATGGAAAACGTGGTCTGCACGCCGCATCTTGGCGCTGCCACCAACGAAGCACAGGAAAACGTTGCGTTGCAGGTGGCCGAGCAAATGGCCGATTTCCTGCTCACCGGCGCAGTGACCAACGCGCTTAACATGCCTTCGGTTTCGGCCGAAGATGCGCCGAAGCTCCAGCCCTACATGAAGCTGGCCGAACAGCTCGGCAGCTTCGCCGGGCAAACGGTGGCGGACGGCATCAAATCGGCCACCGTCGAATATGAAGGCCAGGTGGCGGAGCTGAACACCAAGCCGCTGACCGGCATCGTACTGATGGGCCTGCTCAAGCCGCTTCTGGAAAGCGTCAACATGATCAACGCCCCCGTGATCGCGCGCGAACGCAACATCACGGTTTCGGAAACCAAGCGCGAGATTTCGGAAGGCTACCAGACACTGATCCGCGTCGTCATCGAAACCGACAAGGGCGAGCATCGCGTGGTCGGCACGCTGCTGGCGGGCGCCAAGCCGCGCATCTGCCGGGTCGATAAAATCGTGATCGAAGCCGAATTGACGCCGCGCATGCTGTTCATCAATAACGAGGACAAGCCCGGTTTTATCGGCAGGCTTGGCACCGCGCTCGGCAAGGCCAATATCAACATCGCCAACTTCAATCTTGGTCGCAACCAGAAGGCCGGGCAGGCGATGTCGCTCATCGCGATCGATAGCGCGATCGATGATACGCTGCTGAAGGAGATTTCCGCTCTTCCCGGCGTCGTCAAGGCCAAGGTATTGAACTTCGCCTGATCGCACCGGCCTGAGTCCCGGCCGCAACAGCCATTGAGTCTTTTGCGCCACAGTCGCGGCGCGGATCGCGGTTTTTTCGCGCGTTGCGCGTGACAACCCTAGGCAAATCAGATTCTTCCGTGATACGCCGAATCTATGGATGCGCGCAACGCCGAGCGGCTGGCCAAGGTTCTGGCCTTGATCGATTCCTCGCAAGAGGGGGAAGCGGGCACCGCCCTGCGCCTCGCCAAGAAAATCCTCGCCCGCGAAGGCCTCAATTTCTCCGATCTCACCCATAAAGCCGCCAACAGCGCGGGCGCGGGCGCAGCAAACCCGCAACATTTGCGCGCGCTCGGCCTTACGCAAGCGCAGCTCGAACAGCGCCTGAACGCGCTGCAGCACCAGTTCGAAGCGTTGCAGGATATTTCCGTGCAACAGGAAGATGAAATCCGCCAGTGGCAGGAACAGGTTCGCCGCCTGAAGGACACCGTAAGCAAAAGCCGCGACCAGATCCTTTACTGGCGCGGCGTCGCGCAGGACACCAGCGACAGGCTGTGGGATCTGGGCAAGCGCGTCGGGCCGCTGCAGGGCGTGCTCGTGCGCCAGACCGAAAAAGAAGCGGGCGCGCAGGCCACAAGTTTCACATCGCGGCGGCCGCTTGCGCGCCAGCATCTTGAGGCCTGGCGGGACTGGCTTTCGGAAAGCCTGCCGGGCGAGGAAAAGGGCACGGAAAAGCCAGAGTCAGGCCAATAATCAAGATATTGTTATTGTTGATATTTTTTACCAAGGGCAGCGTTTTTCCCCCTCCCCCCCGCGGTTTTTTTCTGATAGCTTTCCATCGCATAGCGTCCAATTGAACCGGGTTTGACCCGCTTGCGGCCATGCAAGCGCGGCGTTCAGCCGCGCCTTGTTCGGGCCGTGCCGGAAAGGAAAAAGTTTCATGAGCAATGTCGTGGTGGTTGGCGCCCAATGGGGCGACGAGGGCAAGGGCAAGATCGTCGATTGGCTTTCGAGCCGCGCCGATGTCGTCGTGCGTTTTCAGGGCGGCCACAATGCCGGCCACACGCTGGTCATCGACGGCACCGAATACAAGCTCAGCCTGCTGCCTTCGGGCGTGGTGCGGGGAGGCAAGCTTTCGCTGATCGGCAATGGCGTGGTCGTGAACCCGTGGGCACTGCTTGAAGAAATTTCCAAGATCGCCGCCAAAGGCGTGCGTATCACGCCCGAAACGTTGCGCGTCGCGGAAAATGCGCCGCTGATTTTGCCGCTGCATGCCGCGGTTGATAAGGCGCGCGAAAACGCGAAGGGCGACCGCAAGATCGGCACCACCGGCCGCGGCATCGGCCCCGCCTATGAAGACAAGGTGGCGCGCCGGGCGCTGCGCCTTTGCGACCTGGCTGACCCGGAAACCGTCCGCCGCAAGCTGCGCGAACTGGTCGAACACCACAACATCGCCCTGGCTCATTTCGGGGCCGAACTGTTCGATGTCGCAACACTGGAATCCGAACTGGCCGAAATCACGCCCAAGATCGTGCCCTACGCCGCCCCGGTCTGGCGGTTGCTCGATGATGCCCGCAAACAAGGCAAACGCATTCTGTTCGAAGGCGCGCAGGGCGCCATGCTCGATATCGACCACGGCACGTACCCCTACGTAACCTCCAGCAACACCGTGGCGGCTGCGGCTGCCAGCGGGTCGGGCATGGCGCTGCGCGGTCTGGGCCGTATTCTGGGCATCTGCAAGGCCTATACGACGCGGGTGGGCACCGGCCCCTTCCCGACCGAGGATATGGGTGAGGTGGGCGAGCATCTGGGCCGCGTCGGCAAGGAATTCGGCGTGGTCACGGGCCGCAAGCGCCGCTGCGGCTGGTTCGATGCCGTGTTGGTGCGCCAGGCGGTAAAGCTGGGCGGGATCGACGGCATCGCCCTGACCAAGCTTGACGTGCTCGATGAAATGCCCGAGCTGAAAATCTGTACCGGCTACCGCTGGCGCGGCCAGCAGATCGATTACCTGCCCGCCGCCGCCCATGCGCAGGAAGAGGTCGAGCCGGTCTATGAAACCCATGCCGGATGGCGGGAAACCACCCGCGGCGCCCGTTCATGGGCCGATTTGCCCGCAAGCGCGGTTAAATACGTCCGCCGTATCGAAGAACTGATCGAAGCCCCGGTTACGCTGCTTTCCACCAGCCCCGAGCGTGACGACACGATCCTTATGCAGGACCCTTTTGCGGATTGATGTGGCCCTTCGGCCCTAGCCCAAGGCCCGGAAATCACGTAACTTTTAGCGAATCACCATTCCCGGTGGCCTATAGCGCAGGATAACGGCTATGGCGCCTAGCGACGCTATTGACGACGTACCAACCATTACAGACGCCAGCGACAAGGTCGCTCTCGGCGTTAAATGCGAAATATTGCCCTCCTACCCCCAGCCGCTGCACGATAGCACGGGCGGCCCGGCTTTCGCCGCCCGGCTCAAAGGGTCAAGCCGGGCTGATCTTTTGGGCTACATCTGCAACAGCGGTTATCCCGCCCGCAGCGATATCGCGCAAATGCTGCGCGCCATCGACAACCGCTCCTTCATCAAGAACATTGACGGGCAGGTCGTGCAGTGGCCCGACGGCAAGCGCTATTACGCTTTCGTGACCGAACGCCCGGCTGCGCCGCGCTATTACACAGATCTGCAAAGCGTGCGCCAGCCTTTGCACGAAGATATAGTCGGCCGCCAGTTCGTCGCGCCGCTGACAAGCGCGCTGAGCGATATCGAAGCGGCAGGCACGGCCCACGGCGCGGTGCGGCTGACCAACATTTATTGGCAGGAAGGCGGCAGCACACCGCCGCAACTGGGCGAATGTCTTTCGGTGCCCAGCGGCATCGGGCAGCCGCTGCTGTTTGAATCGCCCGAACGGGCGGTGTGCCCGCCCCCCAACCGCGGCCCGGCCCAGACCTGTGACGACATGTACGGGCTTGGCGTATGCGCGGCGTTGATGACGCTGGGGCAAAATCCGATGCGCCAGCTCGATGACCAGACCATGCTGAGGATGAAGCTGGAGCGCGGTTCGTTCAACAGCTTCATGGGCAATGTCCGCCTGACCAGTTCGCTGACCGAACTTTTGCGCGGTCTGCTGGCCGACGACCCGCGCGCACGCTGGGATATCGAAGACCTTGAACAATGGGTCAATGGGCGGCGGCTGACCCCCAAGCCGGCCGAGTTTGGCCGCAAATCCACGCGCAGCTTCACCTTCGCCGACAAGGAATATTCGCAAGCCAAGACCATCGCCCGCGCCATGACCCAGAATATCGCCGCCGCCGTCAAGGTGCTGGAAACCGATGCGCTCGATAGCTGGCTGCGCCGCAGCCTGGGCGACGAAGCGCGCG
The DNA here is from genome assembly GCA_016124955.1 of Alphaproteobacteria bacterium. Lineage (NCBI taxonomy): Bacteria > Pseudomonadati > Pseudomonadota > Alphaproteobacteria > Alphaproteobacteria bacterium. The sequence continues at coordinate 255,520 of WGMR01000007.1, read as the reverse complement.
CGGACGATCTCGCTTTCGCGCTCGAAACCGTCAAGGCCAAGGGCAAGACCCCGCGCTACGAAGATCTTTTGGTCACACACGTGTCCATGGCGCTTGATCCGATTGCGCCCATCATGTACCGGGGCGTCAATGTCATGCCGGGCGGCATCGCCTCGGCGCTCGCCGACGCCGTGCGCACGAACGGCAACGTACAGGTGCTTGGGGAAATTATCGGCAATCAGCTCGCGACCTTCTGGGTCAATTTGCAGAAAGAAGCGAAGACCGAACTGGTGCCGCTTTCGCAATCGATCGAAAAGGTAAAACCGCATATCGAGAAAAATTCATACGGCAGCGGGGTCGAGCGTGCCGCCTATGAATTGAACCCCGCCTTGCCCTGCCTCAGCCCCATGATTCTTTCGCAATATGTGCTGGCGCCGAAGGAGCTTCTGCCCGCTCTCGAAAGCATATCCCGCAGCTCCGCGCGGCCGCGCGAACCGATGGACAGGCACATCGCCGCATGGTGCATCGTGCGTGCGCGTAAAACCGATCGCACCTTCGCCCCGCTCGGTATGTCGGATAATCCGCAGCAGCGCGGGCTGGCCCTGATCAATCTGTTCGCCGACATGCAAAGCCGCTACGGCCCCGAACGGCTGCCGGGCCTGAGCCAATGGATCTACCCGCTGGCCGAACCGGTTGTGCACCGCTTCCATAACCGCCAGCTGCAGGAAACCCTGCGCGAGCAGCTAAAGCTTGCGGCCGAGCGCGGAAGCTTCGCGATGCTCGCCAAACTGGTCGATGATCCGCGCATGGTGCAGAAGGACGAACAGGAATTTGAAGCCGCGTCTTTGCTGCATGCCGCCGCGGCGCGCGAAATTCGCACCCTTGAGCGCCAGATTAAAAATCACAAGGAAACGGCCGACAAATATGGCCGGCCTGCCGCAACCTATGTTGCCTGCCTGATTGCGGTGGGCATGCTGATCATCAATATTTTTCGCGCCTTCAATAGCTAGGCGTGCGCATGAAGGGGGAACGAAATGGCAAAAGCTAAGGGCAAGGCACCAGCGGCCGCGGCGGCGGGCGCCACAGGGACCAAGAAAAAAGGCAGCGGCCCGGTCGGGCTGATCATGCTGGTGTGCGTGATGCTCGCAATCCTCGCGCCATCGGCATGCATCATCATACCCGGCATGCTGCCGGCGCTCGTATGCCTGATCAGCGACCGCGATAAGGAAAAGGCCGCCGGCATCACCGTCAGCGCCATGAACGCGGCCGGGGTCGCGCCGCTGGTGATCGAATTGTGGAAAATGGGCCACAGCTTCGACAGCGCCTTCACCATTCTGGGGCAGCCGCTTAACTGGCTGATCATGTATGGCGCGGCGGGCGTGGGCTGGGCGATCTATGCGACCGTACCCGCGATGATCGCGAGCCTTATGTCGGTGCATGCCGAAAGCCGCATCAAGATCCTGAAGGCCAATCAGGAAACGGTAAAGAAAATTTGGGGCGCCGATGTGGGCGGCGAACAGAATAACGGATAAATCGTTACTGACTGCTATTCGCGGCGCGCGCTGCCTTCGATCACGATGCCTTCGCTTCCGTCGATCATGCCCTGCCTGCGGGCTTCCATTTTGATGCTCTTTTCAAGCTTTTCGTACGCGCGTCCCTCGATCTGCCGTACCCGTTCGCGGCTGACGCCGAATTTCTGCGAAAGGTCTTCGAGCGTGGCGGGGCTCTCGCTCAGTCGCCGCGCTTCGATAATCGCGCGTTCGCGGGCATTGAGCGCTTGCATGGCGTTGCCGAGCAGCTTCTGGCGCTGCGTCAGCTCCTGCCGCTGGGAAAGCACGGTTTCCTGATCGGCGCTGTCGTCCGCCAGCCAATCCTGCCATTCTCCGCCCTCGCCGTCTTCGCGCAAGGGCGCGTTCAGCGAACGGTCGCCGCCGCCCGCAAGCCGGCGGTTCATATTCACAACCTCGGTTTCCGAAACCGCAAGGTCTTTCGATATCTTCTCAACCTGATCCGGAGTCAGATCCCCGCCATCGATCGCGCGCATTTCATTTTTCAAACGGCGCAGGTTGAAAAACAGCTTCTTCTGCGCCGCGGTGGTGCCGATTTTCACGAGCGACCAGGAATGCAAAATATATTCCTGGATCGCGGCCCTGATCCACCACATCGCGTAGGTGGAAAGCCGGAAGCCGCGCTCGGGGTCGAAGCGCTTGACCGCCTGCATCATGCCCAGATTGCCTTCGGCGATCAGCTCCGCCAGCGGCAGCCCGTAGCCGCGGTACCCCATGGCGATTTTTGCCACAAGACGAAGATGCGACGTAACGAGTTTGTGCGCCGCCTGCGTATCCGCCTTGTCGCGCCATGATTTTGCGAGCGTGTATTCTTCCTGTTTTTCCAGAATGGGAAATTTGCGGATTTCCTGCAGATAGCGCGCAAGGTTGCCGTCCGGCGAAATGGCCGGCATGCGGGGGGCGGGCGTTTGGGCGACCAGCGTGTTCATTATTCCGTTCCCGGCAAATATATGCCGCGTTTGCTATCCCAGTGATAGCAGGAAACCACGCCCCAAAAAACCCGGGCGATGCGGCAAAAATATGGCCTTATTTCTTGCCTGCTTTTTTTCGGCCCCCGGCAGGCGGCGCGGCTTTGCGTAAATCCCGCAAAAGCTTGGCAAAATCCGGCGGCAGCGGGGCCGCATATTCCCGCACCCGGCCGCTGCGCGGATGAACGAATCGCAGCATAGCGGCATGCAAAGCCTGGCGCGGGAACGCCGCCAATGCCGCCCTGGCAGCGTCCGCCCCGGCCTTGCCACGGCGGCTGCGCCCGTAAAGCTGATCGCCCGCCACCGGGTGGCCGATATGCGCCATGTGCACGCGGATTTGATGCGTGCGTCCGGTCGCCAGCCTGCATTCCACCAGCGCTCCCGTATCCGCGAACCTTTCAAGCACCTTATAATGCGTTAGTGCCGCGCGGCTGCCCGCGCCGCGCACAACAGCCATTTTCTTGCGGTTGATGCGGTGCCGCCCGACAGGCGCATCGATATCGCCCTTCGCAGGCGCAGGCACGCCCCATACAAGCGCGCTGTATGTGCGACTTAGTGTGCGGTCCGCGAACTGCGCCGAAAGCGCGCGATGCGCGGCATCGTTCTTGGCCACGACCATCAGCCCGCTGGTATCCTTATCGAGCCGGTGTACAATCCCCGGACGCGCCACGCCGCCGATGCCGCTCAGGCTCGCGCCGCAATGCGCGAGCAGCGCATTGACGAGCGTCCCTTCATGGTTGCCCGCGGCCGGGTGCACGACCATGCCCGCCGGTTTGTTGATCACGATCAGGTCCCTGTCTTCATGCACGATCGAAAGCGCAATTTTTTGTGCGCGCGGTGTGGCGGCGGTGGCGGCTGGCACGGTTATTTCATACCTGTCGCCCTCTTTCACCCGCGCATCGCCCCCCGCTTTCGCGTCAGGCCCGCGCACCAAACCCTGGCGCAAAAGCGACTGGAGCCGCGCGCGCGATATATCGGCCCCCGCCTCGGTCATCAAGGCAGGCAGCGCGCGGTCCAGCCGCGCGCCCGCTTGCGCGGCCGTAATCATGATTCTATGGGTTTTGGCCATGGCGGCAGGCATCCGGAAAACAAGGGTTAAGGCCTGTTTTAAGGGTTTATTTAGCATAACGGAACAAACTAATTGTATTCGCTGGTATAAAAGTCAAAATTTTGGCACGTTCCTGCTGTATCGTGTCTATTTAAGCTATTGGGAGGTTCCATGCGTTTTCTAGCTGCCCTGCTTCTGGCCCTGTGCCTAGCCGCCCCTTCCATGGCTGAAGACACTGTCCCGTCCGCAAACGTTCGCGATGCCGCGCCTTTTAACGGCTCATCCGCCCTGCTCGGCAAGGTTAGCTGCGCCACCAAGGCAAGCACCGGCTGCCTCGGCCTCAGCAGCACGATGGCGGTCACCGAAGCAAATGAATGCGTGCAGTGGAATTACAATATTTCCGGTTCCATGAGCGATTTCAAGCGCGCAGGGCCGCACGAAAAGTGCGTCATTCCCAACAAGGCATCGAAGGTTGAAAGTGTCGGCAACTACCGCTGGCCGGTTTGCTGCTATAGCGAACAGGCAAACAAAAGCTGCGGCCTGACCTGCTTCCTGTTCGTATCGCGCTGATACCGGGGGCGGCGTTGCCGCCCTTCCCTAGCGTTTCAGCCTTTCGATCTCGTGGCGCAGCGCCGCGTTTTCTTCGTGCAGCGCACGGATCGATTCGATAATCGGCCCAACAAGCTTGCCGTAATCCACCCCCTTGGTGCCATCAGCCTTGATCACGACCAGCTCGGGATAAACCTTCTCAACATCCTGCGCGATCAGGCCCATGCTTTCGCTGTCGTCGCTGTTCCAGCGGAAGCTCACGCCTTCGATCTGCAGCAACTTGTCCAGCGTGCCATCGAGCCGTACGATATCGTGCTTCAGGTTGCGATCCGAGGTATAGACGAACGCATTGGCGTTGACGGCGGCCGAGACCGTAAGATCGCCGCTGTTTACCGTCGCGGCGTCGCCCGAACCCGTGCCGGTAATCACAACCGCAGCGCCCGTACCGCCGGTATTGTTGAAGTTCGCAACGCCGGTCTTGCCCGCGGTCGCGCCAAGCACGATACGCCCCTGCCCCGTGATATCGCCGCCTGCGACGTTGAAGTTGCCGCCGCCGGTTGTCGCCGTGGTGTTCGCGCCCATGTAAACCTGCTGGCCGCCGAGCACGAGACTGGTGCTCATGGTGTTAAAGACGGGCGTCGTGGCATTGTCGCCCGGCAACAGAGAACGCGCCAGCCAGGGCGAAGATGTGCTGCTGTCCGCACTTACGAAAGTGCGCGAAGCGATGCGCCCGCCGCTTGAGGAAGCCGTGAAGCTTGACGCCGAACTATAGCTATTGATGTTGATGGCAAAGCCGCCGAACGCACCGCAGGCCCATTGTACCGGCGGCGAACCGCAGACATTGTTATTGGTATAAACGAACCCGCCATCGCCGCCCATAAGCGCGGCGATACGGCCGCCCTGCGTATCGGGAATAACGTTGGTACCGCCCGCATCGTTGGTGAGGATCATGAATTCATAGGCGGTCGGCGCCGAACCGAGCGTGCCGGAAACGCGCCGCACCTTGATTTCATAGGCCTGTCCATAAGGGTTGATGCTGGCTGCGGAAAAGCCGGAGGGCAAATAATCACAGAAATCGCGCCACAGCGAGGAGGCCGAGGGGGCCGAAGCCGTGCTCATCGGCGCGGTGGTTTTACAGTTGGTGCTGCCTGCGGGCGCGCCGGCGGCGGGAAGCGGAAGATTGAAAGTGCCGGTGGCAAGGTTATTTTGCCAGCTTGCGGTCGCGAGCCATTGCTGCCCGTTCGAGGAAGAAAGATAACCCTTCACCGCATTGGCCAGTTTCTGCATCTGGTCGGCCGCCGCCTGTTCCGCGAGCTGTTGCGTGCCCGATGACATCAACCGCCACAGCCCCGCGAACAACAAGCCCGCGATGGCGACGACGATGGCAAGTTCGACCAGCGTGAAACCCTTTTGTCCGGCGCGGCGTCTGGGAATTCTCAGCATGGCATATCCTTCTGTCTGGCGTTACAGGACGGTATAGGACGCGACCGATCCCACCGGAACATAGCAGGTAACGGGCGCGGCTGCACTCTTGGGTACGGGGTATTGCGTCACGAAGCTGCCGCCGGGCTGCGAGGCCGGAACCATGATCGAGCCCGGACACGCCCCGGAAATGCTGCCGGATGTGATCGAACCGGGCTGCGCCTTACGCAGCTGCGTCAGGATCTGATTGATCGCCAGCCCGGCCGGAGCGCGCGGGGCTTGCGCATCATTGGCGTCCGGCGGCACGAAGGTGACAACCATACGCTGGCTGGTGCCCGGGTCTGTAAAAACGATCGATTCCCACTGGTACGAAACCACATAGCCGGTCGGCAAATCCGAAGCGGCAAGGGTCGTGGAACACGCGGTCGTGAGCGTGAGGCCGCTATACAGCGTAGCGCCGCCGGTTATACGGCAACCCGTTTGTGTAAGGCCATAGGTCGGGTGCGCGCGCGCAAACCGCGTCGCCGCATAATGCCATGCCAGCATCTGCTGCCCCGCCACAGCCTGGTTGGCTGAGAAGCGCGCGGTCTGCACCGCGAACACCTGCGTGAACACGCCGATAATGGTGAGCAAAAGGAAAACGAAGACAAAAAGATACATCGGGCGCCGTGCTTCCCCTCAAGCCGATTAAGCCAGCCTTTTCAAAAGCCTACCAGAACTTCCTCTGCAATCGTTAAAGAATGGCAAATATTGCCGTATTTCAGCAACTTAGCCATTGCAAAAAACACCCTCGTCCGCCACTAGCCGGCCTTGAAGTACAAAGCCATCAGAATCTGCCGCCCGATGCTGCATGCGGGCGGTATTGCCCTGCGGTTAAGCCCGCTTGTGTTCAACACAACCGGCTTGCGCCCGCGCATCGCTTCCATCCCGCCATCGGCATTGATCATCTGCATCTGCACAATCTCCAGCGCTTCCTGCGCGGCGAAAAAATCCGCCATGCGCTCGCACGCCGGCGCGGGAACTATGGTGGTGAAGCGGTAATAGGGCCCCTGCAACAAACGGCCGGTGACCGGGTTGCCCCAAGGGTTGATAATATGTTCGATGCCGTCTGCGCCCTGGGTGGTGCCGGGCAAAACGCCTGCGTTTTTCAGCGCGAGCACGAGGTCGGTGTTCTGCCGCCGCAGCATGTCGGCATGATCGAGCCGTATGCTTTGCAGGCGCCCGAGCAATTGCACGACCTGCCCCGACACGGCGGTGAATTTCGTGTTCTCATACGCGGCCTGCACCGAAAGCCATAGCGCGGTGCCCACCAGAAGCAGAACCACGAGCGTAATCAGCAGCCACTGCCGCTGGTTGGCGGGGCCGGCGGCCTCGCCTTCATCCGGGTATGCTGGTCGTTTTTTCTTCGCTGCCATGGCTATAAAAGTCCGGAAAGAAAAAGAGGGGGATTATGCATCCCCCTCTTTGTACTGCGCTGCCGCGCCGGGCCCGGCTTCAGGCGGGTGCCCTTAGCCGCGGATACGGAACAGGAAGGCGGCCGAGTTGTTGTTGGCGCTGTTGTCGCTGCATGACGATGCCGCCTGCACGACCGTAACGGGCGGAACCACGCCCGAAGTGCCGCCGAGCGAGGAGCCCTGCGCCGAGCTTGAAAGCGAAACGCGCACCATGCCGATATCGCGCGCCGAACCGGAATTGCGGATCGCGAGATCGACGCAGCCGTTCTGCGGCAAGCCGTTGAACACGACCCAGAAACCGGGGCCGTCCGAAGCGCTGATCGAGGTGATGCCATAGATATCGACATTACCCTGCCACGGGTTTTGCGGCTGGGTGCCGCCTGCCGTCAGGATCATATCGTTCGGAATAGCGCGCGCGGCTACCATGGCAGCGCTGATGTTGCCGGAAGCAATTGTGGTTTGCGAACCATGCAGCGTGCGAACCGCTTGCGCGATCTGCAGCAATTCCTGCGATGCGCGGCCGGTGCGGAGATTTTCATAGACCGCCGATGCCGCGACCCAGATGCCGCCGACGATGAGCCCGACGATACCAAGAACGATGGCGGCTTCGATCAGGTTGAAACCGCTGCGACCGGCGGTGCGGTTGGCGGAGAGCCGGCGGCGGGCGGCGCAAATGGTGATCATGGTTACTCCCTTGGCGTTGTTGGACCGGATGGCGGGTACCCAAAAGATAGGGCATGAAAGGTTAAGAAAAAGTCAGCAACAGGCGGTGATAAGGAAAGAAACACAGTGCCTTACGGGCGCCAAAAGTTACCGCCCGCCGCGCATCTTGGCAACTGGTTTCTGGGAGTATTGCTGTGGATAAATCTAGTTTTGCAGGCGAAGCCGGTAGGTTAGCGCCACATTCGCGCCCGTGCCCGTGCCGCCGTCAACGGCGCATGGCCCGCCCAGCGCGCCGATAAGCGGCGGCATTGAAATTGGCGTGCCGCTAACGCTTACGGCGGTAAGGCCGTTCGCGGTCGGTCCGCTGCCCGCGCGCGCCGCAAAGGCGATGCAACTTTCAGCCTTAAGCCCGCGATAGGTCAGCGTGAAATAATAGGTTCCGCCAGTGCTGGCGCCGCCGCTTGCCGTCGTGCCGCTTACCAGCAGCCCGCCGCCGGGCGGCAGCGCGCCCCACGGATGGTCCACGATTGTAGGCGCGCCTGCGCGCAGCATTTCGCTCGGAAACACGCTGGCGGCGGCAAGAATTGTGGTGACATCGCCCGAAGCCATGTTCGGCTGCGACAGGTAATATGACCGTATGTTGTTCAGCAATATCACAAGCTGACCGAGCGATTGTTCGGTCCGCGCCGATTCGTTGCTGCGCCCGGCAAACACCCATATGCCGCCAAGCACGAGCCCGACCACGCCAAGCACAACCGCCAATTCGACCAGTGTAAAGCCTTTTTTGCCGCGCCTCGCTTTTTTCATGACCTTCCTCGTCAGCTACGGATCGCGAACTGGAATGCGACCGTGTTCATAGAAGCGTTGCATGCAGCCGTGACCTGCGCAATCGTCATCGGCACCGCATAGGTCGTGCCGTTGATGACCGCCGCCGTCATCTTGATATCGGCCACCACTTCGGAAAAGCGCGTGGTGAGCTGGATGCAGGCGTAAACCGGCGTATTGCTGTACTGCACGCGGAAAAAGCGCCCGGCCGCGCCAACGGTCGCGCCGTTGACCGAGGCCACCGCCACAGGCGACGTGCCGGTCGAGGTTCGATCCCACGGGCTATCGAAATAACAGGGGTTGCCGGTAGCGCAGTTGGCCGGAATGATGTTGGGGTTGCGCTTCATTTCAGCCGGAAACACATCAAGCTGCGCAAGCGATTGCGTGAGCTGCGCGTAATCGCCCTGGATCGTGCTGCGGATCAGCCACGCTTCGCGCAAATTCTGCACAAGAACCATCAGCTGTTTTTCCGCGGTATAGACATTCATGCTTTCGCGCGTCTTGATCGCGGCAAACCAGACCCCGGCGACCAGAAGCCCGGCAACGATCAGAACGATCGCGAGTTCGAGCAAGGTGAAGCCGCGGCGGCTGCGGCGGATGGCGGAAACAAGCATTTTAACCCTCAATGCAGGCTGAAGACCCAGTCAACGCTGGGCGAAGTGCTGGAATTGCAGGCCGCGCTGGCGGCAACCAGAGAAGGCGGCAGCGCGCCTGCGCTGGCAAGGAAGCTGGTGGCGGCCCCGCCGCGCACTACGATGGCTTCCAGCCGCGTGTTCTGGTCGGCAACAAATTCATGCAGCACAAGCTTCGTGCATATATCGGAAGGCAGCGAAAGAAACTGCACCCTGAAGCTGCGCGCGGGCGGCGCGGACGGAGAGGTTGTGCCCGCCGCAAGATCATAGCCCGCCACCTGGACAGAACCGCCGGTAATGCCTTTGTTCCAAACATGGTCCACGGGGCCGCCTTCGACCGCGCGGTTGCGCCGCATATCGATCGGAAAGACGCGCGATTGATCCATCGTGATGTTAAAAGCGTTGTCGGCGCCGGTGATGGTCTGGCGCGAAGCGTAAAGCGCCCGCATGTTCGCGGCAATTTCGTATATCTGGTCGGACGCGGTATTGACCTGCGCGCTTTTCTGGATCGCGCTGCCCGCCGCCCATAGCGCGCCGGTGATAAGCCCGACAATCAGCAGCACGATCGCCGCTTCGGTCAGCGTGAAGGCGCGGCACGGAGCCCGGTTCACGGCTAAAACCCGCCGCCGGTCCGGGTGGACTGGCTTGTGATCACGGTTGTGATGTGCAGGATCGAAAGCATGGCGAAGGCAATTACGGTGCCGACGATCACCAGCCCGATATTGCGGATCACCATCGACTGGGTCTTCAGGTTGTCCACCTGTTCGCGGATCCATTCTTCGGTGATCTGTTCGATCACGATGCCGACGTCGGCGCGTTCCGACAAAATTTCAAGGTCGATCGCGACCTGGGGATCCGGGAAGTTCATGTTGCCGGTGCGCAGCGCTTCGCCAAGGTTGCGCCCGCGCAGCACTTCTTCGCGCGCCGCCATGATACGTTCGCGGATCCACGGATTGCCCTGTTCCTCAAGAATTTCAAGCGCCCGGCGCAACGGCACCTGCGCGCCGAGCAGGGAAGAAAGACCGAGCATGAAGCCGCTTCCTTGCCATATGCGGTACCATGACCATGGCGGCACCATATCGAACTTTGATCGGATCATGCCGCGCCAGAACGGCAGCGTGACGAATACAAGTATGCCCAGCACGACCAGCGCCAACATGATGGGAATGCCCCAGGCCATGATGAAATCGGACATGGAGGCAAGCCCGCCCATGCTTTCGACCACTTCGGGCGGCGCGTTCTTGCGCATATTCTGGATCAGGTTGACGCCGAACATCCACAAAACGCCGGCCACGAGCAAAAGCATGAAAACCGGGTACGACATGGCATACATCACCGCCTGCCGCATTTCGCGCGCGCTTTCGCCCATGCTCTGGATCGCGCCGAGCGATTTGGCGACGGTGCCGGATTCTTCGCCCGCGCGGATCATATAAAGTTCGGCCGAAGGCACCCAGCCCGCCAGCGCTTCGGAAAAGCTTTCGCCGCCGCGATCGCGCCGCAGCCATTCGCGCAGCGCAATCGCCGCCGGGCGGTTGGGATATTTGCCCATTTCGGAAACGTTGTACCATAGCCGCTCAAGTGCCCGCGAAAGCGCCTCGTTCATCGCCAGCATGCCCTGCAACTTGCGATAGATACGGAAACGCTGGTTGCGGTTGTTGCGGAAACGCCATTGCGCCATCGGCAGCTTATATTCGTCAAAATTCAGATTCATGCGGGCACATCCGTTCCGGGGGCGCTTCCGGGCAGAACGCCCAGCACCTGTTCAACATCCAGTATATCGCGTTCGCGCGCAACCGGGCCCACTTCAAACTCGGCATCCACAGGCGAAACCTCGCCGCGCCGGATTTTCTCCAGCGCGTGCCACAACATGGTAATACCGTTCTGGCCGTGTGGGGAAAGCCAGTAATGCTCGGCTTCCGCCATTTTGTTTTCGGACAAAAGCTCCATCAGCTTCGCGTCGGTTTCAATCACCTCGGCGCACACGGTGCGGCCGCTGCGGCCCTTATAACAATGTTTGCAGCCTTCGGGGTTGGCTACGAAAACGTTGCTTATATCGGGCTCCTTCAAGCGTTCCGTGATCGGCCTGTCCTGCCCGGCAGGGTTGCGGTACGCATCCATCATGCTGAAGCCGGCGCGCACGCGCTTGACCACGTCATAATAATCCAGCCCCAGTTCCTGCGGCGATTTAAGCAGCGGAATACGGCAATGTTCGCACATGCCGCGCAGCAGGCGTTGACAGATCATGCCGCGCACCAGCTGGTGATCGTACACCAGATAGGGTTCGAGCCCGAGATCGCGCAGACGTTGCGGCACCGCAAGTGCCGAATAGACGTGCAGCGTGGTATAGACCTGGCGACCGGTGAGCGCGAGGCGGAACGAGAATTTCGCGGTCTGTAAATCGCGCGTTTCACCGAGCATCACGATATCGGGATCGAGGCGCAGCGCACAACGCATGATTTCAGCGAAGGTGCGTTCGCGCTGGTCATCTTTGACCGAGGCCGAAACGCCGATCTGGCGCGCGCCGATGACGCCGCCTTCGGGCGGATCTTCGATCATCAGGCAGTTCAGCTGGAAATTTGTTTCCGCCATGCGCCGGTTAAGCATGACGCGCAACGTGGTGGTTTTGCCCTGGTTGACCGGGCCGGAAAACACCCGCATGCCGCCGGGCACCGCGCGCAGCTGCTGGATCACCCGCAGCTGTTCTTGCGAAAAGCCGAGACTGTCCACATCGGCCATGACAAAGTTTTCGCCGAACAGATGCGCGCTGTCGTATTGCAGGCGCATATCGAGATAGCGGCCGCCGTCGGCCAACGGCACCCATTGGCAGCGTACGCTGATCACGCCTTCGGGGAGCTGGATCGTGTCGGCGCCGCCGCCCGGCGTCAGCATCGCCGCCTGCGGTTCGAGCCAGTTGGCGGTGGCGCCCGATTGGCCGATCGAATGCGAATAAACCGCCGACAACACATGTTCGCCTTCGCGCTGGGTCCATGTTTCCCATTGGCGCAGCGAACCGTCGATGCGGAATTCAACCTTGGTACGACCGCCCGAAGCTTCAATATGCACGTCGTTGGTGCCGAGTTCGACCGCCTTTTGCAGCGTTTCGACCACGCGGCGGCGCACCGCGTTTTCATCGAGCCGGGTTAACGATACCTGCCGGTTGGAATAGCTATAGGCCTGCTGGATGATGTTGGGCGTGACGTAGCGCGGTTCGTCAACCTTATAACCCTGGCGGCGCGCCGATTGCGCGACCGAGGTCACGAGCGGGGAATTGCGGTGCGTAGCGCTGACCAGCCACATGCCGCTATCAAACAGGGCGCAAAGGTTGCGCGATTCCTGCGGGATCTTGAGCGCGCCATTTTCAGCCGTAAGCAACACGCCTTCGAAGGTCAGGGCGGCGCCCGACATAGCAATGCTGCGGTCATCCTCAACCTTGAGCGATGCAGCGGCCGACTGTTGCGTTGACGCTGTGCTATCAGAGGGTGATTTATCCATCGCCGTGCTTTCCGCTATGCCCTCCTGACCGGAAGATCGTTCCTGGGCCGCCCTTGCGTACACAAACCTTTACCCGCACATGCCCTTCGCAGAGCAAGGCGGAAAATCCCTTTCCAACCGCGCCTAGCGATGGCCCTGCATGACCGTCGCGGGCAAACCAACGGAATTGACGCGAATGGTCTTTTCCTTGCCCTTGGCGCTGGTGATATTCACGCCGCCCGAAGTAATGGCGCGCACCGTACTGCCGTCCGGCAACTGGTCGCCCGGTCGCACGCTGATCATCCGGCCGTTGCCGACATTCACAACCGCGCTGTAAGTCCCTTCGGTGCCGACGATGCGCGAAACTTCATAGCTTGTGAAAACCGGCTGTTGCTGTTGCATGGGCATGCCCATGCCGATACCGCCCATATCGCCGCCATTTCCGGGCATGCCGAGCGCGCTCGAGGGAATCATGGCGCCCATGCCGCCTTCGCCGCGCTTGCGGCGCACTTCGTCAAGGTCAGACAGCTTCTGTTCGATATCCACCATCAGCTCAAGCCGTGCCAGCGCCGCGCGAGCCTGGTTCATATCTTCGATCGTGGCGTCGCTTTCCGGATCGCTGGAAAGTTTTTCAAGCACGTCATGGACCGGCTCGGTCGAAAGGTTGGGCAGTGCTCCGCCGCTCGCGGCCTTTTTCTTGGGCGATGCCGGCTTATCTGGCGCAGCGACAGGTGCAACCACCGGCGCTTGCACGGTTTCCGGCGATGGCAGCGCGGGTTCATCGATTTCAGGGGGCGGCAAGGTGAAATCTGGCAGCACCGGGCCGCCATCGATTGCCTCTGCCGTATCTTGCGCCGCGATTGGCGTTGTCGCTGCCAGCACAAGGAAGGCCAAGCCGGCCATAGCCGGAACGACGACAGATGCGGCAGCGAATCTGGTGTATTTACTCGCGATTTTCATAGATCACTCCCTCGACTGTCCAATTTCCACCGTTAAAGGTTAATGATCTTATAATGACTCCGGGCAGATTACCAAAATAGCTTGATAATTCACCAGGCAAAGAGTCCACAGCGATGCTGAAAAGCCGCTTTGTCCAAGGCGGTGGCGGCGGATTCCACTGTTCAGCGGGGATTTCCGGGGGCCTTGGCGGCGGCGGATCATCCACATCGCGGTTAAGCGTACCATCCCAGCTTTCCGTTAAGAATTTGCGGGTCACGAAGGTGGGCGCGGCAAGATTCTGGTCGCCGCGGTCCTGTATCCCCGTCAGCTCTATATTCGTAACGGCGGCGCGGCCGGTCACATCGACGATAGCGCCCTTGATATCGGCCGCGAAGCCGGGAAGGCGCGCCCACGTTACGGTAAGCCCGCCGCGGTTGCATCGCACTTCCGACATATCCCATCCGACCTGCGCCATCGAAACCTGCGACATGGCAACACGGCACGCTTCAACCAGCTCAAGCGGCCCCGGTTCCTTTTCCCAGTACCGGACGGGCGGCGGATAGTTGATCTGCACCGGCTGTAGCTGCGACGGCAATTGCTGGTTGGCTTGCGCCTGCGCACGCTTTTGCGCTTCCTGCAAAAGCATGCGTTCGCGTTCCTGCTCGGCCTGCATGTGCTGCCAGTAAAGCCCGCCCGCAAGCAGCACGGCAAGCAGAACGGCCCCGATAACGCCGCCGACGATAAGGCTGCGCGGCAACACGACGGGGCGCAGCGGAAATTCCGCCCGGTCCTGCAGCAAAAGCGCGAGCGACATGCCGTCCGAGCCGGGAATGGCCCATGCTTCAGGCGCATAGACACGTTGCAAGCCGCCGAGATTGATTTCCTGGTAGAGCCGGTTCCGCGCTTCGGCTTCGTCGGCGTAAAGCTGATCGCCGTCAGGCGCGATCAGATCGTCGCGGACGATAACGACATAAACCCCTTCGCGAATCTTGAACGCCCCGGCCCACGAACCCGGCTGACGGTTGGCCAACGTGGCGGCCAGCGTCGGCATGCCTGCGCGATGGCCCGATTCAGATGTGCCGAGGCCGAATTGCCCGACGCGCCCGGTCTTGTTGCCGGGGCGGATGGAGAAAAAGTCAGAATATTGCCCGGGCTGGCGCGCCGCTTCCTTGGCGGCTACCACGATACGGCCGGAAGGCGATATCTGCCAGTAAAGGCCGGTGGCGTATTTGCGCCTGCCTATCGTTGCTACGCCGTTGCCCATGCGGGTTACTCCGCCCGCGGAATGTCAATTTCCTGCGGCGTGATGGCGATGAACAGCATTTGCCGTATCTCTGTATTCTGCACGCCGCCGCCGAGAAGGTAATTGAACGCATCGCCGATGCCGCGCGAGCTTTGTCCATTCTGATCCTGGTTGAAGCCGGCCAGAATGAGCGTCGAGCCGCTCTTGAGCAACGATTGCTGCACGAATATGCGGTTGGTGGTTTCAGGCAGCTGCACGGTATTGCCGCCGCTGGTGAAATCCCGGATCGTGACGATGTCGGTCAGGTTCAACGAATATTGCAGCAGCATTCTGCCGTCCGCGAGGATACGCGGCGTCAGCTGCAGCGAGAAACCTTCGCGGATCGTGCCCGGCGTGAGCGTGGTATCCTGGAAAGTCTGCGACGTGTTGGTCTGCACCTGCGCAAGATAGGTGCGGTCACGGCCGATGCGGCGCGAAACCGGCCGGTTGTTGAGCGTGGTCATCGGGAACTGCGCCACGCGCACCGTGTTGCCGACCGACGAAAGCGCGTTTGCGATCGTATCGACACGGCCATAGTTGCGGTTATCGATGATGCTGACGGCGAAGCTGCCCGCGCTCGAGAGCGAGAAGGGTTCGGCGCCGCTGATATCGAAGGTGAAGGGCGCGATACGCTTCAACGCGGTCTCGAGGCTGACCGTAAAGCTGTCGCTGTTATCAAGATCGACCGTATAAACCTCGACATTGATCGAGATCTGCTTCGAAAGCAGCCCGTTCTGCTGTTCCAGGAAATCGGCCACCGTCTTCATGACCTCGCTTGAGGTCGTGACGGTGATCGTACCGGTCGATTGCGAAACAACGGCCGTGCCGACGCCGCCGAGCAGCGAATTCACGCCGGCGGTGATTTCCTTCCAGAAATCGAACTCGCTTTCGGTCTGGTTTTCCTGTTCGAGCGCGTTGGTCTGCGTAGAGCCGGTGGTATTCGAGCCCGTGTTCTGACCGCCCTGATCGGCGTTGATGCTGTCCGATGTCTTGGTGCGGCCCGGCAATGCTTCGATCACGAACATACGCGTTTCATAGCGCATGAACGTCACGGCAACGCCATCGAAATGCCAGTTCATGCCATAGAAGTTGGCGACCTGTTCGAGCAGGCCGGAAAGCGTTCCTTCGTAGGTTACCTGCATCGGCGTCGAGGACGAAGTGCCGGCCGTACCGCCGCCGCCTTCGCTATCGCTGCCCAATTCGCCGCCCGAACGCATCGGAAGACCGGTCTGCGCCGAAAGAATGTTCAAAATCTCGCCCAGCGTCATCGGCTCGGCCGCGATCAGCGTAACCGCGCGCGGCTGCTCGAATTTCTTCGGCAAAGGCTGGCCGCGGCGCATACGGATGGAGCGGTTGCCGCCCCAGACTTCATCGGTCACCACCAGCGATTCATGCTTTAACGGCGGCGCGGGCAGCCGGGCGCGATCGAGGCCTTGTTGCGCCTGTTCGGTACGGCTTTCGATCAGATCACGCTTTTCCTGCGTGCTGCAGCTTGCAATCAGCACAGCCGCGACGCAAAGCGTGATGAACTTTCGTGCCGTCATCATATCCCTCTTATTCGCCATAATTGTTGCCCCGCGCCTCTACGACGAGAACGCGCTGACCCGCATCGGAATTGCTGTGCAGCCTGCCGAAAGGCTGCGGTTTGACACGGGCAAAAGCACCCAGCGCGCCACGCAGCGCATCTTCGAACGTGCCGGTGAAAGAAAGCGAGGCTTGCAGCGGATAATCATATTCCGCCGACCACACAAGCTCGACCCCGTCGCGGCGGCACCATTCCTCGATCACGTCATGCAGGCTTTTGCCGCGCTCGGCGGTCCAGGTTGCAGCGATGTCGGAGGGAAGCTGGGGAACCACAACTTGCCCCACGCCGCCCCGCATCATGCCCGTCTGCGCTGGCGCGGCGGGCATTGCCGGCTCGGTCATCGGCATCGATTGCATCGGCGTCATCGGCTCCATCACCGTGGCTTCGCCGACCGTGGTGGCCGGCAGCGGCGCCAGCGCATCCTCTTGCTGCGGCAACGGCTCAAGCCCGACGGGGGCCATCCGGTTTTGTGAAAGCGCGATCTTCACGGTCTGGCCGCTAACATTGCTTTCAAGCCCGACGCCGTTCAGCATCCCCTGCAAAACATCCTGCCACGGGCGGCCGCCGCGCCAGTTCACAAGCACGCCCATATCGACATTCGCTTCGGGAGCGACGGCATAGCCCGCCGGCACGATCTGGCGCAACGCGACCTGCAGCGGAACATTATCGGCAAAGCCTTCGAGCACGCCGCTGCTGCCTTGCGCGGGCAGCGAACTGACGGAAGGCATCTGGCTGCGATCATTGCCTTCGATCACGAGCGGGGGAAGGGATTCGTTTTCATAGCCGTAATCGCCGGGCGGAACATAAACGCTCGGTGCGTCATTGCCGATGATGACGGGCGGCTGTGATTGTTCAACCGGCGCGACCCATTTGAACCCGACCTGCTTGAAGGCTGCCTGCGCGGGTTGCGCGGATAGCGTCAACGCAGCGAAGAAGGCCAGGGCAACAGCCGGAAGAGGCAAGGTCGGGAAAGCAGATAGATGGGCTCGGTGGTGGATCATGATGCGCGCCGTTGGTCCCTTCTTGAAGCGATTCGCTATCTTAGGCAAAGTTTTGCTGCGCGCCAATCAAGGGGCCGTGAATAGGCCTACTGACTGGCTGGTTGTGATCGGTTTGCAACAAGGAAAGCTCGATGTCGATAGAGGGTGAGATAACCGCAGGAACTTAAAATTTCAGTTAACACCCATAGCTATTTCATGCAGAAGTTGCAAGGGCTTAGTGGAAACGGGGTTGGCTGGCGGGGAAATTCATGCGCCGCGCTGGCCTGCGGCAAGCCGGTAAACGCGTAAGGCCCTTTATTGCGCGCCGTTATCGATCCAGCGGCGGCGCAGCAAACGGCTGGTGGCGGGCCTGTTATGGCCTAAAATCCACGCCCTGAAGGCCCTTAGCGCCGCTTCGAAGGTCAGCCCGCGCCGCTCCAGCACCCAAAACAGGGCAACGACAAGCGTAGCCGTAATCGCAGTCCATGGCCTGATATGCAGCATGGCCACAAGCAAAACAAGGAACACGCGGGCATCGAGGAAGAAGAACCGCGCTATTTTCTGACTATCGCGCCAATGTGCTGCCATGGGATCAGTTTATTCCTCAACCGTTGCGTCTTCCTTAACGGCTTCATCGCCCGAGAAGCCCTTGGTAAGCAACAGATACCAACGGCGCTCGATCTGCCCGGCCTTGAAGGCGCGGGTCGCGGCCTGCTGCATGGTCTGGCCGTAGCGCTCCAGCAGGCGCTGGGTTTCCGTGGTCCAGCGCTCGATCGGCATATCGAGCATCAGTTCGCGCACGTTGTCGTCGAACACCATGAATTCGCGGATGCCGATACGGCCGCCGCCCTTTTTCGGCACCAGCGCCTGCGTCACCACCATGCGCAGGGTTTCCATCAGCGCAAAGGCGCGCTCGGTGCGCTCGCCCGGTTCGAACACGCTGATCATGCGGCGGATGGTGGCGGCAACACCCACCGTATGCACCGTGGAATAAACGCAGTGACCGGTCTGGCCCGCTTCGATCGAGGCAGAAACCGTTTCACGGTCGCGCGATTCGCCAACCAGGATGATGTTGGGTTTGCGGCGCAGCGCGTTGCGCACGCCGGCGGCGAAGCTTGGCAGATGGCGTGGAATTTCCGATTGCGCAACCAGCGAACGCTGTCCTGTCACCTGGTCGTACACATATTCGATCGGCGCTTCGTAAGTCAGCATCTTGCCGCAGCCGTGTTCGCGCTCGACCAGCATGCGGCAACCCGCCGCCAGCAGCGTGGATTTGCCCGAACCGGTCGGGCCGGTGACCAGCACCATGCCTTGCCGCGGCGCCCAATTGTCGATGATCTTTTCCTCGATACCCAGATCCTGCATCGTCGGCGGCAAGTTGGGCAACGAACGCATCGTGATCTGCACGCTGTCGCGGCCCTTGCTGAGTATGGCCGTGATGTTGACGCGGAAACGGTAGCGCGTGTTGCGATCGGGCCGCACTTCATGCGACAGATCGAGATCTTTGCCGGCAGCAAGCTTGGCCAGCGCATCCGGACCATAGATCTTGTTCAGGATATTCGCCATATCGGCGGTGTCGATGCTGCGCCGGATAATCGGGAACAAAATGCCGTCAACTTCGATATAGACCGGCCTGTCGGTCTGGATGGTGATATCGGAAGCGCGGCGCAGAACGCACCATATCAGAAGATCGTCCACATGCTCTTCGCGGATCCGGAGCGGCTCTTCGGGCCATGTCCCGATATCAGCCGCGAGCTTGTCTGCGTCTTTCAGCGTATCGTTGGCGTCCACGATTTACTCCGTGGAATGAGCGCGGACTGGCCCGTGATGGTCACGCCGCGGTCGCCAATGCGCATTTCCGTGCCGCCGCCGGTCACGCCGCGATCTTCATGCGCCGCATAGGGCGGCGAGATCATGTTCTGCGCCAACAATTCGCGGTAGCGCACCATGCCGATGAAATCGTTGGTCATGCGATCAAGGTCGGCCTGGAAAATATCGTCCGCCTGTTCGACGCCGGCATCCCAGCCTTCCTTTACCCAATCGCGCCATTCCGCGCGCTCTTCATCGGTCGAAGGCAAAAGCAGGCCCGGCGGGGGATCGACCTTGCCCCAATCGCGCTCGAGATACAGGCGCCAGTCGCGCGCCGCCGTCACGATCCGCGCCCCGCGGTTGATACGATAGATTTTATCGGCCACCGCCGCTTGCTGGCCTCCGCCCGCCACGATCACTGCGCGTTCCGCTTCCGAAACGATAGGCGGTTCAATAAGCAGGCCGGAAGGGGCGGAGATAAGCAGGCGCTTGAAACCGAACGTGCCGGAAAGACTTCCATCCTGTTCTGTAAGGCGGCGCTGGATTTCGAAGGTCCGCATGGCGAGGCCGCCACGCGCGCCATAGGAAAGCGCGGCTTCACGCAGCGCGTCCTGCCGGATCTGCAGGCCCATTTCCATGGCCTTGACTTCTTCGCCCGTCGATTGTTCCTGCAGCTCGGTTAGCGCGGGGGGCGGGGGGGAGAAATCTTCGTCTTCCGCCATCGCAGGGCGGGGACATAGCAGAGCGGGCCACAGCGCGACCAGAGCGAATGCTGCGGCGGCAAGCGTGCGTGCAGGGTCAGCCTTTGGGATGCGCGGCAGCATACTGCACCTCGACCAGCCCGCGCTCGGCATCGACCGCGAGATCGGCCCGCTGGCCAAGCTGCATGCCAATATCCTGCAATACCTTGATAAGCGGCTTTTCAAAGACATTCAGCGTCACGACCACAGGCACCGGCGGCGCCTTGCCGGCAAGGTTGAAGCGGTAGCCCGCGCGCGACGCAAGCGTTTCCACAATCTGCTCAACCGGGCCATGCCATGTAATGGTTGTGGGTTGCTGCAGATTGTCGGGCGCGCCCGAAAAATCCTGCACAACAACGGCGGGGGAACGGTTGCTTTCGACAGCAGCAATGTCATCCAGCGCATTTGCAGCCTTTTCGGCGGCTTTGGCTAGACGTACGGTAACGGGGTCGTTTTCCGCAACCACGGGGGTCAGTGTGGTTTCCTGTGCGCAGGCCGCCAGCAACATGGCCAGCGCCAGCAGAAAAGCGTATTTCGATTTCGGCATGGCTAATGACACCTGATTCGCCCCTTTGGCCTTAAGGATATACGGCCAGAAGGCCGAAAGCACAATCCTATCCTATTGGCTCGTCTTAATAAAGTGCAGCGCATAGCCCAGTAATATGAAGGATACGACCAGCAATATCGTGCCCGTGAACCAGCTGCCCGCGAACAACGTAAAGAGCGAAATCACAAAAATAGCGCTGGAGCCGAGGCCATAGATCAACGCCGCGGGCGGCAGGCGGCCGCTCTTGTTGTTGACGCCATGGAACATGCGGCTCAATTGCCCGCCGGGCGGGCGCTGCGTCATGTTGTTACCTGGCGCCTTCGCGACGGCCCGGCCGGAAGGTTTCTTGGGAAGGAATTTATCGAACATTCCGCGGATCCCCTAGCGTGCCACCAGATCATCGAGCACGGCGGCCATATTGTCAGGCTGACCGACAACGATCTTCACCTTGCCGCTGGCGTCACGATAAACCAGATAGGGCGTGTGCTCGATTTTCCAGCGAAGGACAATGCCGCCATTGGCGCGCACTTGTTGTATCGCACGGTCCGTCGCTTCACCGGCCAGCACCGATTTATCGTCGTCTATGAATGCGTTCCACGTTGCCAGCGGGGTTTCGGCGCGCAAAAACACCGCGGCTTCACGCTCGTTCTCGCTGCCCTGTGCGCCGATCGGAATGAGTTTGACGCGCAAGCCGCCAACCGAAACCACATCCCGCAGCGCCCGCCATGTCTCCTTGCAATAGGGACAGCGCGGATCGACAACCATCATAAGCAAGGGAGCGGTCGCTTCGCCCACGGTCATGCCCGCAGCACTTTCCATGTCGGCGATCAACTGTTCGCCCGGGCTTATCGCACCGCCCGGAACCGGCATGCCCTCTTTCTCTATGCTGACGGCCGGCGGCGGCGCGCCCTTGCCTGCGGCCAAACCTTCGACGCGGGCCTTCAGATCATCGTTTTTCGTTATCGCGGAAGCAATCTGCAGTTGAGTAATATTGCCGCCATCGCCAGAAATGATCGAGCCGCTGAAGATAAACCCGGTCTTGTCGGGCGTCAGATACAGCACGTTCAGCCGGCCGTTGTTTAAAATCAGCCAGCCATGCAGCCCGGAATGCTCACCGAGATAATAAAACTTCGTCCCCGAATCCTGCATCGCCTTGATCATCGGCATTTTTGCAATGTCAGGCTCGGCCGCCGGGGCGGGGGCGGGCGCGAACAACGCAAGCAGCAGCGCAAGCAACGGCAGAAACAGTGCGGGTTTTTTCATCGTTATGCCATATGGGATCATGCGTTATTCGGCGCGCGCCAGTTGGACAACCCGCGCGGTTTTCAAGCTTTGGCCATGGTCGATCAGGCCTTTGCGTTCCAGAACCGCCACGACCTTCTCCGCATAACTCTGGCCGCGCCACGGCGTGCCCGAATGATAGCGCGCGATCCCGCGGTAAAGCGAGCCGCCTTCCATGATCTTCTGTTTCAGGATCCATGCCGCGACATGCACATTGACGCAGCCGTCGTCGCGCACCCAGTGATGCGCGGTGCGGCGGTCAACGCGCCACAGCTTTTGCAGCTGCGGCAGCCAAAGCGTATTGACCTGCATCGGACCAAGATCATAGGAGCCGTTGGTGTTCATAACCTGCTGGCCGACACGCCCGCCCTCGACATGCATAATGCCGATCAGCACCGCGGGCGGCACCTGATAGGATTGCGCCGCGATCATCAAACAGGCAGCAAGGGCCTTTGCCGTAATCATCATGCCTCTCCTTATTGCCAGCCCTGCGCGTCAAGCCGCGCAGAGGCCGGTACTTCCAGGTAGGCAGCCAATGTAGCCAGCATACCCATACGTTGGTTAAAATTCTGCCACACCGGCCCCAGAGGCGGTTTTTGCTCGTTTTTGGCAAAATATTCGGCCCTCGCGGCCTCATCCATATAAAGCAGGCGGTCGGCTTCGGCATAATGGCTGTCGGCATAAACTTGGCCGGCAGCGCGCAGCACAGACCAGCAAAGAATGCGCCATTCGCCCGGGCTGGCGCCGGCAGGCGCAAGCGAACGCGTGATCTGATCTGCGGTTTTCACAAGCCGCTCGGCCACGTCAGCCACCAGGGAATGTTCGGCACGGCCAAAGGAATATTGTGCGACCGCGTTCACGACCGGCACCAAGGCCTCGATCGTCTTGGCGTGGAAAGTGGCGATCGAATTCGCGACCGGCTCCTGATCGCGCGGCGCAAGCGATTTGAACTTTTCCGCAAGGCCCGCGACATGCTGCAAAAGCGGCATCGCTTCATCCGGCGTCATGGCGCGGCCGGTGGCACGGTAATGTGCCGCCACCATCTGGCTCGCGCTCGCGGCAACCGCCCAGCGCACCCATTCCTGATCGATCTTCTCGCCAAGCCCGCCATCCACCATCGCGTGCGCGACATCGACCGTGCTGTCGATCAGCGCCGCCAGTACCTCGGCATCCTTGGCCTTATCGTGGGGCAGGTTGTTCTTGGCGGCTTCCTTGGCGGCAACGCCGGCAACTTCGGTCACCGCGCCAAGCAGCGGCGCGCCAACGTTGCGAATGGTGGCAACCAGTGCAGCAAGGCGCTGATCGGCCGCCCCGCCTTCCGGTGCGCCGGGCGAATTTGTGCCTGATGATGTCGAACCGTCGGCCATGGGCGCAGAAACTCGTTAATTCTCGGGGCTGTTGAAAAAGCAGGGAAACTGATTCACGAAGGGATACAAGCAATAGCCGGTTTTGCCCGAACGGGAAAGCAGCCACGGAAAATACGGGCGGAAACAGGCGTTTAACTCAACACAGCCCACAATGGCCAGAAAAAGTTAAAATTCTTGCAACGCAAACATGCATAAAACCCCAAGAAAACCCGGTGTAACCTGAATATTCGGGGATTTGCGGGTGGCGCTATTGGCCTGACAGGCGCAACAGCCCTCCGGTAACCGAGCTTTGCTTGCCCGGCACCGGCGTCACGGTGCTTGCGGTCGGCGTGCCATCTTTGCCATCTTGCGCGGCTTCGCGCTTTTCCTTTGCGCGCTTGGCAATTTCGGTAAGGCGTTTTTCATCCCATTTCTTGAAACGCGCCTCGACAACCGCTACCGGCTCGCCGGTCATTTCCGCAACCTGTCGCGGCGACATCATGGTCTTGTCGTCCAACAACGCCCGGTCACCTTCAATACTTGGCTCGGCGCCACTGCCTATGGTTGTCAGCGCAACACGCTGCACGCCGTCCATGGCTTCCTCGTTCGGGCGCCTCGTAGTAGCGGCGGCCTGAACAAGTTCCGCCCGTGCCGGCAATTGGTCGGCGGTTGGCATGGAGCCCAGTTCTTCCATGGTTGTTTCCGATTCAAACGTCAGCGCCTTGATTTCGTTAATCGCATACATGCAAAGCGGTTTACCTTCTGCGAACTCCTTGATCTCCGGGTCATATGGCGGCTCATTGAGCTTATGATCCTCAATCAGTTCGTTGATCCCTTCGCGTAACGTTTGCAGGCTTTCGGCGGCCGGGGTCTCGCTTGGGTTTTCGTACGAGGTTTTCAGGCCGATCGCGAGGTCAATCGTAAAAGATACGCCGTTCTTCTTCAACCGCACGCGCGAATTAACCGCACCGGCCGAGATATCCGCAGGTGAAAGCGTGCTGTTGTTCGGCATTGCCGCGGTGGGGCCGATAACGTTCTTGCGCCACAGAATCGCAAGCACATAACGCTGCTGTTCGGGCGACAGATCCCGGAACTTCTGCGCGGCCGCAGCACCATCGCGGGATGTAAGGATTGCGTTCAGCTTGGTTTGGGTTGGCCTTTGCAGACAAAGGTATTTCTGGAAAATCCCGGCCACGTTTTGATCAAGCCCTTCTTCGCCATCGGTGACGCAATTAAGCTTAGTGAACACCTCGGGCGACATATCGGAAGGCTGGCGGCGGAAACCGGCACGGCACGCGAACATGTAATCCCAAGTCATTTGTTTTGTGCCCGTGGGGCCGTCTTCTGGCTTGCGTCCTTCGGCATCTACACCAGACCTGGCAGATGCGATCGCACCGCTACGCGCCAGCGCACCCCCGGCATGGCTGGCTTGCCCAAGCAAGCGTGTTTGACAGGTTCGGCTCAGGGTATTCGGGGCGTATTCAGCCAGCTGCGCGCCGACCGTGCCCCCCATTTCGGTGGCGCGGGCATGGCCTGCGGCCGCATCTTCCCTTGCGCTGTCCGCTTCCTGCCCTATAAGCCCCTGAAGCACGCCTGAAACGGCATGAAACGCACGCTGAATATTCTCAAGAATCCATTGTCCTTGTGTCAGCGCAAAGCGGATGGCCTGCTGCGCGAATTCAACAATATTTTTCCCGACCGCAACGGGATCAAACACAATCATCTGGGCGGCGGCGGGTTGCGGCGCGGCAACTGTCATCGGCATGGCCAGCGCAAGGGCAAGCGCCGCAGCGCCGATAACCTTCTTGATCCTTTGCCAGATCATACCCTTCATGTCTGTCTTTCTCATGGTATGTTCACCATCTGCGGTTCAAGACAGTAATCCTGCACATCGCGGATCACGAAACCGGCCAATGACGACATATAGCTTTGCAGATCGCCGCAATCCGGCATATTCAGGCTCGGCCGCTGCAGTCCATAAAGATTGATATCCCCGCCGCATACGGCGCCAGCCGCCTGGCGAATGGCGCTTTTGGCCGCGTTGATGCCAAGCCGCACGGCCTGCGTCGCCACGGCGCTGGCAAAAGCGTTCGGGTCGGAAATATCGGAAAGCGTATAATACTGGCCAAGCAAATTCCGGATGCCGAACATGCTGTCGGTATTGGGGCTCGGCGGTTGCGGACAAAGCGCGGCGCGGGTGCGGGCCATCACGGCTTCGCGTCTGGCGCGTTCTATGGCCTGACAATCTTCTTCGGTGCAGCCTTGCGGGCATTCTACGGTGGTCAAGGTCTCGGCCGCCGCAGGCTTCGCGCTTATCGCCATGGCGGGCAGAAAAAGGGCGCAAAGCGCAAGCGGCAGCAGCGAGAACCGTTCGACCATCTGCTTCATTGCCCCATCCCTGCAAACACGTTCATAATGCCGATGCGACCGCCGGGCCATGCGGCCCCGCCCGTCGCTACACTCAATCCTAAACATTTTAATGATATTGCAGGAAACCTTAGTGAAAAGTTAATAACACGCGACTTTATGCTGAATCATAGGGTTGGCTATTGGCCATTCGGCACCGTTTGGCCCCGCAGGCGGGCAAACCAGAAGCAGGCCAGCGCAAACGTGGCCCAGAGCGAATCTGCCCATGCATCGAAAGCCAGCAGCGCCATGGCGGTAGCGGCGGCCCAGGCGGCCAGCATATAGGGCCGGAACATAATGCTTCCCGCCGCCCGCGCCAGGAGCAGGAGCGCAAAAACAAGCCCGACCAGAAGCCCGAGCGGGCCAAGTTCCACCCAAGCCTGCATCAGCGCGTTATGCGTATGCGAAGCCGGGCCCTGCACAATATGATAGAGCGCGGCATGCGTCGAAGCGGTATCGAGCTGACCGCTGGTGCCGGCGCCCCATCCGGTTAGCGGGCGATCAAGGATACGGGCGGCGACGTAATCCCATATCTCCATCCTGTGTTGCCATGAAGGTGGAAAGCGGGAAATCTGCTCCGCGTAATTTGCAAACAAAATGCGCGCAGCAAAGGGCCACCCGATGCCGTAAATCGCGAAGCCTGCGCCGAGCCCGGCCGCGATCAGGCGCGGCCACGCATGCGCGAGCAGAAAGACCGCGCCGCCGACAAGCAGGGAAAGCACCACGGTGCTGGATTCGCCGAACAAGGCAACGAAAAGCGTGACGCCAAAAAGTGTCAGCGCCGTTTGTTTGTACCGGGCGGCGGCCAGCCCGGCCAGAAGCGGCCAGATCAGCACCGAAAGATAACAAAACCCGCGATTGTAATAGTTCAAAATGCTTGAAAGCGGCGCCGCCGGGTCTTCCGTAAAACCGAACAGGCGCAACACCGGCCCGTCGGCCATGAATTCGCACCAGAACAAAAGCAGCAAAAGCAGCACTGCGCCCGCCATCCATTTATACCACACGAATGGCGGCCCGGCCTCTTCCGGCACCGCCGTCAAAAGCCAGAGCGGCACCATGATGCTGATAAGTTCGAGCACCGTATGCCACGAAACGGCGGGGTCCATGCTATGCAGCGCCGAAAGCCCGGCGAGCAAAAGAAAAGCGGCCAGCAGAAACCCAAGGCTTCTATCGGGCGCCGGAAACCGGTGCCGCGACCATGTCGCCAGGCCATAAAGCAAAAGCGCGCCGCCGATACCGACCGCAGCCATCGCGCCGCCCTTGAGCGCGCCAAGCGTCACCGCAAGCGTAAGCACGAACATAACTGCGCGCGGCAAAAGATAGGCAGACCAAAGCGAACCGAGTGTTTGCATGCGCATGGCAGTCACCGTCGCGGCGGGGTTGGATAAATGCAGCCGCAGCTACACATTCATATCATGGCTTATGGCGCGGTAAAGCGCGATCATGCGCGCCGTGCTGGCGGCGGGGGAATAAACTTCCC
This sequence comes from Alphaproteobacteria bacterium, assembly GCA_016124955.1. NCBI lineage: Bacteria > Pseudomonadati > Pseudomonadota > Alphaproteobacteria > Alphaproteobacteria bacterium. Next base: position 228,546 of record WGMR01000007.1, on the reverse strand, counting down.
CGTGTTTGCGCGCCGCGCTGGCGACAAGCTTTTCCGCAAGGCCCGGCTCGTCCAGCACGCGGCGCACCGCGCCTGCCAGCGCCGTCGCATCATCGACCGGGACCAGCAAGCCATCCTCACCATCGCTGATTGTCGCCGCGGGCCCTGTCGCGCGGGCCGCGATCACCGGTTTGCCCGCCGCCCACCCTTCAAGCACCACGGTGCCGAACGGTTCGTAGCGCGAAGGCATCACGACGATATCGGCAGCGCGAATGAGCGCGCCGCGATCGTTGCGCCAACCGAGAAAATGCGCACGCCCGGCAACGCCGAGCTTCTGCGCTTGCGCCTTCAGCTCGGCTTCAAGCGGCCCGTCCCCCGCCAGCCACGCGTGGCAATCGGGCAGATCGCGCAAGGCCTGCAACAGCGTATCGAGCCCTTTCTTGGGATGCAGCCGCGAAAGCGCCAGCAACACTTTGGCGCCGGCGGGAATAATCGGCATGGCTTCGGCGGAAGCGCCGCCATCAACGATGTTTGCGAAGGTCGTTTGCAGCGATGCCCGGTTTTCCGGAATACCGAGCTTTCCAAGACCCCGCTTTATATGCGCGGCGATATCGGCGGTAACGCCGATGAAATGCGTGCAGGCTCTGAAATATTTTACATCGTAATAACCGCCAAACCAGCCGATCAGCGCCATGCCCGGCACGCGCGGCGCCAACGCAGCGCCGCGGCGCATCCAGCTATGCACAATGGCCGGGCGTAGCTGCAGCACGAGCCGGCGAATAGCGGCGCGCTGCAAAAAAGCCAGCGGCCAGCGCAGCGGACCGGGATAAATTTTTACCCCCGCGGCCCGCAACACGGGAAAACATTGGTGTCGTTCGCTGCACACAACGGCCTGTTCCACCCCGTCGCGGTGCAAGTGCAGGACAAGATCGGCGAAATAGGTTTCGGCCCCGCCGTTGCCCTTGCTGGCCATGATATGGAGAATCAGCATGCCGAACAGATATCAGAGAAAGCAACGGGCCGGAAGGCGGCCGGCTATTCCGCGTCGTCGGTGCCCGCCGCACCGCCCGCGCCCTTATTCGCACCGAACAGGCCGCGGCTGAGCGCGTTCGCGCTCTTGCGCACGACATCGGCAACATCGCTCGGCAAAACAAGATCCTTTTCGCTTATCTGCACATCGCCGCTTTTGGTCACGACGCTGAAATCGCCCGCGCCGCCGCCCATTTTGCGCGGCGGGCCGCCGACGCCGGGGGTTTCCTGATGCCCGCCGCCTGGCACCACGCCTTCATCGCCTTGCCGCAATGGCGGCGCGGCACCCGGCACGGCGCCCGCACCAACCGGCACAGCGCTTTCGTCGCCCGCGCGCAGCGGCGGCACTTCGCGGAATTCCTGTTCTGGCGCAGCTTGGCGGGCCTGCACCGGGGCCGTTTGTTGCGGAGCCGCGGGCGCGCTTTCGGGTTCCGGCTTCGCTTCTTGCGGCGCCGGGCGGGCGGGCGGCGCACCCGTGCCGTCACCGGCGGTTTCGCGGGCGACGGGCGTTTCCGCATCATCGCCGCCGATACCGGCCGCAAGTTCGGCCAGCGATGCGACCGCAATCGCGCCGGCCTCGACCGGCGTTTTGCCCGCGCTTTTCGCGGTTTCGTAATTGACCGCAAGCGCGGTCAGCTCCGGCGTGACCTTGGCGGGCTGCGAGGCATCTTCCGCCTTCCAGTCCGGATCTTTCAGGCTTGCGGTCAGATCATGCATCGCGCGTTCGCGCGCGCCAGTTGATGACGTGGTGCCGGGAACCGGAAGGAATTTGTGCACGCGCAACGCTCTTACCTTTGGCGGCTTGATGTGCAGCAACCGCAGCTTCGAGAAAAATTCGTAATAGAAGATAAACACTTCGCCTTCGCGCAATTTGCGCGCCTTATCGAAAGTGGTGCGGGGCCGAAGCTCGAACTTGCCCGTCTGTTTGGTATCGACGAAGGCGGTATCGGAAAACAGGCTGCCGATGCTGCCGGTCGGCACGCTGAAGTTCGAAGCGACCGCCATGTATTCGTCGCCCACCTGGTCCATATAGAATTTCTTGGTATCGAGCGGGTCTTCGATCTTGCCGAACATCTTGATGTTACAGTTGCCGAGGATCGAGCGCGCTTCCTGCTTCACGCGTTTTTCCATGGCCGGAATATCCTGCGCCGCGAACACCATCGAGAACCCCAATGAACGCGCCTGCGCCGCCATCACCGCCATGCCGGGCGCGGTATAGTAGCCAACTTCGTCGAACACCGTCATGAAAGATGCCATCGATTTCGCCTGCTTGGCGCCGATCGCAGCTTCCCACGTGCCTTCGACCGTGTTGCCGAGCGTCATGCCCATCATACCCTTCAGGCAGGCGGCGATGATTTTACCGAGGTTGGCGGCTTCATCGCCCGATTTTTCCAAAGCCGGGATCAGCGCGATCAGGATGCGGCGGTTGAGCACGACATCGAGCACGTCGATATCCGCCAGCTGCGCCTTGAAGATATAGCCGTATTCGTCGGCCAGCGATTGCAGCGCGCGGGTATATTGCATCGAAAGATAGCCGTGTTGCTGGCGCGCGACCTGCAAATCGTACATCGGCTGGTCGGGCGAAGGCGGGCGCTCATGGCCTTCGTCATCGAACGCTTCGTCAACGAAGCCCGGCAGCGTATTCAAATAGCCCTGCAAGCCGCGCACCACGCGTTCGGGCATGTTGGGATCGCGCGAAAGGCGGATGATGGGCCCGAGCTCGAGATGATCGCGCACCACGCCGACATCGAGCAAAAGACCCTGCTTGTCGCGCTTCCATGTCAGCGCGGGCATCAGCGCGAACATCAGCGCCACCGCGCGCTCTTTCCACATCGCGTTATCGCCGCCCGCATCCGGCATCAGGCTGACGATCATGTTGCTGAGATAGGAAGCCGAACCGTTCGAAAACGGGTTCATCGAATTGGAAACCGCGCCGTCGTCCGAGTTGCCGGTCATGTAATTCAAAATCAGCACGTCGTCATCGCGGCCGAAACGGCGGGCGACGGAATACAAATCGGCCCACAAATCGGTGTCCGCCTTGCCGTCAACGTAAACGTAGCCCGAACCCCAAGTCAGCGAATTGGTGACAAGCGATTTAAGCCCTTCCGTCTTACCGGCGCCGGTGGTGCCGATATACAGGAAGTGCGTGCGCGCATCGCTATTGGTTACCCAGGCTTCCTTGCCGGTGGGGTTTTCGTTGCCGATGAAAAGGATGCCTTCGGCCTTGCCCGGAGCGCCGGTGCCCGGCACAGGGTTGTTGGGATCGCGGATCTTGCGGCCCGCATAGGCCGGCAATTTAAAGGGAAGTTTGAACGGGCTTTTCAGCACCCAGCGGTAATACAGCAACCCGAAGAGCAGGACGAAATCCGCAAGCGTCGAGAATTCGGGCGAAAGAGCGAGGGAGAGCGCGAGGCCGATCATGATCAGCCCGCAATGCTCCATCTTGCTCATGAACAGCAAGAAGCGCGATGATAACGGGCTTATATCCCGGTACCAATAGGCTTCCTTCATTTGCATGTCTTGGACTGGCGTAACCATGCTGCTCTTCCGCTGTCTTGCCAAAACGGGGCTGCAAACAACCCCATCCATGCCTTACGATTGGACGGTTAATATACCTTAAAACGCCGCAAAAATCTTGTCTTTCCTGTCCCTCTGCCACCAACGCCCTCCGGCGCGCAAACGCCGGCTTCATGCATTTCAGGCACTTACGGCGCCTGCAGCACTTCGTCGGCCGACAAGGGAATGCCCGAAGGTGTCGGCGCCGGTAACGCCACTTGTCCCGGCTGGATTTGCGCTACGCCGATTTTGCCGCCAGCATCGCCGCTTGAAACACCGTTAAGCGCAACAGCGCCGATCAGCAAAATGACCGTGATCGTCGCGGTGATGGCGGCGGTGCGGATCACTTTGTTCAGCAAGCTGGAGGGCGAGGACATAAGCGCGCGCTGCACGCATGCGAAGGCGGTATCAACCTCTTCCCGCGTGGCGAAGCGCGCCACCACGGTAAATTCACCGCGCGACGACATGATCCCGAGTTCCCATTCGCCTTCCTTGCCCTGAATGGCGACGGCAAAGCTGTGATTTTTATCGAGATCCATGCGCCAAACGGTCGGCGGGTTGCTATCGCGGAACAGCGCAACAAGCGCCCGTTCGTTGATCGTGGCCTTGGTTGCAACCATCATGTTTCCCCCTTCACCTTTCTTTTACTTTGCCTTCGAACGTCCTACTTTGCCAGCTTTTCCGTTTTCCGCAAGCGGCGGAATCTTGGCCTGCGTATTGGCAAGATACTGGTTCAGCGTCACGATCGCGGTATCGATGCGCGGTATGGGCAAGGGCTTTTGCGCAATCTCCTCGGCCATGAAATGCGCCATGGCGCCGGCGCCTTCGCTATGGAACGCCCGGCGGCCGAAATTGTTGAGCGGGTACCAAAGATCGCGGTCGGCGCCGCGCAACCACAGAAATTGTGCGGGCGCGAGCACGCCGCCCATGGCGCGCGCCCATTTCAGCATGCCGATCATCGCGGTCGTGCGCCACGCATAACGCGCCGCGACGGGCTCGATCGTCCCGCCCAGCTCCGGATCGCGTAAAATTTTCTCGATTTTCTCGCGTAATTTATCTGTCACCACCAGCCCGGCCTTGTGCGACCAGCACATCGCGATCTCGCCCAGCAATTCCTCGGCCTCCTCGCGGCGCTGCGCGCCCTTGACCGCGAAAGCCGCAATCAACGCCTTGATGTGGATCGGCACGTTGCCGAAGCCGTTCCAGCGCGGGCCGAGTTGCTGGGTAAAGGCGCGCCGGGTGGCTTCGCGTTCGGGGATGCCGTTCACGACCTTGATGCGGTGAAAGGCGATCCATTCTTCCGGCGCCAGCGCTTCGGCAAACAGCGGCAGCGTGCTGGGCACGGGCGTATTGTAATTGCGGGCGCTGGAATTGATCGGATCGAAATCGACGATCGGGTTGATCACCGGCCACACCTTGGCCTGGTATTTGATCAGCGTTTCAAGATTAAAGTTGTGGGTAAAGCCGACGCGATTGGAGAAAAAGGCGGCATAGACGCCGATTCCGCCAATGACCAGCACCGCCGGCCACTTGATATAGTACATCACGATACCGTTGACCTGCGCCGAAACATCGCTGGTGAAGCGGGTTGGCGGCACCGTCTGTTCCTTGGCGGCGGTCGCATTCTTGATGAATTCGAGCCAGTCGCCATGGTTGCCGGTCAGGCCATTGATGATGCTCAGTTCGCCGACACGCAGCCAGCGCATGGCTTCCATGAAATAAACGCCGAGGAAATACCAGGCCAGCGCCCCGACCACGAACAGAAAAATCAGCAGGAAGAAGAATGCCGTTGAACTGTCGTCCCTGCCTCCGCCGCCTCCGCCGCTCATTGCTTCACCCCGTATGCCATGCTTGCATGCCGCAACCTAGCGCCTTTCGGCGCGCCCGTCATCCCGTCTCTCATGTTTGCTCGGCCCCATGGCCCAGCACCTGAGCCGCCAGCTCATCGACCAGCTCCTGCACAACAACGGTCGAAGCACCGCTTTCGACCTCGCCGCTTTCGGTGCGCATGATCACGCGACGGCGGATTTCCTGCCGCGCGCTGCCGCCGGGGAAGTTCTGCGCCAGCACCTGCCTGGCGCGGGCGGCACCGAGTTTTTCGTAAAGGCGCGTACGCAGCGTCACGTCTTCGGCCGATGTCGAAAGCGCCCACAGCTCAATGGGGCCCAGCGTGTTGATCAGATGCTGTTCATAACGTCCCTCGTTGGTGCTGAGCAGCATCAGCACCGGGGCGCCCGAAGGCCGCGGACCGGTCAGCCGGTAACGCATCACCCAGCGCGCGGTATCGGAAAGGCCGAAACATTGCGCGGTCGCGTTGATCGCGCGTTCGCTCACGGCCGTACCGCAGATCCATACGCCGGTCGCAAGATCGACCATGTCGCTGGAAAAATCCTCAAGCAATTGGGATGCGAGCACGATCTGCACGCCCCATTTACGGCCTTCGCGCACGTCGCGCACGACCTGCGAGCGCACGGCGGGTGTCTTGCTGGTGCGGTGGAATTCGTCGTAGCAAATACGCTTCGGGCTTTCCCGGATCTCGCGGATGCGCTGCTCGTGATAGGCACGGTATTTTTCAGGAATCGAGCGCAGCGCATCCGGCCCCATCCACCAATGCCGCACCAGCGCATGCCGCGCGAGCATATACATGATCGCGGTCTGCCTGTCGGCGTTATCGTCGCCCTGCGGCGCCACATCCTGCAAATCGACCGCGCACACCCGGGCGCCGCCGATATCGAACCGCGTGATCGAAGCGAGGATCGGGAATTCGCGCACCGCCGAAGCGATCATGCGCTCGAACGCGTGGATCACGCCTTCGGCCGAACCGCCGATCTGGGTTTCTTCGAGCAATGTACGAATTTGCGGGCGGCGCGCCGCCGTCACGGCATCGACCAGCGTCGGCACGGCGTGGCGCTGCGCCAGCATCGCTTCGTGGAACAGTTCGCGTTCGTGCAGCGCATCCACAACTTCCCACCAGTACGGTTCGGGCGGCAGGCGCAGATCGTGTTTCTGTATGGCTTCGTCCACATCCGCCTCGACGCGCGCGAGATAGGGGCGCGCTTCCGTATTCGCGCCGCTGTCGTCGCGCCAACGGTACATTTCATCGACCACAAAGCCGACAAGTTGCGTCATGCCGTCATAGGGCTGTTCCTGCCCCGGCGGCGTGCAGAGCAGCACCAGCAATTCGCCAAGATAGGAACGCTCATCCGGCATCGGGTAGCGGCAGCCGAGCTGGGTGTCGAACGGATTGACCGAATATTCCGGCGTCATGCGCAGCTTGAAATGCATCGCTTCATAGCGCCGTTCGGGCGGCAGCGCATCGCGCAGCAGCGATATAAGGCCGGAGGAAGATGGCCCGATATCGAGCACGGCGATGAAGGGCAAGCGCGCGATACCGGCCGAAAGACAGGTGCCGAGGTTGAGCGCGTTCATCAGCACCGATTTACCGGCGCCGGGTTGTGCGAAAATCAGATCGAACCATGTGGTGGTGAGCGTCGTACCCATCTGGTAGGGCCATGTACGGCCATCGGCGGTACGGAACAGCACCGAGCCTTCATCGAACGGCGAGCAGGCGCGCTGCCACGGCAGCAGCTTTACAACTTCGCGCAAGGGCGCGATCGCGGTCGGCGCGGTCGAAGCGCAGGCGACGCCGAGCGCCGACGACATCACGCATTCCAGCGGGTCGCCGCCTGCGCTGGAAGCCTGGCAATAGCCCCATGATTCGACCGCCTGCGTCAGCGAAGCGAGCCGCGTTTCGATCAGCCGCTCTTCCCCGGCGGGGGCGAAGGTTGCAAAGGAAATGCGCAGCTTCACGATCGGTTCGCTCTGCGAAAGATGTTGCAGCGCGTCGAGCGAACGTTTGATGGATTTGTTCACGTCGCTCGAAAAAGCGAGCACGGAGGAAATGAATTTCTTGAACCCTTCGCCCTGCATGCCGCCGCCTTCGATCAGGAAGGACATGCGGAAGGGCGTGTCGCTATCGATCAGGCGCGCGAGCAACTGGGTGAAGGGCGAAGGTTCCGCCGGCGCAAGCGTTAGATCCAGCGCGCCCCAAAGCGTATCGCCGATCCGGGCAACGGTGGGGGAAATGATCTTGGCGTCGCCCGTTGACAATTGCTGGCGCAGCGGCGGCCACAGCACATCGGAAAAATCGCGCGATTTTTTCGGCAAGCGCGGCATAAGCGGATCGCCCGGCAGGTTCGCGCGCCACTGGTCGTTGCGCAGCTGAGGATAGATGCTGGTCCGGATCGCGGCCAGCGCTTCGTGCACTTCCATGGCGCCGACCTTGATCCCGACATCTTCGAACGCGGCCAGCGAGGCGGAAACGTAGCTTTTATGGCGCACCCGGAGCGGTTCCAGCGCGGCATGCGGATGCTGGGCCTGCGTGGCTTTGACCCACTTCTTCTTGCCGCGCTCTTCGAACGCCTTTTTCATATCCGCGGCAGGCACCGCGGTGGGCCGCGTCCATAATGCCAGATAGATATCTTCGTGCGCCAGAAAGCGCGCAAGATTACGGCGGCGTTCGCCAAGCAAATCATCGAGATCGAGCTGTACCGCCTTGGCGGCCTGCCGGTTTGGCTTCATGTTGCGGTCGAGTTCGTGCCAGACCGCACCGGGGTCGCGCAAGAAATAGAATTGCATCGCATGACCGGGCCGGTCGAAGCGTGCGCCGAGCTTTACGCTCGCCTGATCCACAATCCATTGATATTCGCTGTCGCCGATAATCTGTTTTGCGCCATGGACGCGCACCAGCGTCATCAGCGAACCGTCGGCCGTAACCAGCGTGCGCTCGTCATCGGCGGTTTCAAGCTGGATGAACGCCTCCACCGGCTGGCGGACCGCCAGCAGGCCTGCGGCAAACAATTCGTCCAGAAAATTCAGCATGCGCCGGACCGGGAAATCCTTCGGGGTGGAAACAACGGGGCTACCCAGACAAAATGACTGAATCAGCCAAACAAATCAAAAGATTATTAACACAAGGTTGAAGGGGCGGCGGGGAGCGGGCAAGCAGCGCAGCCAGGCGGAAGAAGGTTGGCGGCCTAGGCCTTGCCGATCGTTTCGGTGGTGGCGTGCAGCATTTCCTGCCAGCTGTCGCTGGGGATCTGGCCGAAGGGGCCGTCCGCGCTGCGCCAATAGTTCAGCATGGCGGGAAACTGGTTGATATCGCCGGTCCGCCCGGCCACGACGCGCTTATCGAGCGGCAAAAGCCGCACGCCATCAAGCTTTTCGCCGCGCTTGCGGTATTCGTCGTCTTCAAGGTTTTCCAAAAGCACGGTGGCGAGAATCATGGGGTCGTCGCCGCCGATGCGGCGCTTGATATCGCTGCGGCGGGCCTTCAGGGCTTCAAGCGCGCTGTCGGCGGCCGTCGCCAGGCCGCTATCCTCGGCCTTGGCGACATAGATGGCGCGCGCGATGTGATTGAGATCGGCCTGAGAAATTTCAGGCAGCCAAAGCAGAGAGCCGGAGCCCATCGCAGTGACCGTTTCGAGTGCGAAACATTGTTCGCAGAATGTGCAGGCCGTCACCAGGTTGCTCGCACTGGTATCGGCCGCCGCCCAGTCGCGCGGGATTACGCGCTGAAAGCGGCTGGAACGGAAGCCGCAATATTGGCAGGTATAGTCATCACGACGCAAAATCGCCTCGGCATTGACGCGAGGCGGCGGAGATTTTTTGCGAACGGGGGAAGGCTGCCCGGCGTCAAGCTTGCGCTTGACGCCGAGCGTGATGGAGAAGGTCATAGGGCTCCTAGAAGTTCAGGGCGCCCACATCGACACCCGCACCGCTGCCCGACATGCCGAGCGTGTTCTTGAAGAACCCGGTCAGCGCAGGCAGGCCGACCATGGCGCCGCCGGCAAGCGTCTTGGCGATGCCGTTCTTGAGCGGCGTGCCGTTCGGGTTATCCGCGTGCTTCTTGAGGTCGATGATGCCAAGGCCGACGAACAAAACGCCAACCACAAACAGGATCATAGTGATGATGCCCGGAACCGTACCCATCTGAGTTTGGGTCTGGTTCGCGAAGCCGGACAGGTCGGTCACCTGCGCCAGCGAGATTTCCGGAAACGCCATACCAAGCGTAACCGCGATCAGGGCACCCGCGACGAGGTCTTGGGTGAATTGCTTACTCATGTTTGCCTCCTTCTTCCATCGTTGTTCGATTTACCCACCATTATACCACAACCCGTACGCGCGTCCCTAAACCACGAAACTGACCCCGAAGGTCCGCTCCGCGGCATAAAGGAACAGCGGAATATTTACGGCAATGGCGCCGCCGATCACATGCGTCAACCCCTGCCCGATGGTTTGCTGGCCCACGCCTTCGACCGCATGCTTGACCATAACCCAGCCGCGCAGAAAGGCAATCAGCCCAACAAGCTGGAAAAAGATAATTGCGGCCCGGATCGCTTCATCGGCGCGGGTTGTGTCACCTGAAACGCCGATCGACGACCAATCGATCCCGGCAAAGGTCGCAACTTCGGACTGCCCGAAAATCGTTTGCAGCATTCCGCCGAGCGATTGCGACAACACCACAAGAATGGTGCCGAACACCAGCTGGGAAACGATAATATGCATGGAATGCGTGCGCGGATCCTGCCCGAAGCGGGTGATCTTGAACAGTCCGCGCGCGATATAGAAAACGCCCAAAAGGAAAGCGATGGCAGCAACGCCGGCGATAATGGGCTGCTTTATGTCTTCGATGAAGTTGACCATCATCGCGGCAAGGTCGCCGCCGCCATCGGTCGTACCGCCGCCGGGCTGGCAATAGAAAGCGCCGCCGGCGCCATAGCCGAACATCGACTGAATTGCCCAACTGACGACTTCAGGCAGCGAAAGCAGCAGGCCGCCGCCGATGAGCATCAGAATTGCTTTGTGCGGCGGGCTGCGCGAACCGTCTTCGGCGCCCTGGCGCAACATCTGCACGCCAAGCGCAATTACAAAAATGCCGCCTATATAGCAGATGATCTGTATGACGGTCGGCAACTCGCCCATCTGCGTGAACGTATTGCACATCATCTCGCCGAAGCTGAGCGATTGCGCGAAGGCGTTTGCCGGCATGGCAAACATGGCCGCCAGCACCGTCAGCGCAAACAGAAGCGGGTTTTTAAGCACGGCAAGAACGGGGTCCGGCAACGCGATAGCGCGCCCGGCCGCGGGGCCGCGACGGGAAGCGGAAGCCCCAAGGGGGGCGCAAGGAAAATTCTTTCTGTTCATACAGTTATAGGAAAGCGCAAAGCATTAAAGAAAGATTTAATTTTCGACAATTTTGCCGGAATGCCCTGATATACCAAACGAATCAAGTTTGTAATTTCGCACTCGAAACAATCATCCGGGCAGCGATTCTGGGCGGGTAAAAGGGTTAAGCGCGCATTCACCATAAAAGCCCTGCCAAGAAAAGGCAGGATGCCGGGCACCGTTAACGCAGAATGCCCTTGCTGCCTTCGACCTGCCACTTGCCGTTGACCATGCGGATATTGCGCACCGTGCCGATGCCGGAAACGACATCGCCCGCCTTGATCTCAAGCAGTTCGCTCGAATGCGCACTTTTTGAAACCCAGGCAGTGCCTTGCACGGCGCCACGCAGCACCCAGCTTGGCGCGGGTTTGGCGGCAGGCTTGGGCTTGGCGGCAACCTTCTTGGTTTCGGTCTTTTTAGGCGCGGCCTTTTTCGGTTCCGTTTTTTTAGGCGCGGGCGCTGCCGCCTTTTTTTCCGGCTCTCCCATGGCCGTATCTTTGTCCGTCGGTTTGGGCGTCACCACGGTCTTGCTTTCGACCTTAATCCCGCTGGCCGCAGGCGTTGTGCTGACGCCGGCCAATTTTTCTTCAACCTTCGCGAGCCGCTTGTTGATTGCGCCGACATCCGTATCCGAAACCGCGCCGCCGTTGACCATGGCGGCCATCAGTTGGCCGACATCGGACTTAATGCCGGTAATGTCCTGACGCAGCGCATCGATATCTTTCTGCAGTGCCGCAAGCGTGAGATCGCCCGCCGTGGCCGGCACGGCTTCCGGAGCCGCAACAGAAGCGGGTGCTGCAGGCACAACCTCGACCGGTGCAACCGCCTGTTCACCTTCACCCGGCTGCGCGGGCAACGCTTCGGAAACCGGCAGCGCCGTTTCCGCAAGCGGCGCGGGCGCGGCAACGGGTTCCGGCGCGGTTGCTTCCTGCGCGGGCGGCATGGCGGGGCCCGGTTCTTCCTGCGCAGCCGGCGGCGCATTTTGCCCCAGAATAACGGAAAGGTCTTCGGTTTGCGCCATGTCGGTCACGATATTTTCCGGCGCGCCCGTGGTGATGGGCGGCAACATGTCCGCTTCAACTGCCGGGGTCGTTGGCGCCGCGCCTTCCATGCCGTCAAAGATCGTGCCGCTGGCCATGACTTGCTTGTCGGCCGCGCTTTCATCCATGGCCATGCCCGGCATGGCACTGCCGGTTGTCGGCGCCGCTGCTTCCATATCGGGTTGCGGCGCAGCTTCGTCCGGCGCCGGCATAGCCGGCGGCAACGTCTGTCCGCCCGCAAGGAACGTATAACCCACGCCGCCGATCGCGAGCAGGCTCACGGCCCCGACGACAAGCATGATCAGGATTGAAGATTTTTTACGGCCCGGCGTAACAGCCTGTTCCCCGCCTTGTCCCGGGCCGGGTGCAGCGGCCTGTGCCGCGGGATCAGGTTCGCCATCCGCCGGCATGTCGGCAAAATCGTCAACCGGCGGCTGACCGTCGTCCCACGTCTCGGTGGCGAACTGATCCTGCCCAAGATCGTCGGCGGCGCCGAAATCGTCGTCCGGGATCTGATCGTCGTTCTTGAAGGGATCGTCGTTCATGGCCTGCTCCGGTCAAAAAGTGCGTGGCGCGACGCAACCGCGTGCATCAGGGCGCGGGGGCCGCATAAGATGCATTTGTGGGCGCGGTGCTGGGGACGGGCACCGAACCCGGCTGCGGATAGTTGGTGACATTCGCACCGGCCTGGTATGCGGGCGCGCTGCCGGGCGGCGCATAGCCGGCTTGCGGCGCGTAACCGCCTTGCGACACGGCGCCGTTGTAATAGCCGCCGGCATAGGGCGCATAGGACGGCGGTTCCGGCGCGCGGTCTGTGACCGATTCGACAAAGAAAATCCCGATCGGCGCGCCCGAAGCGACGCGCACAAGCGTCTTGGTTGCATCCGCCTTTTGCTGCAGGAAGGTGCCGACCGTTTCCCCGGCTTCGCTCAAACCTTCATACACGCCCTGGCTGATGCTTTTCTTGCCCTGTTCCTGCAACGTCGTATCGTTGTTGATCGTGGTGGTCGATCCGCCTTGCGCCAGCGCCCGCCCGATACCGCGCGCGAAAGCGGCGGCGGCGGGCAAAATCACACGCGTGAAGTAACGGTGATCAACTTCGGTCGCGAGACCGCCGAGCGTGCTTTCGGGATCGAGCGCGAGCGCATTGACCGAATAATCCTTGCCCTTGTAGCTGATGAGATTAAAGGTCAGCACAAGATATTCTTCGAAATATTTGAACGAACCGACCGCGCGCGCGCCCGCAAGCGGGCCGGAAAGGATTTGCGCCAAAATCGGGCCAGGCACATCCGAATTCGCTTCCGTCAGCATCTGGCCGTAATTGACCGTGCCCGCCGGCACAAGGATGGTGCTTGGCGGCGCAGCGGTTTCCGGGGCATCCTTGCCGCCATCCTTGCCCGCATCATCCTTCGCCTTCAGCTCGTCCTTCAACGAAGTGCCGGAAACCAGCTGCAGCTGCTTTGGTTGCCAGCCTTCAAGCAACTGGTTCATCTGCGAACGCATCGCCTGCGAAAGCTTGTCGTCGAATTGTTCGGGGCGTTGCTGCTTCACCTGCTGCTGGATCTGCTGCACCTGCACCTTTTGCTGCTGCTTCATGCGCGCCAGTTCGTCGCGGAATTCCGCCAGCTTGTCGCCTTCATTCTCGTCCTTGTTTTCAAGGTCATCAAGCGAAATGCCGGTGCCGACCGGCGTCGGCATCGCGCTGCCGCCGGTTTTTTGCGCCGCGGCGGCGCGCTGTGCGGCCGCCTGTTTTTGCGCTTCGATGAATGCAGGGGTCGCGGTGCCGCCCGGCGCTTCGCGCAGGTCAGGCGTGCTCGCGACCCTTGAGGGAACCGGGGTGTTCGGGCTGCTGGTCAGGCTCATGATCGAAGCGATCACGGCCGCAACCACGATCATAACGACAACAAGCTTGAAGAAGGGCTGCGTACGCCAAGCTTCCGACACGTTCGCCATCATGCGTTCACGGCGACCGGCGCCGCCGTCTTCCGTATCTTCGGAAAGGACGGGCTCTTCCATCGACTCCTCGAAGCCGGCGGCTTGTTCTTCGAAATCGTCTTCGTTATCAGCCATCATTCTTCTTCCCGCGCAAGGCGTGCCCGCACCATCGCGCCGTTATCCGACAAAAGCAGCACGGGCGCATCACCTATTTCGTAAACCGTCATCCCGTCCGATGAAGCAACACTGGCATTCCAGGCGGGCGACAGCAAGGTCAGCGGCGTGCGCACGAAAACCTTTTCCCCCATCGACCATGCCATGGTGCGCGTATCCATGCCGCCAACCTTCAGGCGCTTGGCATCGCGCGGCGGCGCGTTATCGAGAAACGCCATGATCAGGGCGTCGCCGGCGCTCAGGCGCGGGCGGCTGATCAGCGGGGCCTTGCCGTTGGGCCCTATCATCGGTATGCGGGCATCGAAACGCAGATGCACCTTCGGCCCGCCGGCGACGAGGCGGAAGATGATCGGGGTCTTGAATTCCTTGAGCAGGACCGAGATATTGCCATCGCCAAAACGGGTCAGCGGCGTGATGCGGACAACATGCGTGCCCGCGGCGGTGGGCGACACTTCAAAGTTGCCGCCGACGCCGACATCGAGGATCGGCCACGGTTCGCCGGTCGAATCCAGCATCGCGATCGTGGTGACATAACCGGCCGCCACGTTGACGACCGGCGGATCGACGCCGGGATCAAGCGAAACGGTCTGGACCTTCACCTCGCCCTTCGGCGCACCGGTCGTGGGCGGCACCGCCGCTTCCTGCGTGGTTTCAAGGCGGCGCATGAAGGCGCGCACCTGTTCGGGCGAAAGCGGCAGCGTGCTCATGGTCGCGCGCTCGTAGGATAAATCATTGTGCTTTTCTTTGGCACGCTCCTGCTCGGCATCCATCTCCGCCGCCGCAGCCGCTTCGCTGGCTTCCATCATCAAAAGATCGGGATCGGATGTAATTTCGCCGGATTGCGGCGGCGCAGGCAGATCAATGCCGCCTTCCTGTGCGCCGGCCATGCGCGGCATAAGCGCCAGAAAGGCGCACAGCATCAGCAGGGCTGGGAACATGGGCAACGAGCGCATACACAATCCTTCACCGGGCCCCGTTTCGCCGGGACCGCCGCGCGGCTGGCACGGCGCCGTGGCGCGCCGAATCAACCTTATTTTCCGGTTATAACCTTTATTATGCAGGGCGTTAAGCAAATTGGCGACCCGCCATGTGCGGGCACGGCCCTTGACCGGGCCCGGTTGCCCCGCAGCCACACAAAACCGGTACTTTTCAGCCTTGCCCGGGCAAATCATCCTTATTCCTTACGTTTCTTGGCGTTCCACACCTTGATGGCAACGCCGTCCGGGTTTTCCGTGGTCGGCACCCGCACCACGGTCAATTCAACAATATTGCGTCTTTGCACGCTGCGGTTGTTGTTGGTCACATAGTTCATGATAACGGGCAGCTGCACAACCCACTGATAGCGTTTGTCCACAACCCCTTCCGATGTGATCACGGGCGCGCCGAACGGCGCCGTCGTCAGCACCAATTCCTGTTGCTGGAACTTTTTCAGCATGTCGTCCTGCAGCAGAACCTTGACGAACTGTTCCCAGCTTTTGGACAGGAACTTGCGCTGATGCTTCGATATCTCCTGGTTAAAGTTCGCGAAGTTGTAGGTCATGACCTGGGTTACGGTCGTGGTCACCCACGAAAGCACGGCCTGGTGCGTCATGTTCGGCATGGTCAGCGCAACCATGCGCTTGACCTGCCCCGCAGGCGTGGTGGCGAAATAGACGTTCTTGGTGCCCAGCATGGGCACGCCGACAATCATCAGCCCCACAAGCGCGATGATCGCCCACACCTCCATCATCACAAGCCGGCGCAAACGCGTGAAGCGCGCGTGGAAGGTCCGAAGATCAAGCCGCGCCTCGGCGGCCGTGAGCGTGTCGTCGAACAGGCCGAACGGACCGTCCTTGCCGCGCGGACGCGTGCGCACGGTTGCGCTTTCCGTCCCCCCGCGGCGCAGCGGCACCAGCGCCCGCGAAAGCGCGGCGCCCGCTGCGGCGGCCGGGTTTTTCGGTGGGGCAGTCTGATTTGCCATGGGGCGTTAACGCGTCTGCCGCGGCGCGGCGATCCATTGCTTGATGCCGATGCCCTTCGAACGTTCGAGCGTCGAGACGCGCACGATGGTCAGCTGCAGATCAAGCCGCTGTTCGGCCGGCGCCTTGTCGCCCATATATTTGACCGTGATCGGCACGCGCACCACCCATGTATAGATGCCGTTGTTATTGCCTTCGGCCACCACTTCGGGCGCGGCATCGATTTCGGCATCGACAACGAGACGCCGCGCGGTGATGGTTTCAATGATGCGCGCTTCCTTCAAAACGGATTTGGTGAAACTCTCCCAACCATCGGCGGTGAAATACTGCGCCGAATCCTGCAGCCGTTCGCGGTAATCGTGGTAACCGAACTGCATCACGCGCTTGGTTGTATCGGCCACCCACGAAACCAGGTCGCCGCGGCTGATAAAGGAATCGCTCAGCGGCACGATCGGCATGATGCGGCCGTCCGATGTGGTGGCGAAAAACACATGCTGCACGTTGGTGGTGACAATCATGCCGATCAGCGACCCGGTGAGCACAAGGATAACGAGCGCGAGGATGATGCTGAGCCGCAGCATAAGCCTGTAACCATCGCGGTAATAAGCGTTGCGATTAACAATGGTCTGAACGGCGTCGCGGATGGCCATGGCGGTTTACTCCGGAAAGTCGAGGTCGGGCAGCCGGTTGCCGGCTGCGTAATCGTTCGAATCCTTGCAGCTGTTGCAAATACGGTTATGCCGCCCTGCGGATGGAAATTTGGTTAAACACATCAGGCATACGCGCTCAACCATCGGTTCAGCCGGCTTGGCTTCTGCAGCGGGGGTTGTGTAACGGCGGGCCATGCCGGGTTGGGTTACTTCCCCTTCAGCCCGCTTCTGGCTTGGTTTGCGCCCCGGCGCGAAGCGGCGCGGCAACCCAAGGCGCGCGGCGCGCGTCATCACAGCCGCTACCGAACGGCCCAGTTTTTCAGCAATTTCTTCCGGCTGTTTGCCTTCCTGCCAGAGCGAACGAAGCATTTCGTCCTGATCGGCCCAGCTCGGAACGGCGGGCATTTTCTGGGGCGGCGTAGCGCGGACAGGGTTGTCAGTGTTCACCGGAAAAAACCCATGCAAAGCAGGAATAGAAGGCGTGCAACTAATACTTATACGTCCCCGTAATACTTGCAAGCGACTCTTGCAAGTATTACGAACGATTTCCGTGGAATAGTTGCATTTGAATCAGCCATAGCACGGGTCAAATTTCCGTAAATGCTGCGCAGGCAGATCCGAGAAATTTAAAAATATTATTATATAACAAATACTTAGTTGAAATCCAGCGTAAAGGCCTTTTCCTGGCCTACATCGGCTTGCGCAAAGCCGGCATCGAGATAGCCGCGAGGATTGCAGTCCATATCGCCTTCGATGCGGAAGGGCTTGTCGTCAGTGCAGAAACGGTATTTGCCGCCCCATTCCTGATGCGCGGGGCCGAGCGAGCGGGCGAAATAGAAATAGAAGCGGGCGGACAGCGCGGGGCCGTAAACCCGCAGGCATTTGTCGGGCTCGATCCGCCACCAGCCTTCGGAAACCCATTGCCCGCCTTCGCGGTAGCCAAGCGCCGCTTCGATCGGTTCCGCATAACGGTTGCAATAGATGAAAGCGGCGTGCGCTACGCCCGGCACGTAAAGGCATGCGACAAGCGGCACAAGCAGCCAGAACCGTTTCATGGCATCCCCGAATTTCCCTGCCGGTATCTATAGTGGTATCGTTAACCTGTTGGCAAGGAAACTACCTTATCAAACATAGTGGATTATTCCACCCGCCGCCTATAGCCACCGCCAAGGGAGCTCCGCATGCCCACCCACACCGGCCACGATACGCTGAAAACCCGCGCCACACTGGAAGCGGCCGGCAAGGCATATGATTATTTCAGCCTCAAGCTGGCGGAAAAGCATCTCGGGGACATCAGCCGCCTTCCCTTCTGCCTGAAGGTTTTGCTTGAAAACCTGCTGCGTTATGAAGACGGGCGTTCGGTCACCGTGGACGATGTCAGGGCGCTTGCCGGCTGGCTCAAGGATAAAAAAAGCGACACCGAGGTCGCCTACCGTCCCGCGCGCGTGCTGATGCAGGATTTCACCGGCGTTCCCGCCGTGGTCGATCTCGCGACCATGCGCGAAGTCGCGATCAAGATGGGCGGCGATCCGCAGCGCGTGAACCCGCTTTGCCCGGTCGATCTCGTGATCGACCATTCCGTGATGGTCGATGAATTCGGCAGCACCAAGGCGTTCGGCGTCAACGTGCAGCGCGAATTCGAACGCAACGGCGAGCGCTACAAGTTTCTGCGCTGGGGCCAGAACGCGTTCGATAATTTCCGTGTCGTGCCGCCGGGCACCGGCATCTGCCACCAGGTCAATCTCGAATATCTCGCACAGGTGGTCTGGGCCGATACCGATGCCGAAAACGGCAAAACGGTCGCCTACCCCGATACGCTTGTCGGCACCGATAGCCACACAACCATGATCAACGGCCTCGCCGTGCTCGGATGGGGCGTGGGCGGGATCGAAGCCGAAGCGGCCATGCTGGGCCAGCCGGTTTCGATGCTGATCCCCGAAGTGGTCGGCTTCAAGCTTTCCGGCCGCCTGCCCGAAGGCACGACCGCGACCGACCTTGTGCTCACGGTCACGCAAATGCTGCGCAAAAAAAGCGTGGTTGGAAAATTTGTGGAATTCTACGGCCCGGGCCTTGACGGCATGACGCTGGCCGACCGCGCGACCATCGCCAATATGGCGCCCGAATACGGCGCCACCTGCGGCATTTTCCCGGTCGATGCCGAAACCATCAACTACCTTAAATTCACCGGCCGCGAGGCTGACCGCTGCGCGCTTGTTGAAGCCTATGCCAAGGCGCAAGGCATGTGGCGCGATGCGAGCACGCCAGATCCCGTCTTCACCGACACGCTCTCGCTCGATCTTTCGACGGTGCAAGCCTCGATCGCCGGGCCGCGCCGCCCGCAAGACCGCGTAACCCTTTCCACCGCCGCGACGGAATTTGAAAAGGAACTGCCGAGCTTCAAGGTCACGCCCGAGCTGCGCGGCAAGAAAATCGCGGTCGAAGGCACGAACTTCGACCTGAAGCATGGCGATGTCGTGATCGCCGCCATTACATCATGCACCAACACATCGAACCCGAGCGTGATGGTCGCCGCCGGCCTTGTCGCGCGCAACGCGCGGGCGCGCGGCCTTACCGTCAAGCCGTGGGTGAAAACCTCGCTCGCGCCCGGCAGCCAGGTGGTGACCGATTACCTTGAAAAGGCAAACCTGCAAGGCGATCTCGATGCCATCGGCTTCAACCTTGTCGGCTATGGCTGCACGACCTGCATCGGCAATTCGGGGCCCCTTCCCGAAAACATCAGCAAGGCGATCACGGAAGGCGATCTGACCGCCTGCGCCGTGCTTTCCGGCAACCGCAATTTCGAAGGCCGCGTCAACCCGCAAACCAAGGCCAACTATCTTGCTTCGCCGCCGCTTGTTGTCGCCTACGCGCTTGCGGGCAACATGGCGATCGATATCACCAAGGATCCGCTCGGCACCGGCAAGGACGGCAACCCGGTTTACCTGAAGGATATCTGGCCCAGCCTCGCGGACATCAACGCCGCGGTCAAACAGGCGTTGACGCAGGAAATGTTCCGTTCGCGCTACGCCAATGTATTCAAGGGCCCGAAGGAATGGAGCAGCATCGCCACCGCCACCGGCAAGGTCTATGCGTGGGAAGATGCTTCCACCTATGTGCGCCTGCCGCCCATCTTCGACGGCATGGGCGTGGCACCCGCGCCGCTGAACGATATCAAGGGCGCGCGGCTGCTCGCGCTGTTCGGCGACAGCATCACGACCGACCACATATCCCCCGCCGGTAACATCAAGAAAACCAGCCCCGCGGGCAGCTACCTTACGGATCATGGCGTGCAGGCCGCCGATTTTAATTCCTACGGCGCGCGGCGCGGCAACCATGAAGTGATGATGCGCGGCACTTTCGCCAACATCCGCATCAAAAACGAGCTGATGGCCGAAAACGCCTCCGACGGCAACATGGTTGTGCCCGAAGGCGGCAACACCAAGCATTTCCCGTCCGGCGAAGCGATGACGATCTATGACGTCGCCATGCGTTACATGAAAGACGGCGTGCCGCTGATTGTGGTGGCGGGCAAGGAATACGGCACGGGCTCGAGCCGCGACTGGGCCGCCAAGGGCACGCGCCTTCTGGGCGTGCGGGCGGTCGTTGCCGAAAGCTTCGAGCGTATCCACCGTTCCAACCTTGTCGGCATGGGCGTGCTGCCGCTCGAATTTACGGGCGGCATGACGCGGGCCAACCTCAAGCTCACGGGCGGCGAAACCTTCGATCTCGGCGGCTTTGCCGGCGCGATCAAGCCGCGCATGGAAATCACGCTTGTCGTCCGCCGCGCCGATGGCACAACGGACGAGGTGAAGTTGCGCAGCCGTATCGATACGCTCGACGAGGTCGATTACTTCAAACATGGCGGCATTTTGCACTATGTGCTGCGCGGCCTTGCGGCGAA
The DNA here is from genome assembly GCA_016124955.1 of Alphaproteobacteria bacterium. Taxonomy (NCBI): domain Bacteria; kingdom Pseudomonadati; phylum Pseudomonadota; class Alphaproteobacteria; species Alphaproteobacteria bacterium. The sequence continues at coordinate 208,097 of WGMR01000007.1, read as the reverse complement.
GGCAGCCTGACGGTTTTGCGTTGCCAGCGAAAGCTGGCGCGGGCCGCACGGAATGGCTAAACTGGGCGGGCACCAACCCGCCAGACAGAAGCCCATGTCCTCTCTCACCGCTACCGCTCAATCCATCAGCCTTGCGCGCGGCTGGCGCCGCATTTTGCTCGCGCTTTCGGCGGGCGCGCTTTCGGCGCTGGCGATGCCGCCGGTCAATTTCATTCCCATTCTGTTTGTCACCTTCCCCTGCCTCGTCTGGATGCTCAGCGGCACGCGGCGTTTGCGCGGGGCGTTCTTCGTCGGCTGGCTTTTCATGTTCGCCTATTTCACTTGCGGCCTTTATTGGATCAGCTTCGCGCTGCTGACGGACGCCGAGAAATTCGGCTGGCTGGTGCCGTTTGCGGCGCTGGTGCTGCCCGCGGTGCTCGCGCTGTTTTACGGTATCGCCGCCGCGGCGTGGCGGGCGGCGGCGTGGCGCGGCCCGGCCGGCGTTATTCTGTTCGCGCTGCTGTTCTTTCTGGCCGAGCTGGCGCGCGGCACGTCTTTCAGCGGCTTCCCGTGGAACCTGTTCGGTTATGGCTGGAGCGGGTTGTGGCCGGTGATGCAGCTTGCGTCCGTGACCGGTATTTACGGCCTGACGCTCATTACCTTGCTGCTATGCGCCTTGCCCGCCTTGCTTGCGCAAAAGAACGTTCTTCATTTTACGCTGGCGGCGACCATCGCGTTGCCGTTGATCATATTCGGTTGCTGGGGCAGCTGGCGGCTGCTTGATGTGCCGAACGATACCGTGCTCGATGTGCGGCTGCGCATCGTGCAACCGAACCAGGGGCAGGTTCTGCGGCTCGATGCCGCGCGGCGCGAACAAAATTTCGGCGAATTGCTGCAGCTCTCGGCGCAAAAAAACGATTTATTCGCGCCCACGCATATCATATGGCCGGAAACCGCAACGCAATACATGCTGGCGCAGGACCGCACCCGGCAAAGCCAGATCGCCCAGGCCTTGCCCCCGGGCGCGGTGCTGCTGACCGGCACCGTACGGTTGCAGCAAAATGGCGGGCAGGCGGATTATTTTAACTCCCTCGCCGCCATCGGCCCGGATGGCGATACGATGGCCACCTACGATAAAAGCCACCTTGTGCCGTTCGGGGAATATGTGCCGCTGCGTGCCATTCCGGCCATCGCTGCCGCCGCGGGCGGGATTGGCGATTTTGCCGCCGGGCCGGGCCGCCGGACCATGCGCGTGGCCGGTTTGCCGCCTTTCAGCCCGCTCATTTGCTACGAAGTGATATTCCCGGGCGCCGTGACGGGGGCGGGCGGGCGGCCCGCCTTCCTGCTTAATGTCACGAACGATGCCTGGTACGGCGATACATCGGGCCCGCGCCAGCATCTTGCCATCGCCCGCGTGCGCGCAGTGGAAGAAGGCCTGCCGCTGATCCGCGCCGCCAATACCGGCATTTCGGCGGTGGTGGACGCTTATGGCAATATTGTCGGCAGCCTGCCGCTGAATACGGCCGGGGTGATCGATAGCGCCCTGCCCGCCCCGATTGCACCGACATGGTTTTCCCGCCACGGCATAGCCACCGTGGCCGCGATGTTTTTGGCATTACTGGGAATCGGGCTTATGATGCGAAGGGAAGGAAACCGGGCATGACCGCAAAGAAACGCTTTTCCATCGGCGATCAGGAGCTTGACGATCTGATCCACCGCTACACGCGCGATATTACCGCGGCCGACAAGGCGGGCAAGTTCGATCCCATCTCGAACCGGGATGAGGAAATCGATAAAATGGTTCTTATCCTGCTGCAACGTCTGCGCAAAAACGTCCTGTTGCTCGGCGGCGCGGGGGTGGGCAAAACCGCTTTGTTCATCGGCCTCGCGCAGCTTATCAATAACAACAAGGTGCCGGGGCCGCTCAAGGGCGCGCGCATCATTGAACTTGAAATGTCGATGGTCGGCGCCGGGTCCACGTCGCGCGCCGATCTTGAAGGAAGGCTGATGCCGATCGTCAAGGGCGTGGCCGAACGCAACGCAACCCGCGAATTGCCGCCGATTATTTTCTGTATCGACGAATTCCACCAGCTCACGGTCGCTTTCAAAAGCTCGTCCGCCGCCGGCGTCGCCGATTTGATGAAACCCTATCTGACCACCGGCGATATCTATGTGGTGGGCGCCACCACGCGGGAAGAATACGAAGATTATGTGAAGCTCGATCCCGCCGTCGATCGCCGTTTCCAGAAGATTGTTCTGGAGCAGCCGGACGTGAAACAAACCGTCAGCATCCTGATCAACATGAAGCGCAATTTCGAAAAATATTACAACATCACGATCGCCGACAAGGATTGCGAACGCATCGCCAAGTTGACCGACCGCTTCATCCGCAACCGCAACAACCCCGATAAATCCATCCTCGCGCTCGATCAGGCCTGTGCCCGCGCCATCAAGGACGGCGACGGCAAGAAGCTCGATGGCGCTTCCGTCAACGCCGCCATCGCAGCCGACGCGGGTATCGACCCGATCGCGCTGGAGCAATAGCCCGTGGGCGCCGACCGGCCCATCCGCGTCGCTGCCATAGGCCTCGGCTGGGTCACCCGGCACCGCCACATACCTGCGCTGCTCCGCAATCCTTCTTTCCGGCTGATGGGCGTAATCGACCGCAACGGCAAGGCGGCGCAGGAAGTGGCGGCGCGCTATAACCTGCACCGCGTCGCCATCACGCACGATCTCGGGCTCGTGCCGTGGCTGGACGATATCGATGCCGTCACCATCGGCACCGCGCCTTTCGCCCATGCCGAAATGGCCTGCGCCGCGCTCGCGCGCGGCAAGCATGTTTTAACCGAGAAGCCCTTCGCCATGAATATCGCCGAAGGCGAACGCATGCAGGAAACCGCGCGCGCGGCGGGCAAGACGCTCGCGGTCATGCATAATTTCCAGTTCAGCAAGGCTATGCGCGCCTATGCGCGCGATGTGGCGCGCGGGCGCATCGGCACGGTCCGGCGCATCGCCGCAACCCAGCTCGGTAACCCGCGGCGGCGCCTGCCTTCCTGGTACCAGGACCTGCCCTTCGGCCTGTTCTATGATGAAAGCCCGCATTTCTTTTACCTGCTGCGCAAACTGGCGGGCGGGCCCTTGCTGCTTTTGCATGCGCATTGCCTTGAAGCTTCGCGCGGCGGCGCAACCCCCGCCGCGGCCGAACTGGTTTACCGCAACCACGCGGGCGTGCCGGTCACGGTTTCCTGCAATTTTGAAAGCCCGGTCAGCGAATGGTTTATTGGCGTGTACGGCGAAAATGCGCTGGCCTTGATCGATATCTTCCGCGATATCTACATCCGTCTGCCCAACGACAATACCCATGCCGCAAGCAACATCCTGCGCACCAGCATGGCCGTGGGGCTGCAACACTGGCTGCAGCATATCCCGAACGGGCTCGCCTATCTCACATGGCGGCTCGATTACGGAAATAACGAAGTATTCGCCCGTTTCGGTGATGCGATCCATGACGGCGCGGAACCCGCGGGCATTGCCGCCGCCGACGGGTTCGAGGTGTTGCGCATGCAGCACGAAGCGATTGAAGCGATGCAAAAATGCTGTCTGTGAAAAACATCCTCACCGTCACCCACTATTACCCCGGCCACGGCGGCGGGATCGAGCGTGTGGCGGCGAAGCTGCAGGAAATGCTGGCCGCGCCCGATACGCATTTCACGTGGGCCGCGAGCGATTGCGATGCGCCGCCCGCGATCCCCGGCGTAAAACCGATGCCGATGCGCACCAACAATTTTATCGAACGCACGAGCGGGTTACCGGTGCCGCTTTGGTCGCTGGATTCGCTGAAAGAACTGTGGCGTGCGGTCGAAGTGCACGATGCCGTGTGGCTGCACGATACGCTGTATATCGGCAATATCGTCGCTTATTTCGCCGCACGGCATTTCAAAAAGCCGATCCTGATCACGCAGCATACCGGGCCTTGCCCCTTCCGCAGCGTCACGCTGCGCGCATTGCTGCCTATGCTGCTTTACCTTGTCAGCACGCCTATGCTGCGCTTTGCAGACCACGTCGTGTTCATCAGCGATTTTGTGGCCGAGTTTTTCCGCGCCCGTGCATCGCTGCCGCATGCCCGCATGGTGCCGAACGGGGTCGATAGCACGATCTTCCGCCCCGTGGACGATGCCGAACGGGAACGGCTGCGCATCGCGCACAACCTCGACCCCGATCAGCCGGTGGCGCTTTATGTCGGGCGCTTCGTCGCGCGCAAAGGTTTGCCGGTGTTGCACGAACTTGCGCGCAAGATGACGCATATCAATTGGGTGTTCGCGGGCGCGGGCGCCGGACGTGGCAGCACGCTCGATCCGGCGCGATGGCAACACCGCAACGTGCTTACCTGGCATAATATCGGCCAGGGCGCGCTTGCAAGGCTTTATCAGCTGGCCGATTTTCTCGTGCTCCCCAGTGTGGGCGAAGGTTTTCCGCTGGTGGTGCAGGAAGCGATGGCTTGCGGCTTGCCCGTGGTGTGCAGCGAAGATGCGGCCAGCGGCAGCTATGCCGCGCGGGGGTATTTTACAACCCTGCCGGTCGATATCAGCCATGTGGCGGCAACGGCAAAATTATGGGAAACCGCCATCACCGGCAATCTTTCCGGCGGTCCGGCCACGGCGCAAAGGCGCGCCGAGCTGGCGTCCTTCGCCGCCAATATGTGGCATTGGGACCATGTAGCCGCCATTTACCGCGAATTGCTGCACGCCTCCTAGAAATCACGATTTGCCGGCGGGCGCCGCAAACATTGCGTGACAGCCCATGCGCCATGAAGCTATAATTTTGGCAGCAGTTCACCGGTTTTCCGTAAACGCGTTCCTTTCATGCCCCTTATCTGTGTCGCGATTGTAACCTACCGCAGCGACCCCACGCTTGAGCGGTGCATCGACAGCCTCGAAAAACAGACCTTCCGCGATTTCGAAGTGGTGATCGTCGAAAACGGCCTGACCACGCGTGTCGATGAACTCGCGTCGCGGCTCAGCGTGCCGGTACGCGTAATCAGGCCGGGCAAGAATATCGGCTTCGCGGCCGCCAACAACCTTGCGGCCAAGGGCACGGGTGATGGCGTGCGCTGGCTTGCGACCCTAAACCCGGATGCCTTTGCGGGCGCGCACTGGCTCGAACACTTCACGCACGCTTTGAAAAAATATCCGCATTGCGCGATGTTCGGTTCGCTGCAGCGCGACGCAGCCCGCCCCGATATCGGCGACGGGCTGGGCGATGCCTATCACGCCTTCGGTCTTGCGTGGCGCACCGGGCACGGCTTTCCGATACCGGAAAACCTTGAAGATGCCGAAGTATTCTCTCCCTGCGGCGGCGCGGCTTTTTACCGGCTCGATATGTTCCGCGCGCTTGGCGGTTTCGACGAGGATTATTTTTGTTATGGCGAGGATGGCGACCTTGGTTTCCGCATGCGTTTGCGCGGTCAATACTGCATCCAGCTCGCGCACGCCGCCGTGGCGCATGTCGGCGGCGCATCAAGCGGCGACAATAGCAAGAAAAGCGATTTTGCGGTCTATCACGGGCTGCGCAATCTGGTTTGGATATTCGTGAAGAACATGCCGCAACCGCTGTTCGCGCTGCTGCTGCCGTTCCACATACTCGCCATCGCCACCCTTGCGCTGCGTCATGTGCTGGGCGGCAATGGCGGGGCCGTACTGCGCGCTCTGCGCGACGCGGTGCGCGGAATCAAACCGATGCTCGGGAAACGCAAGGAAATCCAGGCCGCGCGCACAGCCGGGGCGCTGGAACTGATGCAGGCCTTTAGCTGGATGCCGGGCAAGATGTTGCGCCATGCCACACGCGGCAAGCCGGCACCGCCCAAGCCGAATGCTAGCGCGCCAGCTCCGCCGCACTGAGAAACTGCGCGAGCCGCGGATGCGGCGGATTGTCAATAATCTCGGGCCCGCCCTGCGCCACGATTTTTCCGGCATCGATGAACACGATGTTATCGGCGCTGCGCCGGGCAAAGTTGATCTGGTGCGTAATCAGCATCATGCCGATGCCGCGTTCCTTCAGTTTCGCGAGATGCCCGAGGATCACGCCCACCTGTTCAATATCGAGCGCCGAAGTGATCTCGTCGCACATCATGTATTTGGGGCGCAAGATCACGGCACGCGCCAGCGCCGCCCGCTGCCGCTGGCCGATCGAAACTTCATTCGGGTAGCGGTCAAGGAACGCTTCCATACCCAAAAGCTCGTTCAGCTCCGCAAGGTCGCGGGCGGCATCGATGCCCTTGCGGTTTTCGGTCGCCAGCATAATGTTTTGCCGTATCGTCAGATGCGGCCACAGGAACAATTGCTGGAAAACCACGGTCAGATCCGGATATGGCGGCGTGAGCGGCTGATCGGTCGTCCACGGGAAAACATATTGCTTGCCGTCCACCGCAATCATGCCCTTGTCAGGCGGGTCGATCAGCGCAAGCGAACGCAAGAACGTGGTTTTGCCGGTGCCGCTGGACCCGATCACGGCGGTGATGGTGCCCGGCGCGATCTTGAGCGATACGTCATCCAGGATGGCTCGCTCGCCAAAGGCCTTGCTGATATTACGCGCTTCGAGCATGCGTCAATGTTCCGAAAGATTACGGCCGAATTTTTTACGCAGCGCAAGCGCAAGCCCGTTGATCGGCAGACAGACGGCAAGGAAAAAAAGCCCGAGCGCGGTGTAAATTTCAACCGGCTTGTAGATCATGGCATTGATACGCTGCGCGGCGCGGAACAGCTCATCGACCGATATAAGCGAGGCGAAAAGCGTCACATGCAGCATCGTCACCTGCAAAAGCATCAATCCGGGCAACAATTGTTGCACCAAAAGCGGCAGCTGGATCTTCCAGGCAATCTGCTTGCCGGTCATGCCCGAAACCCGCGCAGCCAGAATATATTGCTGCGGAAAATCGGCGCAGGCCACGCGCACAAGATCGGCCACCGCAAAAACATTGATAACCGTAAAAGTAAAAGCCGCAGTATAGAACGGGTCGATCACCACATTCATCACCGCCTGCGCCGGGTAGTGCAGCCAGAACAGGAATACGAGAATCGGAATGCCGCCAAGAACGAAGGAGGCGATGCGCGAAGGCATGCCCACCGTGGCGGGGTGGCGCCAGCCCATGTAGCCGAGCACGGCGCCGAGCGAAATGCCGACGCCCCAGACAATGAGGGAAAGCTTGAGCGTCACCAGCAGCCCCGCAAAAAAGGCCTGATGGTAGGTTACGAGAATGTTATAGACGCTGGCGAGCATGCGCGCTCCAGCTTAAAGCATTCCGCCCGGCACACAAGGGCGGCGGCGGACGAAGGGCCATTGTCGCGTTAGTCGGCGTGATGTTCCTGCGGCCCGTTCTGCACATGCACCTCGACCACGGCTTCCCCCGCTTGCGCGAAATGCAACGTAAGCGGGAAAGTATCGCCCGCCTTGTAGGCCTGCCGCACGTCAAAAAGCATAATATGCCTGCCGCCGGGCCGCAGCGCCACGGGCTTGCCCGGCAAAAGCGGGATTTCCTGCACTTCCCGCATGCGCGCGATATCGCCATCCTTGATCACTTCGTGCAGCGAAGCTTCCGCCGCGGCGGGCGTGCTTGCGCCCGTCAGCGCATCGGGCTCCGCGCCGCCGTTCAAAAGCGGCAGATAGACCGCGCCGGTCGCGCCTGTCACGCGGGCCCAGACATGGCCGATGCTGATCGCGCCATGCTTATAGCTGTGCGCCTGCGCAGGTTGCGCGATCAGCGCGCAAATGAGAAATAAAACAAGTCTTGCTGCCGTAACCATGGCCTTCTCCTCAGTTCACGATATTCACGGGACGGCCGGCAACAAAGGCTTCGACATTGCCTGTCAGCACGTCCGCCATGCGACCGAGCGCTTCTTTGGTAAACCACGCCACATGCGGCGTCAGCACTACATTTTCCATTGCATAAAGCGGGCTTTCGTTTGCCCATTTGGCCAGCAGGTCCAGCCCGGCCCCGGCGATGCGCCCCTGCTTGAGCGCGGCAATCAAATCTTCCGTATCCACCTGCGGACCGCGCGCGGTGTTGATAAGCACGGCCGTAGGCTTCATCTTTGCCAGCGCCTTGCCGTCGATCAAGCCTGTTGTTTCCGGCGTTAGCGGTGCGTGGAGTGATAACACGTCCGCTTCGTGCAAGAGCGTATCGAAATCCACTTCCCGCACGCCCGGAATATTTTTGGGCGTACGCGTGCAGGCAATCACCTGCATGCCAAAGCCCTGCGCGATTTTCGCGGCATGCTGCCCGATTGCGCCCAACCCATAAATACCAAAAGTTTTTCCGGCAAGCCCGGTGCCAAGCGGCAGCGCTGCCACACGCTCGCTCGGCTCGGCGCCGAACAACCCGCCGCGGATCAACCCGTCAGCCACCACCAATTTGCGCATCACCGCTTGCGCCAGCGCGAACACGTGTTCCGCCACCGCTTCGGTGGAATAACCCGGCGTGTTGCCGATTTTGATGTCACGCGCCGTAGCAGCTTCGATATCGACAAGGTTCGTGCCTGTGGCATTGACGCATAGATATTTCAGATCCGGCGTGTGTGCGAAAAGCGAAGCTGTTGGCCGAACGCGGTAGGGGCTGACCAGGGCGATGTTAACACCCTGCAACCGCGCGATGGCGGCATCTTCTCCTGCTGTGTCTTTATAAAGCAGAAGCTCGCCGAGTTTATGCAGCCGGGCAACATGGCCCTCGGTCAGATAACAGTCATCAACGTTAAGTACCGCTATTTTCAAGCATTTATCCTTATTTGCGCCTTTCCTCGGTTGCAGACTAGCAGTGCTACGCAGCCCCCGGAAAGAGGCAAGCACCACACGGTTACGCCCGCCGCCATCATGCCCCCCTGTGGATAAACGGGCCGGGAAGGCCCGTTAAACCTGCATTTTTATGCACCCGAAGCATAAAAACCCGCTTGCCAATTGCACAAATTGGCTTAACCTTGGCCCACTTGTTGGTTTAGACGCAACAACGCCGCCGCCGGGAATGTTCCCGCGCGGGGCACAACATAAGGAAGGTAGAACAATGGCTGCAACGCAACCCACCGTCACGCTCAAGCACATCGCGGCTGACCTCGCTGACAAGCATGAGCTGTCGAAGAAGCAGGCGAACCAGATCATGGACGATCTGGTGACCCATGTCGTAAAGAACCTGAAGAAGGGCAACCGTATCCGTATGGCCGGCCTCGGCATCCTGCAGGTCCGCAAGCGCGCCGCCCGCATGGGCCGCAACCCGGCGACCGGCGAAGCCATCTCGATCCCCGCGAAGAAGAAGATTGCCTTCCGCGCGGCGAAGGAACTCAAGGAAGCCGTCGGCAACAAGTAAGTTGACGCTTTACGCAATAACGAAACCCGCCCCCCGTTACCGGGGGGCGGGTTTTTTGCTGCGCGCAATCCTGCTTGCCTGCGCGCTTTGCCTTGTGCCCGCCGCCGCGCAGGCCCATAGCCCTTACTTTGTAGATTTTTCCGGCCCGGTTTCCTATGAAGGCAATGCATACAAAATGCAGGGTTGGTTCGGCGACGGCATATTTGCCGCCGACCCGGTCAGCATCGTCATGCGCCACCCGAACGGCGGCTTCAGCGCCACGACTTTTCCGGTGACACAGGCCTCCGGTTTCTGCCCGCATATCAATTTCTGCTGGGGCTTTTTGTTCGACCCGACCGGAACCATCCCGCTCATCGTCCTGAGCCTGAACCCCGAAGCGATGATCAAGGACCCGCCCAAACTGCCGGAAAGCGGCCCGGCATATCCGGACTACGCCAAGCCGGAAATGGCCGGCTTTGAAGTTTCAATCAACTATCTGATGGCACCCATAGGCTTCATAGCCGCCGTCTGGCAAATGCAGCGCGTGCTTGTTGTTACCACACCTCTGGCTTTGCTGGCAGCGGGATGCCTCTATTTCATGCGGCGCTGGCGCATGGAAAAAACCGACGGTCTGTATAGAAAAGCGATCATCCTTTTTATGAAACTGGTTCTTGTTAGCGTGCTGCTGGGTATCGCCTTGGTGTTTGCCTATATTGCGCTTGTGGCTGCCAACGGCGCGGCCATCGCTGCACCTGTAATTCTCTGTTTTGCGGCAAAATATTTCTACAAAAAATACAGGCCGGCGCGGACATAACCTTCCGCCTGCCCTGCTGCCCCATAGGGACTTGCGCAATAAACTGCCGGCTTATTTATCGGTTGCGCCGGCAGACCCGGCAGGCGGAATAACGGCCGTTTCCGGCTCTGCCGCGGCGCCTTCCGGCGTTTCGGCCTTCGCGCCGCCGCGGCGGTAGAACGGGCTTTCCCCCGTCATGCGTATGGCGTAATTGACCGCGAACGGACCCGCGGTTTCAAGGATCGCGACCATGGCGAAAATCACGGTCACAACTTTGCTGCCGGCTTCGGGCGCAAGCATTTGTAAAGTTTGCGCAAGCCCGATCGCCAGCGCCGCCATCGGCATCAGCATGAAACTGAGCGCAACGGTTTCGCGATGATCGCGGCGCGGTTCCCCGCGGTTAAGAAGCAACGCGCTGTATTTCGCGAGCGAACGGATAATGGAAACCACAAGCGCGGCGGCGCCTACGGTCATCAGTTCCTTCACATGCAGGTTGGCGCCCGCCATCACGAACAGTACGATGAAGAAAATATCGGCGCTGGAGCCGAATTCGATGGTCGAAAGGCCGTTGCGCTGCGGTTCGAACCAGCGCGTAAAGATGCCGAGCATCAGCGCCGCGAACAGCGAGGAAACCTCGAACATCGCGGAAAGACCAAGCGTCACGGTAATGCCGCCGATGATCAGCGCAAAACGGTAATGCTGGTCTTCCTTGTTAAGCGCGCGGTCGATACGCTCCATGAAGAAAGCGATCGCGAGGCTGATCGCCATGGCGCCAAATGCCCTGTAGAGCGGAATGCCGAGCACGCTATACCAGTTCAGATCATGCCCGCCGAGCGCGAACGGCAAAAGCAGGGAAAACAGGAAGAACGCCAGCACGTTGTTCAAAGTCACGAGCGCCTTGGCGCGGTGGATGATCGGCCCGCGTGCCTGCATTTCGTCGGCTACGTGCACAAGCACGGCGGGCGAGGACGAAACCCCGATCGCGGCAACCAGCGCGCCCACCAGCATGCTGTAGCCGAAGGCGATCATGGCCGCGAGCACGCATATGAAGGTAAAGGCAGCCTCGGTCAATGCCGTGCGCCATACCGGCGTGGAGCGCAACATGTGCCGCAGCTGCACATCGCTGCCCAGTTTATAGAGTATGAGGCCGAGCGCGACATCGATGATCACGCGCGATTCCTTCAATATGTCAGCCGTAATCAGGCTGATCCCGCTTGGCCCGATGAATACGCCAAGCAGCATGAAGGCGGTGATGACCGGCAGCCAGCGCGCCCTGTGCGCCACGATCGCGCCCAGCACGCCAAGGATCAGGAACAGCCCGAACACGAACAGGATGTTCGGCAGCACGAAGGCGTGCGGCTGGAAGATTTTGAGCGCGATTTCAGGCGTGTCCATGGGTTGTACGCAAACGATCCGGCTGGCAATAACAGGGAAAAAACGATTCAACCCGCCGCCGCGCCTTATTGCAACCCTTTTATTTTAAAGCCCGCGGTCGGGCGGCGCCGCGCGGAAGAAACCTTCGGCGATCCAGCGCGGCAAACACTGTAAAAGCTGTGCGCCGCCCGCATGTTCGGCGGCCGCGCCCAGCGGGGCCCCTTCCCCGCCCAGCACGGAAAGAAACCCATATTCCCAGGGCGCCAGCCGGGCGCGCCGTACCTCGTTCTGGTGCCGGTACAGATAAAGGTATGTAGGCGCGGCTGCAATTGTCGCGGGATCCCCGCGTTTAAAGGCATCAAGATAAGCGGGCGCATCGTGCGCAAGACACAAAAGCTCGCTCGCCGGGCGCAGCGCCAGATGCATGCGCTCCAGCGTCTCGCCCGTAACGCCGGCCAGCGCGCCAACGCTCAGCGCTTCGCTGCGCGGGCCCATAAACACCTCGGCCATCACGCCTTCAAGCGCGGCAAGCGCGTGCGCGGCCGGATCGGCATGGGTTTCGCGCACAAAACGGCGGAAGGCAAAGGGATAGAAATCGAGATTATAGCTTTGCGAAGGCGTTTGCGCCGCATAGCCGCGCGCCAACCGCTCCATCGTCGCATCGCCGAGATAGCGCCCGAGCGCGGGGTAATCCGCGCGTACCGCGCTTATCAGACGATGGCGATAGCCTTGCACATAAATATCCAGCTGTTCGCGCGCGCTCATACGCTCATGCGGGCGCAACAACGGCTGCGCCGGCGCAGTCTTGCCGGTGATTACGGCGCGCTGTACGCGTTCAAGCGCATTGCGGTATTGCATGCCCCGCCTCTTTTGCCGTTTGCGCGGCTTGTGCATGGCGGCGCGCCTTGCCCACCTCTTCCAGCAACACAGCAAGCGGCGGGATCTGTTCGTCCCATTCCACCATGCTGCTCACAAGCCCCTTTTGCTGCACGGCATAGGCATACAGATCCCACACCGCGTCGATCACATGCGCGTCATGCGTATCGATGATATGCGTGCCCTTGTTCAGGTGCCCCGCCAGATGCATTTGCGCGATCTGCCCCGCGGGCATCGCGTCGATATAGGCGCGCGCGTCGTAGCCGTGATTAAAGGCGCTGACATAAACATTGTTCACGTCAAGCAAAAGCCCGCAGCCGGTCCGCTGCGCCAGCGCGCGCAAAAATTCCCATTCCGGGATGTCGGACGCCGCATATTCGAAATAACTCGAAGGGTTCTCAAGCACCAGCGGGCGGCCAAGAGATTCCTGGGCCTTATGCACGCGCGCGGCAATATGGGAAAGCGCCTTTTCGGTATAGGGCAGCGGCAGCAAATCATGCGTATTGTGGCCGCCAAGCCCGGTAAAACACAGATGGTCGGAAACCCAGGCCGGGCTCAGGAAAGCGGCAAGGTCTTTGAGCTTGGCCAGATACGCCTCATCCAGCGGGTCGGGCCCGCCGATCGAAAGCGAAACGCCGTGCATGACGAAAGGGTAATCGGCGCGCAGATCGGCCAGCATCTGCCAATAGCCTTCATGCGCATCAAGAAAGTTTTCGGAAATAATCTCAAACCAATCGAGCGCGGGCCGCCGTGCAATAACATCCTCGTAATGCGGGGCGCGCAGCCCCGCACCGAAACCGAGAAATGGATATGCGCCGCCGCTCATGTCTGTCGCCTGAAAAAGAAAGGCGCGGACCGCGCTTTTTTGTGAAAGCCGGTCCGCGCCCCGTTCTTTTTTCGTCCCAACGCTTATTCAGCCGGGGGCGCAAGCGTGCCGCCCATGCCTTCGCAGGCGCCGGTGTCAACCAGCTTCCATTCATACGGATCGTTATCCGTCGTGGCGTGACCGGCGCAGGCGTGCGAACCGTTGGCCGATTTGCAATCATTCTTGCCGGCCTTGGCGACGCCATAACATTTTTCCTTGGCTTCCATCTTCATATCGTGGTCCTCGGCGAAAGCGGCGCCGGCAGCACCTGCAGCAAGCACGCCCGCAAGGGCGGCACAAAGCATCGTCTTGTTCATGGTTCTCTCTCCTGTGGAAAGTTATTAACGGCAGGCGGGGTGCCTGCACGGTTTCATTCGCCGCCCATACCGGCCCGGTTACATCACCAGGAAAGATATTTACGCCCGAGAAACGCGCCCAGAATGGCAAGCGCCAGCATGGGCAGCAAGTGGGATTCGGCAAAATGCAGCACCGAATCGTCCGATTCCGCAAATTTCAGCACAAGGTGCCCGGTCGAGGATGCAGCCAGCAATGCGATCGCACCCGCAAGGCGAGGGTGCGCCGGCGCATTGCGCCGCAACAAGCGAAACATCCAAAGCCCGGGAATGACGGCAAAAATCGCGATGCACAGCGCGCAATTTATGCCGTGCTCTTCGGGTGCGGGCGCACCGTTCAATTCGGGATGCATAAGCCGGTACCCCAGAAGCCCGACATACAGCAGCAGGAACGGAACGGGCGCGAACGGAATGGCGCGTTGCTGCCGCATATCCGGGAACCCAAGCCACACCCCGGCAGCGCCGGATGTAATCACAAGCGCGGCCAGCGTTGCCGCTTCGGCAAGGAACAGCGGGGAGGCAAGCTGCAAAGCAAGATCATGCCGCGGCGCAAGGAACAACACTATCGCGCAGGTTCCGGCAAAGGTGGCAGCAAGCCAGCCGAGCAAAAGCAGCCACGGCCGCGCCAGGCGCACCGGCGCCGCACCGGCCACAATGCTTTCAATCGTTTGATCGATCCTGCTTGTCATAACTTCATGCCTTCATGCCTTCATCGACTTTCTGAAAACCTTGTAGCTGCGGTGCGCCGCCACCTTAACGGCGGAAACGCTCATGCCCATTTCGCCCGCAACCTCGGTCACGCTCTTATCCTCGCCATACATAAGCTGCAGTATTTTCCGCTGCTTTTCCGGCAGGCCCGCCATGACCCTTCTTATATCTTCGCTGTTTTCCATGCCTTCGGTTACATCGGTCGCCAAAGCGGCCTTAAAATCTTCTATATCGTCGGTTTCGCCCATATGGCGGCCATAATGGTGGCGCCAATAGTCATTGAGGCGATAGCGCGCGATTGCCATAACCCACGGCATCAACGGCTTGGCCGGGTCATAGGTGTGCCGCGCCCGGTGCAGCGAAAGCAGCACGTTTTGCAGCACCTCCTCGCGGTCCTTGGCGGGCGTTTTACGGGCAATATATCCCTGCAGCGGGCCGGTAAGTGACCGCAAAAGCTTTGTATAGGCCTGTTTGTCGCCTGCCTGCGCGGCGCACATCAGGGCTTCCGGCGTTGCCGCTTCAGGCGTCATGTTGTAACCGCCCGGCCATACGGCGCGAAGAAACCGGATATACGTTCCGCCGCCCCTCGAACCGCAAATGGTGCTGCCATGCCCAAACCCCTCCAGCAGATCGCCGTCAAGCTTGCGGCACGCATATTACCTGTCCTTGAATGGCTGGCAAACATCGTTCTTCTGGCCGTGCGGCTGTGGATGGCACGGGTCTTTTTCCTTTCCGGCCTTACCAAGCTTGAAAGCTGGGACAACACCCTGTTCCTTTTTACCCATGAATATGCGGTACCGTTTCTGCCGCCCGCCATCGCCGCCGCAGCGGGTACGCTGTTCGAGCTCGCCTGCCCGGTTTTGCTCACGCTCGGGCTCGGAACGCGGCTGGCCGCGCTGCCGCTATTGGCCATGACGGCCGTCATCCAGTTCACCTACATCAGCCACACGGACCATCTGTACTGGGCGTTGCTGCTCGCCGCCCTGCTGTGCATAGGCCCGGGCCGGGTATCGATCGACCATCTGATCCGGCGGAAATATATGCCCTAGTTCTCGACCGGCCGTATAAGCGCGAGCGGCATCGGCAATATGTCGATGACGCGCAGCGTAACGTCGGCGATATCGATCGTCTTGCCGCCGGGGGCCGAAATCACAATGGGCCGCACCAACAAATAATCCCCGCCGCCGCCCGCTCCGGCTTCATAAGGCACCGCGAAATCGCGCACGATCGTCTGCCATTCCGGGGTAAGCGTATAAGAATCCGTGCGTTCGGGCGCAATCATGGTCATGCGCTGCCCGCTGCTTTCTTCCGGCACATAGGCCACCTGCAGATCGGCCGTTACCTCGCCTTCCGGCGCGCGCGCGCGGAAAGCCAGCCGGAACTTGCGGCCGCGCAACGTCTTTGCGCCATCCTGCCGAATTTCGAAAGTAGCCCCGGTCGCAGGTTCAGGCAGGCGCCAGCGCACGGCACGCGCGCCGGCTTCCTGCTTTGCCCCGTCTGCCGGCAGCGCTTCTATTTCGTTCGCCTCAAGCGGCATAAATTGCCACACGGCTTCCCGCGCCATGTCCGGGCGCAGCGCGGCGGCTTTCTCGTCGCCCACGCTTTCAAGGAACTTCACCAGCTTGACGCGCATGAAATCGTTCAGCCGTTCGCGCTTCGCGCCGCGAAAGATCATAATCTGCCACGAGCCGCACTGGACCCGCTCGTCAGGCTCGCCGAAATAGAATGGCACGCGCTGGTACGCCGATCCTGCGGGGTACGACAAAATGAAATCATAACCGGGCTGCCCGCTCTTCGGGTC
The DNA here is from genome assembly GCA_016124955.1 of Alphaproteobacteria bacterium. NCBI lineage: Bacteria > Pseudomonadati > Pseudomonadota > Alphaproteobacteria > Alphaproteobacteria bacterium. The sequence continues at coordinate 192,020 of WGMR01000007.1, read as the reverse complement.
CAGAACATCCTGATACCAATGATAATTGTTCATCCAGTGCAGGATATCGAATTCGTACGTGACCTGATGAACCTGCACACCGGCTCTTGAAAACTCGGTAACCGGCTTGGCCTCAGCGTACTCACTGAGCCCATATCGCAGCCCTTCGCGGCGGGCAAGTTCGTCAACGCAAAGCATGTGCGGCCCGTAAGATGTACGGGGCAAGCCAAACGTGCCGTCTTCCCTTCGCAGTTGATCGAATATGTCCGGGCGGACAAACATCAGGACCGGCAAGGCCGCAACTAGCGCCGCAACCGGCAGCGCATACGCCAGCACGCTTTTCCACCCTTCGGTGGCGCGCAGATGCCTGAAATAGAACAACCCCGCAATTATCCACGCGCCGAATACATAGCTGCTAAGATAGCGGAAGTTCGGATACGTCCACAATTTCACGATCACGATCGCCGTCATGGTCGTCAGCAACGAAACAAGAAAGACAAGGTGAAGCGCTTTCAGCGCCAGTTGCCGTTCGGGCGATATGGGGGCGGCGGGCAAGGGTGAAAACCACCGGTCTTCGCGCTTCCGCATCAATGTCAGCGCGCCCAATGCGACCGCAGGCAGAAAGATACCGAGCGAGAAAACCGGCAGGGCGGCAATCATAAGGCCAAGATCGGCCAGAAGGTGGCCGAGATGACGGAGCGCGGGGCTGCCGGTTTCGCCGATCGGCACGTTCGAGAAATAAAGCGCCGAGGTTTCCTGCAACAGGAAAACAACACCCTGCGAGGCGACCACGCCCGCGCCCATCGCCACCAGAAACGGCAGGTGACGCCGCCACGGCAGTTCGCCGCGCGCCATAAACCAAAGCGCAACAAGGCCGATGGGCACGCCGAACCATATGATCCACCACTGGTCGGACATGCTGGCCAGCGTGGCAAACAGGAAAAGCCCGGCCAGCATACCCTTGCCCGCCGGGCGGGAAAGCGAGCGCAGCCAGAGCCCGAGCACGATAAGCCCGCACACGGCGGCACCGGCATGGATGGTGGGGGCAAGCAGTTGCAGCATTTCCAGCGGGACCGTTACGCCCTTCGGCGCCGGGAAAATATTGAAACAGGACGCCGTGATTAGCACCAACCCCCAAAACAGGATGAAAACGCCGTCACCGAAACGCAGGCGCCCGAACAGATACCGCGCCAGGCATGCAAAAAAGCCCGTCATAAATAGAACGATAAACAGCATATAAAGCGCGAAAGACTGGCTGTAATCCGCGCCGGTTTCGCGCAGTGCAAAAAATACCGCCCAGTCGGGGAAGAAATACGGCGCGCGGCTTACCAGCCAGCCGCTTATCGGGTAGGAGCGTTCGAAGAAATCCCGGTAAAGCGATTCTATATATACAAGATCACCGTTCAGTATTTTTCCGTGATAGTTGAAAGCTTCAAGCACCATCATGCAGGCAGCCAGAAAAGCGGCGCCAAGCGCGGCAAGCAAAATCCATCCGGCAATCTTCTTCATCGATCTTTCCTCATTCACGACACCCGCCGCAGGGTGGCGGCAAAACTTGCTTCATCCCTGTTCGCCAATTGCTGCAGCAGCGAGGCGGCAGCCTTGCGGCCTTCACGGATAGCATAGTTGGTGCCGCGATCCTCGGGATATATCTGCGCCATGGTGGCAATATGCGCGTTTTCGAACGGGGTTTGCTGGCGCGGCACATAATCGGAATAGCCGCGCTCGGTGACCGGCTGCGCGTAGGTTGCGCGCCAAACCTTGTAATCCTTGATCCAGGCGCGTTCAAAAGCGGGGAACATGCGCTGCAGATGCGGCAGGGCAAAATCCAGATACGATTCGTCATCATATTGCCAGACGGGTTCGGAAGAAGCCAGATAACGTGAAAGATAAACGACCCTGCGCCCGCCGTAATTTTCCGGCGGATCGAAATTCGTATGTTCGATCACGCCGACAAAAGGAAAGCCCGGGTCATTGACGTTTAGCCAATACGTATCGGAAAGGCTGCGATCGAGCGCGAGCACGAGACAGATGTTGCCGAGATAACGCACGCGCCGCAACCCGGCAAGCCAATCCGCCTGTGCGCCTTGCGCAAAAATATCGGCGATCACCGGCAGTGCGGGCGTGAAAAGATATTCCAGCGCCGTCACATCGCCGCCCGCGCCGGTTTGCAGCGCAACGGCGCGGCCCGCTTCCGTGCGTACGCCGGTAACGGCGCATCCATAGCGAATTTCACCGCCATGCGCGCGGATATCCGCCGCAAGCGCCTCGGCCAACCGCCCGAAGCCGCCCTTGAAATAAGCGAGCTGTTCGCCGCCGCTGCGGTCGCGCGTGGAGCCGCGCAAGGCAAGTTTTTTCCAGAACCAGACTGCGTTGATATCTTCCGCGAAGCACGAGAATTTTGCCGAAATCAGCGGTTCCCACACCACACGAAAGGCATTCTTGCCGCAAAGCGGCTCAAGCCATTCGCGGATGCTGAGATGTTCGATTTTCTTCCAGTCCTTCAAACCCCGCACGCGCAGCACCAGAAGCCCGAGCCTGATGCGATCGAGCAGCGGCAGCGCCGTGAATTTCAGCAAATCAAGCGGAGTCGAAAGCCGCCACATTTTCCCGCTGTAATACATGCCGGTACGTGACGCATGCGCCACAATATCACCCTCGAGGCCGAGTTCGCGCACCAGCGGCGGCACATATTCATCGTTCAAGAACCAGTGATGGTAAAATTTCTCGATCCGCACGCCATCACGAAAGGTAAAGGTGCCGGCAAGCCCGCCCGGCGCGGCATCGGCTTCAAGCAGCACAACCTTTTTGCCCGCGCGCGCAAGATCGAACGCGGCGGCAAGCCCCGTGAACCCCGCGCCCACGATCGCAACATCATATTGTTCGCTCATATATCCCGGCTCATTTGGTCCGCGCCTGCAAACAAGCGCCGATTGAACATGATCACCGCTGTTCCCGCAAGGGTCACCGGCAGCCACAGCCCCAGATGCGCAATAACGGAAAAACCGGCCGCCGTTTCGGGCGTGGCGCCCAGCATGGTGGCGGCGGCATAGCCCGCCAGATGGAACGGGCCGATATAGCCCGGGGAAGAAGGCACAAGCGTGGAAAGCGTCACCATAGCCGTCACCACAAGCGCGGCGGGATAGGCGGCCGAAATGCCCGACCCGTTCAGAAGCGCCCAAATCAAACCGCTTTCGCCCGCCCATACAAAGACGGAAAGCAACCCGGCGGTCACCAGCGCGTTGCGCCTGACCATGCTTTGCAGATCGGCCACAAAACCGCCAAGCACACCGATGCCGCTGGCCAGACTTCCCATGCTGCGCTGCTGCATCCAGCCGCCCAGCCGCATCAATTGCCGCATGGTGAAGTTGCCGAACCGCATGAAGCCGATCAGCGCGACCACGCCGCAAAGGGATAGAATAACCGCAATTTCCTTGGCCGCCTGCGGCAGTTCAAGACCGGGGCTAAGCAGCAACCCGGCGCCAAGCACCGCAAGCAATGTCAGCAAATCAAGCAGCCGTTCAAGCACAAGGCTGGCAGCGGCCGTTACCTTGCCCGCGCCGATGGCGGCGGGAAAAACCAGCGCGCGCACGACATCGCCCGCCCGCAACGGCAAAACATTGTTCAGCGCCATCGACCCCATGAAAGGCGCGGCGCAACGTAAAATCGCAACCCGGGCACCGCCCGCACGCAACATCAACGCCCACCGCACGATGCGCATCGCATAGCCAAAAACAAGCGCAGCGAGTCCGCCAAGCAGCAGCGCAGGATCGAAGCCCGACACAGTGCGCCACAGCGCGGCTATATCCAGTTGCCGCAAAACGAAATAGAGACAAACCACCGAAATAACGATGCCGATCAAACCGCCTGCGCGCCTGCGATGCTTTCCGGCCTTTGATGCTTCGGGCGGACGGGCGCCGGGCTCGATAATTTCCATAGTTTATTGCAGCCAGGGCGCCTGGCCCAGTTTCCATAAATCTTCGAGCGCGCGCTTGTCGCGCAGCGTATCGCATGCCTGCCAAAACCCGTGGTGCGGAAAGGCCATCAGCTGTCCGTCCTTTGCCAGCCGCGTCAGCGGCTCGCGCTCCCACGACGTGCGGTCGTCTTCGATATAATCCATAACGCCGGGAGAGAGAACGAAAAAGCCGCCATTAATCCAGCCCATTTCGTCCTGCGGTTTTTCTTCGAAACGCGTTACCTGCTTCGTATCGCCAAGCTTCATCACGCCGAAGCGGCCCGGCGGCTGCACCGAAGTAACGGTCGCCAGTTTCCCGTGCTTGCGGTGAAATTCGATGCTGGCGCGAATATCGACATCGGCGACGCCGTCGCCATACGTCATGCAGAAATCCTCGTTCCCCAAATATACGGCGACGCGCTTGAGCCGGCCGCCGGTCAATGTTTCCTCGCCCGTGTCGATCAGCGTGACGTTCCAGTCCTCGGTATGCGAATTGAGCACGCCAAGTTCGCCGTTTTTCAAATTCACCGTGATATCCGACATATGCCGGTAGTAATTGAAAAAAAATTCCTTGATCACGTATCCCTTGTAACCGAGACAGATCACGAAATCCTTCACGCCGTGCCTGCTGTAGGACTGCATGACATGCCAAAGCAGCGGCTTGCCGCCGATTTCCACCATCGGCTTGGGCCGGTTATCGGATTCTTCCGCAATCCGCGTTCCGCGCCCGCCCGCCAGAATAACGGCTTTTATGCCGGTTTTTTTCAAAGCTTGACCTCCTCAGGCAGAAAATTCAACGTCTCATCGACGATCGCCAACGGCTCCTGCCGCAAAATAAGATAGATGCGCAGCAGGTATTCGCCAAGCAGCCCGAGCAGGAACGAAAGAAAGCCTATGCCGAACAGCACCAGAATGTGCAGGCTGGCAAGGCCTTGGGGCAAATCGGGGTGCACGATCTTCAGAAACAAATAATAGCCGACACCAACAATGCTGACGCCTACGAAAAACAGCCCCATATAGGTGGCAAGGCGCAACGGCACGGTCGAATGATTGAACACCCCGGTAAGCCCAAGATGTATCATTTTTTTAATCGGAAACTTGCTGAGCCCGGCGGTACGTGCTGCACGATCATAGACAATGCCTGTCTGCCAAAAACCCAATCCGGCGATTAACCCGCGCAAATATGGTTGCGGGTAGCGGTACTTTTTGCACGCTTCGATCACCTTGCGGTCAACGAGGCGAAAATCCCCGACGTCGCGCGGAATTGGGTGCTCGCTGATCGCGTCAATCACCCAGTAGCCGAACTTGCGGAACTGGTTCAAAGACCAGCCTTCCTGGCGCCCGCGGCGCACACCGTAAATCACATCATAGCCTTCTTGCCACTTGGCGAAGAACTGCTCCAGCATTTCGGGCGGGTCCTGCAGATCGGCATCGATTTGCAGTGCCGCTTCGCCGCGCGCGTGAATGTAGTTGGCAAGGATCGAGCGTTGAAAGCCGACGCCTTTTGAAAAACGAAGCGCGCGCACACGCTGATCATGCCTGGCAAGCTCGGCAAGCCGTTCCCATGTGCCATCGCTGGAACGGTTATCGGTAAAAATAAATTCAAGCGAACAGCGGTCCGCCATCTTGTCCGCCAGCGCCTGTAAACGGCTATAAAGCGGGCCGATGTTATCCACTTCGTTCAGCACAGGAATACACACCGAAATAAGCGGCGGTTTTGAAAAGTTGCGTTTGCGTAACAATTGTTTCTGCATCTGGTTTACCAGCAGGAATACAGGGGGGCCGGGGCCGTGGGCCGGCTCGCAGGTTTAGCACGCTTTTTTGGCCGACGGCAAACGGTCTAGCTGCGCCTGCCGGAAAGCGACCGCGCCGGGCTTAGCTGTTCGATCATTGCCGCGCTGATGCCCGCCTGCACGTCATAAACCGGCCGCCAGCCGCAGGCGGCCTGCAGGCGCGAAGGGTCGCCCACCACATAAGGCAAATCGTCGGGCCGCAAGGGCAGGCGGTCGAACTGCAAAAGGTCTTCCGGCAATTTCAGTCTTTGCGCGACCGCGCGCGCAAAATCCGCCACGCTGGTGCCGTGGCCGGTACAAAGATTATAGGCGCCGCTGGCCATGCGCCCTTCCATCAGCGCCGCCAGCGCCATCCACAGGCCGTTACAGACATCGTCGGCATACACAAAATCCCTCACCTGCGTGCCGGGTGAAAGGAGCGCGGGCTTTCCATCCTTCAGGCTGCGGATCAAGGACGGCAACAGCCGGTGCTTGGCCTCGCCCGGTCCATAGATATTGAAGATGCGGATCACGGCTACGGGCAGCCCGAGCGCGACGCCCTGTTCGAGCGCGAGCTGGCCGCCTGCCGCCTTGCTGGCACCGTAGGTCTTTTCGGCTTCAAGCGGCATGTCTTCCGTCAACAGCGTGCCCGGCGGAGCGGGCCTGTATTCGGCGCTGCTGCCGGTGAGCAAAACGGCCTTCGCGCCGCGCGCGGCGGCGAAGGCAACCAGCCAGCCGGGCAAATCGCGGTTGATGCGCGTCAGCACCTTCACGTCGCGGTCGTCGGGGTCAACGCCTGCGGCGGCAAGGTGCAAAACAACATCGAACTTTTCGTCGCCCAGCACATCATCGATAACGGCGGGCACAAGGTCGGGCACCGTGATGCTGTGCACAAGGCTGTGAAGCGAAGGGCTGCGGCCAATATTGATGACGCGCTCGATACAGCGACCGATCATATAGCCGCCGAGCCGCGCGCCCAGAAAACCGCTTCCACCCGTCATCAGGACGCGCATGCCCGGTCCTTTCCCTGTATGGCCGCAAGCGCTTCGCGCCATTGCCGCAGCTGCGTTTCCGTCAAATCGCGCGCGTGCGCGGGCCGTTCATAATAGCCGCGATACCATGCTGCCGTTTCCGCTATCGCGCGCCTTGTATCCCACGGCGGAACCCAGCCAAGCAGATCGCGTGCCCGCGTGCTGTCCAGCGCCAGCAGGCCTGCTTCGTGCAAGGGTTCCTGCATGAAATCAAGCGCAGCCGGCGTCCATTCTTCGGCAAGAACCGCCAACACATCGCGCACCGTCAGGCGCGCATCGTCAAGCGGGCCGAAATTCCATGCGCATGCATACTGCTGCGGCGCTTCCGGAAGGCCCGCAAGAAGAAGCAGATACCCATATACGAGCCCAAGCACATGCTGCCACGGCCGCACGGCGCCGGGATAGCGCAAAACCAGCTTCTTCTTTGCCTGCTGCGCGCGCACATAATCGGGCACAAGGCGGTCTTCCGACCAATCGCCGCCGCCGATAATATTGCCGCCGCGCGCCGAAGCGATCGCCATGTTTCCGGCTTTGCCGAACGAATTTCTGTACCCGTCAATGATAATCTCGGCCGCCGCCTTCGATGCGCTATAGGGATCGCACCCGCCAAGTGGATCGGTTTCGCGATGCGCATGGCCGTCTTCGTTGTTTTGGTAAACCTTATCGGTCGTGACACACACAACGGCGCGGCACGTACCCGCCATCCGCGCCGCTTCCAGCACATGCGCGGTACCGAGCGCGTTTACGGCGAAGGTTTCAAGCGGCGCACGGTAGGAACGGCGAACCAGGGGCTGCGCCGCCAGATGCAAAACCGCATCGGGCCCGATACTGCGCACAAAGGCGTTCAGTTTCTCCGTATCGCGGATATCACCGATACAGGATTGCATATCGCTCTCGATCCCGAGCAGATTATACAAAGCCGGCTCAGTTTCCGGCGCAAGCGCATAGCCCGAAACCTCGGCACCAAGCGCCCGCAGCCACACACAGGCCCAGCCCCCGGTAAAACCGGTATGGCCGGTTACCAAGACCTTGCGTCCGCGCAGTTTTTGCTCAAAATCCAGCATCATGGCGGATCATGCCACGCGCGGACGCAGTGGAAAAGCCTTCATGCCGCCGGTCTGCGAGAAAAATATATGCGGTTCCCTGTTTTGCCCCAGCCTTGTAGTTTACACCCATAAACGCAAGCACCCGTGTAAATCATGACAGAGCATCCATCCCGGCCATCCGATTTTTCCGGCTTCGTGCAAAGCTCGGCGCGCATAGGCGCTGACCCGCTTCTGGTACAGGGCGGCGGGGGCAATATGTCGGTCAAGCATGGCGCCGCCATGTGGATCAAGGCTTCCGGCACATGGCTTGCTGACGCTGCGCGAGGCGATATTTTTGTTCCCGTGGATTACACGGCGCTGCGCGCTGATATTGCGGGCGGGCGCGAACCTGTTGCCGAAACGGTTGGGGCCGCAAACGGCCTGCGCCCGTCGATCGAAACATCCATGCATGCGGCGCTGCCGCAACGCGTTGTTGTGCATGTCCACGCTGTAGGCGCGATTGCGCTGGCCGTGCGGCAGGATGGCGGCACCCAATGCGCCGGGCGGCTGGCCGATATACGCCACGCCTTCATCCCCTACGCGCATCCGGGCTGGCCGCTGACCCGTGCGATCCGCGTAATCGCGGGTGAAACGCCGCCGAATGTCATTGTGCTCGGTAATCACGGGTTGATCGTCGCGGGCGAAAGTGTCGAGGAAACCGAAAAACTTCTTGCCGAATCCGTCGCACGGCTGGCCGCGCCTGCGCGCGTATCGCCCGCGCCCGATCACGTCTATCTTCAACGCATGGCGCGACAGGGCGCGTGGCGCGTTCCGGAGAACCCCGTTGTGCACGGCCTTGCAAACGATGCCGACGCTTGCGGCTTCGCTTGCGGCGGCACGCTGTACCCGGACCATGCCGTGTTCCTTGGCCGCGGCGTGAAAGTTATCGATGCCGAAGACTTTCCAGACGCCGACCCGTCCGCCGCGCCGCTTTTGCTGGTGCGCGGCAAGGGCGCGCTGCTTTCGTCCGCGCTTTCAAGGGCCGGGGAAGCGATGGCCGAATGCCTCGCGCAGGTGCTGCTTCGCGTTCCCGCCGACGCTTCGCTTCATTATCTTAGCGCGGCGGACGAAGACAGGCTGCTGGATTGGGATGCGGAAAAACACCGGCAGGCGCTGGCGCGCTGACGCTCAGCCTGCACGCAAAAGATCCGCCTCGTTGGCGCCGGCCAGCGCACCGAGCGCGCCCGACCAAAGCCCCGGAAACTTGCTGCACACCGCATCGAACGCAATGTTTTCTTTTTCCAGCCGCGCGCGATACTTCAGCACACCGCGATAAATCGCCGCGAGCGCGCCGGGCACGTAACTTTGGCCATACCTGTGCGCATACAGTTCCGGCGAGCATATGCACAGCCGCGCACCCGCGCCGCGCAGCTTCGCCGCTTGCGCCGGCGTAAACGGCAAATGCGCCCGCGCAATATTTTCCGTAAGCCCGCGCGCCCAGCAATCGACCCAAACCCAAAGCGGCGCGGACGTGTCTTCGATATAGCGAGCCAGTTCGTCCGCACCGCGATACTGCCACAGCCGCAAAGCGGTGACATGCGCATCATTTTGTGTACGCACGATATCGGCGCTCACTTCCGTCTCGTTCAGAAAGAAATAATTTTTTATCCCCGCGCTGCGTAAATGCGGCATAACGAAAGCGGCCGCGCCTTCTCGTTTGCAATCGAACACAAAACCGGCGATCCCGGCTTCCTGCGCGGCACGCATATAATCCTTTAGCCGGGCGGGCGGCGGATCCATTGCACCCGGCGGTGCGGGCAACGGGTCGTGCGCCAGATATGCTTCGCCTTCATGCAATTCGATATCAACCTCGACCCAGTTGCCGCGCGCCACGGCGGCAAGGTCGGCCAGGCGGTTGCGGCGGTGCGCAATAAGGATGGGGCCGGTCTGGGGCATGGAAATCGCCGGGAATTAGGTGTTTTTTGCGCCGGTCGTTCCGGCTATAGTGCCATGAAATACTATATCACGGGCGCATGGATGCAAATTATTATCCCCATGTCAGGCTCCGGCGAACGTTTTCGCCGCGCGGGCTACAAGGTTCCCAAACCGCTGATCGAGGTTGAGGGCAAACCCATCATCGCCCATGTCGTCGATCTGTTTCCCGGCGAACAAGATGTCCTTTTTATCTGCAACCGCGATCATCTGGCTGAACCCGCATGGAATATGGCCGGCATGCTCGCAGCGCTGCGGCCCGCGGGCACGGTCGCGGCGATCGAGCCGCACGGGCGCGGCCCCGTGCATGCCGTGCTGGCCGCCGCCGACCATGTAAAGCCGGACGAGCCCGTGATCGTCAGTTACTGCGACTATGCGGGCTTGTGGGATTATGCCGCCTTCCGCGCCATGACGGAAACGACCGCGTGCGATGGCGCGCTGATGGCCTATACCGGCTTTCATCCGCACATGCTGCGCAACCACCATTACGGTTATGTGCAAATGGACGGGACGCGCGTCGCCGCCATTCAGGAGAAACAGCCCTATACCGACAACCCGATGAGCGAATATGCGCTTTCCGGCGGCTATTACTTCCGCACCGGCGCGCTAATGCTGGAAGTCATGCGCGCGCTGGAAGAACGGGACGATCTGCAGATTAACGGTGAACATTACGTAAGTCTCGCTTATCGTCCGTTGCTGGAACGCGGGGCCGATATCCGCGTGGCCGCGATGGATCATTTCATGCAATGGGGCACGCCCGAAGACCTGACCGATTTCACCCGCTGGTCATCGCTTTTACGAAGCCAGATGCAGGAGCCATCCCGCGCGCAGATCGCGGGCAGCGTGGTTGTGCCGATGGCGGGGCGGGGCCGGCGGTTCGCGGACGAAGGCTATGACGCGCCGAAACCGCTAATACCCGTAACCGGGCGACCGATGGCGGTACAAGCGCTGGGTGATTTGCCGCGCGCCGAGCGTGTGCGCGCGGTTTTGCGGCGCGATCTGCCCGGTCTTGACCGGTTGCAAAAATCATTGCGCCTTGAAGTTCCGGGCATCGATATAGCTTTGCTTGAAAGCCTGACGGAAGGCCAGGCGATCACGGCCCTGGAAGGCCTCGCAGGCATGCATGACGAAACCATGGTCACTTTCGGCGCGTGTGATCACGGCATGATCTATGATGCGGCAGCGCTGGCGCGTCTGCTGGCAGACCCTGCTGTGGACGCAATCGTCTGGGCGGTGCGCGGCCACCCGCAGGCGGCGCAGAAACCGCAAGCCTATGGCTGGGTCGATGCCGACGGAGCGGGCAGAATACGCAACGTTTCCGTCAAGGTCCCGTTGGCAGACCCGGCACACGACCCGGTTGTCACAGGCACCTTCACTTTCCGTCGTGCGGGCGATTTCCGCCGCGCGGTCGCGCGCATGCAAGGACGCAACGCCCGCGTGAACGGCGAATTCTATATCGATACCGCCATCAACGATGCCTGCGCGCTCGGGCTCGATTGCAGGTTGTTCGCAATCGATCATTATCTCGGATGGGGTACGCCGAACGAACTTCGCAGCTATGAATATTGGCAGAATTGCCTTGATCGCTGGAATATGCACCCTTATTCCCTGGCCGGCGACCCGGACAGAAGCCGCGCCGATACGCAAGATATGCGCAGCGCATAACACGAACGGAAAGGGCCGATCCCGCCATGCAAGGCCTTTTGCCGCGAGCCTTTCTTCCCTCGCACGAAGAAAGCCGTTTCATTCACAAAGGCAACATTGCGCGTTCGCGCGAACTGTTCCTTTCGCGCCGCCCCCGGAATCTCGATTACCTTTTATTCAAGCGCTATGACTGGATGAACAACTACATCAAACCGGGCGGCAAGGTGGTCGAACTTGGCGCGGGCGCTGGGCTCGCACGCGAATATATCCGCAATGGCACTCTGATCCTCACAGACGCCGAACCGCGCCCGTGGATCGACGAAGTGGTGGATGCGCTGAACCCGCCCTACCCGCCGGAAAGCCTCGATGCCGTGATCTGCAGCCATATGATTCACCATCTTGCCTATCCGATCGCGTTTTTCCGCCGTCTCGCATCCGCGATCAAGCCGGGCGGTTATATCCTGATACAGGAAATCAACACCTCGTTCCTGCTGCGCCTTATGCTGTACGTAACGCGGCACGAAGGGTGGTCTTATGAACATGATGCATTCGATGAAAATACGCCCGCGAACCGCGCTGACGATCCATGGTCGGCCAATTGCGCGATCCCGGAAATGCTGTTCCGCGATGCGGCGCGGTTTGAAGCGCAGGTCCCACAATTCAGCGTCGTAAAGAACGAGGTGAACGAATGTTTTATCTTTCCGCTTTCGGGTGGCGTTGTCGTGCAGACGCGCACGATCAACCTGCCGCGCTGGGCGCTGCGCTGCGTTGATGCGCTTGATCATGCGCTGATCGCGATCGTGCCCGGCATCTTCGGCTGCGGGCGCTCGGTCGTGTTGCGGCGGCGTTGATCGCCTTGCGCCGTGTCCCATCCTTATTTTGGGCATGAAATTCGCGGTTTTCCGTGCTAAAAGCGCCCTATGATCGCCCCGCGCCTTTCGCTTGTCATTCCCTGCTACAACGAAGCCGCCAACCTTCCGGCGCTGCTTGAACGTTGCCGCGCCGCGCTGGCCGGGGGCGATATGGAAATCATCCTCGTCGATAACGGTTCAAGCGACGCAAGCCCGCAATTGCTGGCCGAAGCGACGGCGGGGCAGACGCGGTTGCGGGCCGTGCGCGTGCCGGTCAATCAAGGTTACGGCTTCGGTATTCTTGCGGGCCTGCGCGCTGCGCACGGCACCGTTCTCGGCTGGACCCACGCCGATCTGCAAACCGACCCTGCCGATGCCGTGCGCGGGCTGGCGTTGTTCGATGGCGGCGGAAAAATTTTTGTGAAGGGCCTGCGCTACGGCCGCCCTGCTGGCGATATTGTGTTTACACTCGGCATGGCCGCATTTGAAACGCTGCTGCTCGGCTACCGCTTCCGCGATATCAACGCCCAGCCAACCATGTTCCCCCGCGCGCTGTTCAATGGGTGGGGTGAAGCGCCGCACGATTTCTCGCTCGATCTTTTCGCCTACTGGTCGGCGCGGCGCAGCGGCTACGATGTCCGGCGCTTCCCTGTGCATTTCGGGGCGCGTTTACATGGCGCGTCGCACTGGAACGTGGACTGGCGCAGCAAGGCCGGGATGATTGGGCGCACCGCCGCCTTCAGCTGGCGGCTGCGCCGGAATATCCGTAGCAATATTGCGGCGCGTCACAACCGCCGCGCCGGTTGATTTAAGGGGCGCTTTCCGGCGCCAGTTCCTCGAACGCCTGCCGCACCGGGTTGAACCCGAGCAGCTTGCCGCCGACCATGTCGAAATACCAGCCATGCAGCTTCAGCCGCCCGTCCTTCACGCGCGGCGCGATCCACGGGAATGCCATCAGGTTGTTGAGCGAGGCGAGCACGGCTGCCTGTTCCAGCGCGCGTTGCCGCACGGCGGGCGCCACACCTTCCATCTCGGCATCCACCGCTTTTCTGGCGGCAAGCGCGATCTTCACCCACGGCGTCAGGAATTCATAGGCTTCGCCGTCCGCATTGCGGTCAAGCGCGCCCGGCTCCGCGCCGCACGAACAGGCGGCCAGCGTCTCGATCCCGCCGCACAAGGCATGGCCGAGCACAATGATGTTCTTCACCCCGAGCCCCTTGACCGCAAATTCGATCGCGGCGCTGGTGCCGTGGTAATGCCCGTCCGGCTCATAGGGCGGCACGAGCGCGGCGACATTGCGCACAACGAAAATATCGCCCGGCTCCGCGCGGGTCAGCAGCGCGGGATCGTTGCGCGAATCGCTGCAGCCGATCACAAGCGTTTCCGGCTTCTGCCCTTCGTTCACAAGCGCGGCATAGCGGTCGCTGTTGGTAAAGTAATCGGTCTGGAACTGCCGGAAGCCTTCGATCAGTTTATGATATGTCATGGCGCTGTACCGGTTCCGTCATACGGCTTCTTCCATATGCCGCGTGGCCTGCCATCGGGATGCAGGAAGGTCGCTATTTTCGCATAGCCCTGCGCGGCATGGAAGCCTTCCGACCCCGCATTCAGGGGTTTTTCGACGATCGCGAGAAAAATATCCGCCTGCGCGCGGCGCATCAGCGAGTCGTATAAATGACCCGGATAGCCCTTCCGGCAATGACCCGGATGCGTGCCGACCTGCTTGACAATCACGGCCCGCGGGTTGCATGCCTGCCTTATATAGTCGCTTCCGGCATCATCCGGCGTTATGCCGTCATGGGCGCCGTATGCGGCAAGGAAGCAAAGAACCTCGTCGTCAGCCACGACCGCGAATATACCGCCCTCCATCGCGGCCCATGCGGCATATTTTTCTTCTGTGTAGCCGGAAACAAGGAAACCGCGCGCCGCAAGCTTCGCGGCTTCATCGGGCGGCAGGCTGTCGAAATCATCCGGCAGCACCCAGCGCTTTGCGATCCCGGCAATGCCGCGCAACAAGCCGCGGTCGCCCGCGCCGATGCGCCTTACGGACGCGCCCTGCGGCAGCGGCGCACGATGGCCCGTATTTTCCATGCCGGGTTAAAGGATAGTTTCGCCCTGCTTCAGCTGCGCGTAGCGCGCTTCCACCTTGGGCCAGTCCAGCACCTTCCACCAAGCTTCCAGATATTCAGGGCGGCGATTGCGGTAGGTCAGGTAATAGGCATGCTCCCATACATCGTTACCGAACAGGACGGATGTTCCCTCCATCAAGGGCGTATCCTGGTTGGGGCGCGCGGTAACGGCCAGCTTGCCGCCCGCTTCCACGGTCACAAACACCCAGCCGGATCCGAACTGCTTCACGCCCGCATCGTTGAATTTCTTTTTCAGGTCATCGAGCGAACCGAACGCGGCATCGACCGCCTTTGCAAGTTCGCCGCCGGGCTTCGCGCCGTCTTTCGGCGGGCCCATGACCTGCCAGAACATGCTGTGATTGACGTGGCCGCCGCCGTTGTTGCGGATCACGCCGCGCACGGCTTCGGGCATTTCCTGTACTTTGGCCATCAGCTCGGTCAGCGAAAGCTGCTGCGCCGCGCTGTGGTCCTTGAGCGCGCCATTGAGCTTGTCGATATAGGCCTGATGGTGCTTGCCGTGATGCAGCCCCATGGTTTCGGTATCGATTACGGGCGCAAGCGCGTCTGCGGCGTAGGGAAGATCGGGAAGCTTATAAGGATATGCCGACATGGGAACCTTTCCGTTTTCTAAAGGGTTGCGGGCTGGAACAGAGGCGTGCGACGGGCCATGGGCAGAAAAGGCGGTCAGCGCCAAGCCTGCGCCGGAAACTCCGGCAACATTACGCAAGAACATACGCCGCGTCATGACCATGCCGACCCCTTCTCCGTCATGAGAGAAAGCAGGGTCATCTATAGGAATTTATAGCCGTCCGCGCAAGAGCCGCGCGCCAAAGGCGTGGAAATACAAGCCTTCAGTTCGCAGCCAGCCGCGCTTCGATAAACGCGTTCACGCTATCCGTGTAAGGGCCGGGTTCGCCGAGATCGGCATTGACCTGCCCATGCGTACGGTCTTGCGGCAATACTTCCGCCGGAATGCCAAGGGCGCGCACGCGGTGCGCAAAGACGTGCGCATCAGGGCATGGAACCTTGCGGCGCGATGAACAAACAAGCAGAACGGGCGCGGCATCCTTCGTCAAACGGTGAAGGGGTGAAAGTTGGCGCCAATAATCCGGGTCGTCGCCGAAAGCCTTGTCGTAAAGTTTTGGATGCGGCGCACGCATGAAGGCGGGTACGTTCAGCACGGCGGTATCGAGCGAAACCACGCCGCGCCAAGGCTGCGCGCCCGCCTTGACCGCAGGCGCGGGGTCGGCGTTTAAAAGCGAAACCAGATGCGCGCCCGCCGAATGCCCCATCAGGATAAATTTTGCGGCGTCGGCGCTCCATTCCGGCGCATGCGCTTGCGCAAAAGTTACGGCGGCGGCGATATCTTCAAGCTGCTGCGAAACCGGCGTATCGGGCAACACGCGGTAATTCACGGAAATAAAGATGAAGCCGCGGGCACCCCAATAGGCGCGTTTGTTTTTCACGACACCGCGCGAATCTTTGTCGCCGATGCGCCAACCGCCGCCATGCACCATCAGAATAACCGGTGCACGGCCGTTTGCGCGGGCCGCTTCGGGCACATAAACATCCATGCGTTGCGCCTTGTCCGGCCCATAGGAAACATCGCGCACCGCCTCATCCGCGCGCACGGGCACTGCAGGCGCAACAAGCAGAAACAAAGAAACAAGAAAACACACGGGCTTGGATATCATACGGCACCCCGGTCGGTTACACACCATACAAGCCCGGACGGAAACAAAAAGGCAAGCAGGAAGCGGAAATCTAGTGCGGTTGCGGGATCAAGCCCACGAATTCACGTGCGCCCCTTATATAGGCCATATCGGCGGCAAGCATGCGGGTGAAAATGTTGTGAACATCGCCCTGCTGCGCAACTTCGAGCCCGCGCTGGATCAGCGCCGCCCCGGCGCGGCGCGCGGCTTCATCGCCGCCGGCGTGATTGAGAAGATGGAACGAAGCTTCCTTGCTGAATTCAACCATGGATGCCGGGTCGCCTGCATTTGCAAGCGCCTGTAATTCGGGTGAAAGCGCGGCGAACTGATCGACCGTCAGAACGCCTTCAAGCCCGGTCGGCAGCGCGCCGCTTGCGGCGACTTCGACCAATGCCGCGCCGCTTGTTACATCCGCTTCCGGGCCCGGCGCAATGAGCGGCGGAACAGGCGCTTCGTTTGGCGCGAATAAGCCGTGCAGGAATCCGTCCGCGCTCAGGAAATCCATGACCGAGAAGCCGATGCCGCCGCCGATCGCGCCCGGCAACAGGCCGCCGGCGAACGATTTCCACCACCAGCCTTCCTTGCGTTCGCCCGGCGTAAGCGCAGCCGTGACCAGCCTTGCAATGCCGCCCGCCAGCGCGCTGACCGCCATTGCGACGCCTATGGTGCCTGCGAACGCGAGCGAAGCGGGAAGCGTGGCCGCACAGAAAAAATCCGGCAACGCTGAATAACACCGCAACCGCGGCCGTGCGCAATAAAGGGCGGCTACGCATCGCGGCTACGCCTTATAATTGTTTTAATAAAAGTCGTGCCGCCCCACAAAAGGGGCGGACACGAACCATTCAGTTTTTATTCGCCGGGGCCTTCTGTCGGACATGCCGTTGTGCAAACACGCAGCTCAATCCGCGCGGTGGGCGCGACCGGAGCAACCACAGCATCAGGCACACGCCGGCCCTGCGCAGCGGCACACTGCCGGTATGTCGCAAGAGCCACTGCCGGCTCTTCGCCGCCAAGCTGGGTGGCCGCAACAAACCTGTCCATGCACGGGCCACTGCCGGTGGCAAGCGCGCTGGCAACCGTGGCGCGGCTGCGCAGGTTTTCAACGAAATTGCGGCGGCCGCGCGCACGCCTTCGATACGCTCGGCGCTGTCAAGCACTGCACTGATGCAATGCATGTCCGGACCCGCCGTCATGGTCGCCTGCCCAGTTTCGCTGCGGCTCACGCCGCCACCGATAACCGGAACCGTAAAGCCGGAAGCTCGGCCCGGCAAAACGGTCTGGGTTGCCGTGCCGCATTGCTCAAGCGCAACAGCGGCAAGATCGCTCGCATCAACGCTCGCACTGGCGCCGCCCGGCGCACCAAAGGCATAGCTTCTAGTCGTCACGGTGCCGATACCGGTGCTGCGCGCAGTCGCTTCGGGGTCAATGTCGTTAAGCGTATCGCCGCCACTAACATTAACTGTAAGACCGCCATCGACCGGCGCCTCACCACCGCCATGACCGCCGCCATGGCCACCACCGCCATGACCGCCACCGCCGCCCGCATGGGCAGGCGTGCCGACTGTCGCCAGCAATGTTGCAAAAGAAACACCGATTCGTTGAACTAAATTAGGCATCGCTAATCCTCTTTATAAAATGAAAAGCCCCGTAATAACTGTCGCGGCTTCTAACAATCCGGGCGAATGTAAGTCAAGGGAATACGCACTTGGTTTTTTTCTTTCCGCACATTCTTTTTGAATTAACCATGATGACACCGCAGCAAACGTTTTTTGCGTATCTTGTTACCCGCCAAAACAGCACCGGAACGGCGTTCATGGTTAACGCACGCGGGGGGTTTTGTAACCATGCCGGCGGCGCAACCCGGTTTTCCGCATCCTTTCGTGCAGCACGCGGAGTTGAAAAACCACGGCAATCGGCGCGGCATGGTGAAGCGCGATTAACCCTAATAAAATTTGAATAAAATCCAATATTTAAGATAAAGACGTAACGCAATTTTAAGGTTTTTGCCGCAAGATGAACACATTGCGTAACACAAGCATTGGGCCGGGCCGCGGGGAAATGCGGCGCAGGCAAAATGTATTTCAACAATCCATTTTGGAAGGATCGCACCATGGCCATGTCAAAAGAATCGATGCAGATGCTGATTGACCTGGTCGAGATCAAACTGAGCACCATGCAGGTTTCCGATCGCGACGATATGCGCGAAATGGTTATGCTCCAGCGCTGTCTTTCCGAGCTGCGCGGCGCACGCCTTGCCGAAAGCGGCGTGCTGAGCAGCTTCTCAGCCCCGCGCCGCGGCCGGCGCCGCAAGGTCGCCGCCTACGCATAAGCGCGGTAATCCGGCATTTTTTGTCATCCCATGCAAACACGGCGTCATTGGTATCCATCCGATACAGCCAGCGTTATGCTGCTGGCCGCCGGGCTCGTATGCGGGCTTGGCTATCTCGCGCTTAAAGGCGGCACAGCCGGGGCACTGATTGCCATGGCGGCAAGCACGGCAGGCGCAGCCGTTCTGGCGCCGGTCGTTTTGTACGGGGCATACTGGCTTTTCAAAAACAGGTCGCAGATCTCGTTGCGCCCGGCGGCGCCAGCGGCGCGCTGAGCTTTCCTTCAATCTATTCCGCCGCGTCGCGCAGCAATTCCGAAAATTTGCTGCGCGCCAGCGCGCCGCCGAAATCCGCCTTGCGGTTTTCATGCAGCCACGCGCGCACCTGCCGCCGTAGCCGCGCGAACTGAAAGTTGTTTTCCGCCAGAAGCCTGATCTGCGGGCGTTGCGCCGCCTCGGCGCTTAATTCCTGATAGAATTTGTCGTTTTCGGGCATGAAGGGCTTTTGCCGCATGGCACAATAGCGCGTATGCAAATACATGAACACATCCGCCGGGATTTGCTCTTGGCCCGGCGCGGGCCGCACAGCATATTTATACGTCCAGGCATATTCGGCACTGTAATCGGCGCGGGGCGACGGGCGGCGGTAGGGAATATCGAGAATACGGAACCCCATGCGCCCGAACCATAAATCACGATCAAAGCAATCGATCCCGGTACCCATGCTATCCACCAGGAAATCGCGCGGCGATTGCGCCAGCGGGTGCATATGGTTGGTAAAAGCCGCGATTTGCCCGCCCGGCGGCACCGGACGGCCCATTTTTTCAAGCGTCACGTATATATCACTGACCGCAGCCTTGATCATGTAGTCGGCCATCTTGGGCATACGCGATTGAGGCCGTACACACGTCACCGCTACATACAACGCCGCCGCATAGGGCGCGAAATTTTCCGGCAACGGCACGGTCAGATAGCTGATCTGGCCAATGCTGGCCATGTCGCGCGGATCTTCGAGCGAAAGCACGCGATATTGAAACGGCCCGTATTTTTCCTGCAAAGCCTTGTTGTGATTCTGTTCGAAGTAATAATAGTAAACGTCCGGCGCAAAAGGCAGCTCGTGGTCAAACAACTCAAGATAAATTTTATACGCCCGGTCATAAGCCTCCCCCGGCCCTTCGATGATCGTGTGCTTGAGCGCGTTGTAATAGACGGGATAGCTGCCCCAACGCGTAAGCACGCGCGTGCGTTCGGCCGAAGCGGCGGCGGCGATCGCGTCGCGGCGGCGCGTCTCCTCCTCCAGCGCCTCGCCGATGGTGGACAGCTTCAGAAACTCCGGAAGTTTGTGGTTTTCAAATACCGCGTTGGTCATGGCTCGGCTGGGTGCGGGCAAGGTCTGTAGAATCGGGATTTATTTACTGGGCACGAAGCGCGATAGCTGTGTGGGCACTTCGCCGACATAGTTTTGCGTCATGAAACGGGCCATCGCCTTGGCGTCTCCGCCATGCAGGCGCAGCGCAATCTCGGTTTTCGCGAGCGCGCTTGAAAGCGTCATATCCAGCGGGGTCGCGCCCATGCGCACGGCCTTGAAACTGGAAAGATATTCGACGCGGTAATCGGCATGCACGGGGTTGACCACAAAAACGGGTATGCCGCGTCGCTTGGCGGGTTCCACCGTGGCGGCGATAATATCTTCGTGCACCGTGCCGGCACCGAACGAATACAGAATGACCGATCGCACGGAAGGCTGTTCGATTTGATGCGTCACCATTTTCGGATCAAGCCCCAGCGTGGATTTGACCACCAGCGTATGAGAATGGTCGCCCTGCCAGATTGTGGGCTTGAACGGCGCGCGGCGGCGGGGCTTGAGCCAATCCGCCAAAGGCACCGGGTGGTCCATGCGGTTATAACGCGCCACATAATGGTGGCGCGGCGCATCAAAGGCATTGGCCAGCGTATCGTTCACCTTTTCCGAAGAGGTTGCCAGAACCGCGCGGTCGCCCATCACGATCAGCACTTCGGCCATATTCTTGGCGTGCAGAGATTCCAGCGTATAAAGCGAATTACGTATGTTGATCTGCACGTCGCTCAGCGGGTCTTCCATCGGCCGCTGTGCGCCCGTATAGACGACCGAAAAGGGCATGCCCGGCCCCATCATCAACGAGGTCGCGGCGGCGGCATAGCTCATGGTGTCGGTGCCGTGCGTGACAAGAAAGCCGGTAAACGGCACCTTGATGGCACCCCACAGCCACGTCATCACAATCGCAAGTTCGCGCGTATGGCGATAATCCATCTGCGAACTATCGATATTAAAGGCCTGCAAACCGCGAATCTCGAACCGTTCGGCAAGGTTGCCGCCCATATGGGTAAAAAGCTGCTGGAAATCGAGATGAGGTGTGCGGATACCTGCCTCGGTCCGCATCGCCAGTGTTCCGCCAGTGGCAAGCACAATGGCCAGCTTCTTGCCACGTAATTCGCCGCGCTTGATGCGGTTGATATCCTCGGAAAGGGTGCGCACGGCCTGTGCCGAGATTATTTTTAGCTGCTTCAGATCGTCGGGCGGATTCAGAAAACCCTTCCGGATATCGTCGCTGCCTCCTGCGCCGATTTTCGCGCGCGCCATTTTCGTCGTTTTCTTCACAGCCATATCCATATCAGCCCTTTAGCTTTTTCCCGAGTAAATCGTTCAACGCCGCCGGGTTTGCCTTGCCCCCGGTCGCCTTCATCACCTGGCCTACGAAAAAGCCGAACAGCTTGTCTTTTCCGCCCCTGTATTCCGCCACCTTGTCGGCATTGGCGGCCAGCACCTTGTCGATCTCGGCTTCGATCGCACCCGTATCGGTCACCTGCCGAAGCCCCTTTTCCTCGACGATCGCGGCGGCGTCCCTGCCGGTTGAAAACATTTCCGCGAACACATCCTTGGCGATACGGCCGGAAATGGTGTTATCGGCGATCAGATCAATCAGCCCGCCGATTTGCGCGGCGCTGACCGGGCTTTCGGAAACGCCCTTGCCCGCCTCGTTCAGCGCGCCGAACAGGCTACCGGTGACCCAGTTGGCGGCCAGCTTGCCGTCCCTTGCGCCCGCGGGCCCCTTGGCGACCTGTTCATAAAAATCCGCGACCTCGCGCTCCGCCGCCAGCACGCCCGCGTCATAGACGCTGATGCCGTATTCCGCCACGAAGCGCGCCTTCTTTTCATCCGGCAATTCGGGCAGCGTCACCCTGATATCATCGACCCATTTGGCATCGAGCTTCAGCGGCAGAAGATCGGGGTCCGGGAAATAGCGGTAATCATGCGCCTCTTCCTTCGAGCGCATGGCGCGCGTCTCGCCCTTTTGCGTGTCCCACAGGCGCGTTTCCTGGTCGATCTTGCCGCCCGCTTCCAGGATTTCCACCTGGCGGCGCGCTTCATATTCGATCGCCTGCATCACGAAACGCACCGAATTGACATTCTTGATCTCGCAGCGCGTGCCAAGCCTGCCTTCCCCGACCGGGCGCATCGAAAGGTTGACGTCGGCGCGCATGGAGCCTTCCTCCATGTTGCCGTCGCAGGTACCGAGATAGCGCAAAATCGTGCGCAACTTCTTGATATACGCGGCGGCTTCCTCGGCGCTGCGCATGTCGGGTTCCGACACGATCTCCATCAGCGCGACGCCGGCGCGGTTCAGATCGACGAAGGTTTCACTATCGCTCTGGTCGTGCATGCTCTTGCCCGCATCCTGCTCGAGATGCAGGCGCGTAATGCCGATGGTGCGCGCCTCACCGCCCGGCAGGTCGAGCACGATCTCGCCCTTGCCGACAATCGGGTTCAAATACTGGCTTATCTGGTAACCGGCGGGCAGGTCGGCATAAAAATAATTCTTGCGATCAAAAATCGATTCAAGATTGATTTGCGCCTTGAGTCCGAGCCCGGTGCGCACCGCCTGCTCGACGCATTTGCCGTTGATCACCGGCAGCATGCCGGGAAAACCGGCATCGACCGGCGAAACCTGGTCGTTCGGGGCGGCACCGAACCTGGTGGCGGCGCCGGAAAACAGCTTGGCGGCCGAGGTCACTTGCGCGTGCACCTCAAGCCCGATCACCATCTCCCACTTGCCTTTTTCGCCTTCGATTATGCCGCTCATGGTCCGCGCCTTGTTTTTCCCGGTCCCGCCGCGAGGGGGCCTTTATCAAGCATAGCAGCTTCGCGGCCGGAGGGTATGCTTTTTACCCCGAATAACAGCAGCGCGGCAAGCGCAAGCGCGGCAAGCGGGGCAAGCAGCGCGAAACGCAGCATAAAATGCGGGTGATGCAGCGTGTGGTTGGCAAAAACCATGTACCAGGCCGGAAACACAAGCACCGCAAGCATGCCGCTTCCATACAGCCGCCATATTGGCGAAGGGGTGGGCCGCGACCCGAAAATCACGGGCAGCCCGATCGCGGCCGCCCCGCCCGCGGCCATGATAGCGCCGTAAAGCCACGCGCCCATCCAGGGCAGCGCGGCAAAACCGGGCTGATAGGTCAAAAGCGCTTCGACCGGGGTGGCGTAAAGGGCTTTTTCTTCGCCCGTGTCCACGCCCTGCATTCTATAAAGCAAATGATCGAAGAAATTATTGATGAATACTGTATCGCCCATCAGCGCCGCGACCGCGACAAGCTTCAGCAAAATCGTCGCGCCCAATCCGGCCGCAAACGCAAGCGCGCCCGCAAACGCATCACTGAAGCGCGCATCATGACGCAATGAAAGCGTAAGCATAAGCAGCATAAGGTTGAAAGGTATCCCGCCGAACAGCATATCGAAGAACGCCGTGAGCGCGCCGAGCGCGCCCGCGCCCGCGAGCCACACATATTCCCGCCGCGCCGCGTCTGCCGCACGTTTTTCGCGCAGCAGGCAAACGCCAAGCAGCCACGGCGCGATTATAAAAACCGGCGCATGTGCGAGGTTTGTTTGCATCCCGCCCCAATGCGCGAACGCGAAGCAACCCGCAAACAGCGTACCCGCAACGACCACCAGCGCCGGGTGCCGCCGCGCCGCCAAAAGAAAAAAACCGATGCCGGTGATGGTGAGCCAAAGGTAACAAAGCCGCATGCCGCCGGGGCCGATGGCGGGCAACAGCGCGCGCAGCAAAAACGCGGGGCCCTGCCAGTAGCGCGCATTCAATTTAGGCACCTGCGCCGCTTCCTTGTGCACCATCTTCGCAAGGTTGCGGCAGTAATGGTCGGGCGGCACCATCAAAAGCGGGTTCAAAACCCTGTGCAACAGGCTGCGGCCCGTAGTCATCGCTGCGCTCATCATCGCGCATTCGGTAAAATAATCGCCCGGCAACATGTGCAGCTGTTCCGCGCTCGGCGGCGACCAATTTGCCTGCAGCGTCTTTTCCACAGCCGCTTCCGGCACCAGCATCGCGAGCGAGGCAAAAACGCCAAACCCCAGCCAGGCCGCAAGCAGCCCGGCCAGAAAGCCGCGCGGCGCGCGCATCTTCATCAGGCCATGAAGGGCGGAGCGGCCTTGAAGGCTGCTGCCTGCTCGAGCGCGCCCGCGGCGCGCAGCAGCGTTTCTTCGTCAAACGCGCGGCCCATCAGCTGCAGCCCGAGCGGCAACCCGTCTGCGCCGAGGCCGACAGGCACGGAAATACCCGGCAACCCGGCGAGATTGAGCGTGACGGTATAAACATCCTCCAGATACATCTGAAGCGGGTCGTTCTGTTTTTCGCCGATCGCGAAGGCGGTCGAAGGCGCGGTCGGGGTCAGGATCACGTCGCATTTTTCGTAAGCCTGTTCGAAATCGCGGCGGATACAGGCGCGGACCTTCTGCGCCTTCAGGTAATAAGCGTCGTAATAACCGGCGGACAAAACATAGGTGCCGATCAGGATGCGGCGCCGCACTTCGGCGCCGAAACCCTTGCCGCGCGTATTTTCATACATTTCGATCAGGTTCCGGCCTGTCTCGCGCTGGCCGAAACGCACGCCGTCATAACGCGCGAGGTTGGAAGATGCCTCGGCGGGCGCGATGATGTAATAAACCGGCAGCGCGTATTTGGCGTGCGGCAGGCTGATATCGACGATCTCGGCGCCCTGATCGCGCAGCATCGCCGCGCCCTTGTCCCACATATCGCTGACCTCGGCCGGTACGCCGTCGATCCTGTATTCCTTGGGAATGCCGACGCGCAAGCCCTTCACCGGCTGGCCGACGGCGGCGGTGTAATCGGGCACCGGCTTGTCGGCCGAGGTCGAATCCTTGTCGTCGAACCCCGCCATCGCGCGCAGCATCAGCGCCGCATCCCACACCGTGCGGCTGAGCGTGCCCGCCTGATCGAGCGAGGATGCGAACGCCACAATGCCCCAGCGCGAACAGCGGCCATAGGTGGGCTTGAAGCCGACCACGCCGCAAAGCGCCGCGGGCTGGCGGCACGAACCGCCGGTGTCGGTGCCGGTCGCGCCAAGACAGGCATGCGCGGCGACGGCGGCGGCCGAGCCGCCCGAAGAGCCGCCGGGCACCAGCTTGCGGTTGGCGCCCGCCGGGTCGGGCCCCGACCACGGGTTGATCACATTGCCGAAATGGCTGGTGGTGTTGGAAGACCCCATCGCGAATTCATCGAGGTTCAGCTTGCCCAGCATCACGGCGCCGTTCGAAAACAGCTTTTCCGTCACCGTGGATTCATATGTGGGTACGAAACCTTCAAGGATACGGCTCGCAGCCGTGGTCTGCACGCCCTTCGTGCAATACAGATCCTTGATCCCGAGCGGCAAGCCTTCCACCAGACCCGCCGCGCCCTTCGCGCGGCGCGCATCGGAAGCTTTTGCCATATCAAGCGCAAGGTCCGGCGTTTCGGTGATAAAGGCGCCGAGCGGGCGCGTCTTTTCCATCGCCTTGATGTAATCCTGCGTCAGCTCGGTCGAGGAAAATTTTTTGGCGGCAAGGCCTTCAAGCGCCTCGCGCATCGTCAAATCGGTCAGCGCACTCATTCCACCACCTTCGGCACGGTGAAAAAATCGGCGGTGCGCGAAGGCGCGGCGGAGAGAATGTCGCCTGCGCGCGCGCCGTCCGTCACCTTGTCCTCGCGCCAGCGCAGCGGCATATCGTGCACGCTCTGCATCGGCGGCACATTCTTCACATCGACCTCGTCAAGCATCGCGACCCAATCCAGGATCTGGTTCAGCTCGCCCGCGACCTGCTCGAGCTGCTCGTCCGGCACCTTCATGCGTGCGAGGCGGGCGATGCGCGCGACGGTGGTTTTATCGATGGACATGGGCTAATCTTCCCCCCGGAATAAATGCCTCCGGAACCTATCACCCGCCATGCCGCTCTGCAATATCGCCGACCTTAAAAGCCTGCTGCAGCCGGGGCAATGCCTGCTGGGGCTCGATCTGGGCACGAAAACCATCGGCCTTGCGGTATGTGACCCCGGCCTCGCGGTCGCCTCGCCGCTCAAAACGCTTGCGCGCGGCAAGTTCGCGGCCGATGCCGCGGCACTCGCGGCCGTGATCGCGGAACGGAGTGCGGGCGGGCTCGTGATCGGCCTGCCGAAAAACATGGATGGAAGCGAAGGGCCGCGCGCGCAATCGGCCCGCGCTTTTGCGCAAAACTTTCTTACGCTTGGCAAGGCGGGCGATATCGCCATCGCTTTCTGGGACGAACGTCTATCCACCATGGCAGTCGAACGCTTCATGCTGGAAGACGACATGACCCGCAAGCGCCGTGACGAGGTGGTGGATAAAGCGGCGGCGGCCTATATCCTGCAAGGCGCGCTGGATCTGCTGAAAAACCGCGCGGCGCCCTAGACGCGTTCTTCCACCACGCTCACGAGCGGCAAGTCGGCGGGCAGCAATTCATAATTCCGCAATGCGCGCGGGCGGACCCAGGCCAGATCCTGCCCTTCCTGCGCGCGCGGGGTTCCTTCCCATACGCGGCATATATAAAGCGGCATCAGAAGGTGAAAATCGTCGTAAGCATGGCTCGCGAAGGCCAGCGGGGAAAGGCAGCCGGGCGATGTTTTGATCGCCAGTTCTTCGGCCAGTTCGCGCACGAGCGCCGCTTCCGGTGTTTCGCCCGTCCCCACCTTGCCACCCGGGAATTCCCAAAGCCCGGCGAAGGCCTTGCCCGGCGGGCGGCGCGCGATCAGCACGCGCCCGTCGCCATCCACCAGAAGCGCGGCGGCCACGAGCCGCAGCGGGCGGGTGCGCTCGTCATCGGCCGGCAACGTGACATCGATGCAGGCCGTCATGTGCGGGCGCTTTCGGCGGTTATTTCATAGGCGTGCACGCCGTCGTCGCCGCGCAAACGGCCATGGCGCTGCGGCGGTTTTTGTTCGCCGATATAACGGTAGCCCGCGGTTTCGAGCGCACGGCGCGATGCGGCGTTATCGAGACGCGTGCAGGCAAAAATGCGCGCGAGGCCGAACGCGGCAAAACCGTGCGCCGTGATTGCCGCGATCGATTCCGCCGCATAGCCGAAACCCTGATGCGGCAGCCCGAGCCAGTAGCCGAGCTCCATTTCGTCCGCCTTCGGATTTTCGTCCATATATTTGATGCCGATATGCCCCAAAATCGTACCGCTTTCCCGCGCGGTGATGGCGAAGCGCGAAGGCGCGGCAAGGGAAGCGTTGACCTTGATCGATTGCGCGATGAAATCGTGCGCATGCTGTTCGGTATAGGGCCACGGCACCACCGTCAGCCATTTGATAATATCCCAATGGCCGATCAGCGCGGCGAGCTGCGGCGCTTCTTCGGCACGCAGCGTCCGCAACACAAGGCGTTCGGTTATAAGTTCAGCTTCGGTAATCGGCATTGATGCTGATGTAACCATGCGTCAAATCGCATGTCCATACCGTAGCAGTACCCTTGCCGATACCAAGCGCGACATCGATATTCACATCTTGCCCGCGCATATGGGCGGCGACCGGCGCTTCATCATAGCCCGGCACCTGCAGCCCGTGCGCGCAAATCAGAACGCCGCCGATGCGGATTTTGATTTTATCGCGATCGGCCTTTTCGCCCGCCTTGCCGATCGCCATCACGATCCGGCCCCAGTTGGCGTCTTCGCCCGCGATCGCGGTCTTCACCAGCGGCGAATTGGCGATCGAAAGCGCGATCTTGCGCGCGGCGCTATCGCTGGCCGCGCCCGCGATCTTGATGGTCACGAACTTGGTCGCGCCCTCGCCGTCGCGCACGATCTGCAACGCAAGGTCGCGCAGCACGGCTTCAAGCGCCTTGGCAAAACCGGCGCCGCGCTTGTCGGCCGCGCTTTTGATCGCCTTGTTGCCCGCACGGCCGGTGGCGGCCACCAGCAGCGTATCGCTGGTCGATGTATCGCCGTCCACCGTAATGCTGTTGAAGGTGCGCTCGTTGACCGCGCTCACCATCGCCTGCAGCGCCTTTTGTTCGATCGCGGCATCGGTGAACACATAAGCCAGCATGGTCGCCATATCGGGCGCGATCATGCCCGAACCCTTGGCAATGCCGCAGATCGTCACTTTTTTGCCGTCTATCGTCGCCTTCGCGACCGAACCCTTGGCAAAAGTATCGGTGGTGGCGATCGCCCATGCCGCGTCTTCCCAGCTCGCGCCGCCAAGACCGTGCACGAGCCCCGGCACCGCTTTCGCCAGCAAATCGGCCGGCATCGGCACGCCGATCACGCCGGTCGAAGATGAAAACACCTCCCGCGGCGGGCATTTCACGCCGCCGGCGACGGCAGCGACCGCGCTTTTCATAAAGGCTTCGCCCGCCTTGCCGGTAAAGGCGTTGGAATTGCCGGCG
Organism: Alphaproteobacteria bacterium; assembly: GCA_016124955.1. Classification (NCBI taxonomy): domain Bacteria; kingdom Pseudomonadati; phylum Pseudomonadota; class Alphaproteobacteria; species Alphaproteobacteria bacterium. Next base: position 163,872 of record WGMR01000007.1, on the reverse strand, counting down.
TTGACAAGAATGGCGCGGGCCTTCCCGTGCTTCAGCCCGGTACGGCATGCAAGCACCGAAGCCGAAGCGGTCAGCGATTTCGTCAAAACGCCCGCAATCACCGTGCCGGCATCGCATACCGCCAGCATCGCATCGTTCCGGCTCTTGTTCTTGCGGATCCCGGCATGGCAGGTCGCAAGGCGGACGCCTGCCACCTGCGGCATCTTGGGGAACGCCTTGGGCGCAAGGGGGGAACGCGTATATTTCATGGCAGCCTCGTATTTTCTCGGTCGTTGCTTTGTTTTGTTATCTTGTTGCCCCTGCCCCAGGAACAGGGGCAAGAAAAAGGGGCGGGAAGCTCGCGCCGCCCGCCCCCGGATCTTTCCGGCATCTAGTTCTTCTTGCCGGGATCGTCCTTGGATTGGGTGGCCTTTGCGCTGGCGCCTGCGGGCGGCAGCGGCGAGCCGTCGATGTTGTATCGTTCGACCTTCGCCTTGGCCACAAGGCCCTTGACGATATCGGTCATCATTTCATTGCCGAGCTGGGTGCGGATCTGATCCTGCACCGCTTCCATCGGCGGCGGGGAAGACTTGCGCTTGTCTTCAACCTTGATCACATGCCAGCCGAAATCGGTTTTAACCGGCTTGTCGCTCAGCTCGCCCGGCTTCATCTCGAAGGCCGCATCGGCGAAGGGCTTCACCATCGCGCCGCGCCCGAAGTAACCGAGATCGCCGCCTTCCTTCATCGAACCGCTGTCTTTCGATTTTTCAGCCGCCAGCTTGGCGAAATCGGCGCCGTTCTTGAGCTGCTCGATGATTTCCTTGGCCTCGGCTTCGGTCGGCACCAGAATGTGGCGCGCCCGCACCTCGTCTTCGGGCTTCACCTTCTTCACAATCTCGTTGTAGCGCGCCTTGATCTTGTCTTCGGTGATCTTGGGCATGATGGTCTGGTTCAGGTACAGATCGGCGACCACCTGTTCCTCGGCGCGCTTCAGGCGCTCCTTCGCTTCCGGCTTGTTCTCAAGCTTCTCGGCGTAGCCCTTGGCGGCAACGACCTGCGTGGCGATCAGCCGTTCCAATACCTGCGGGTACAGCGTCTGGATCGGGATCTGCGAAACTTGCGGACCGAGCGTGTTGATCTCGCGCACAACGTCCGAACGCTTGATCGTAGCGCCATCGACCTTGGCGACGACAGGGTCGGCGGCCTTGTCGGCTGCGCGCGCAGGCAGCGCCGGGGCGCCGGCCACAAGAATGGCGCCAAGGAGCGCGGGGGCGAATTTCAGCATGCTGGTCATTGAAGTATGTCCTTTCGGTGCGTTCGGGAAGCGGGAACTTCCAGCCATAGGCGGCAAACGCGGCAACATTAAGACGTTTCTGGCGGGCGGAGCAAGGGGGAATCTTGCCCGGGATAAGGCCTTATGGCGGCCTTAGCTGGCCTTGCCGTAGCGCGGCAAAAGTACCGTTTCCCGGTATCGTGCGCCGCGGTGCCACGCAAGCGCGGATTGCACAATCTCGGTCAGCCCCCGTTCCGGCTGCCAGCCAAGCAAACGGCGGGCCAGGGCGGCATCGGCCACCAGCTGCGGCGGATCGCCTTCGCGGCGCGGACCGGTCTTTTGCGGCACCGGCGCGCCAAGATGCCGGCCAACGGCATCCACCACCTCGCGCACCGAATAGCCCTGCCCGGTGCCAAGGTTGCACGCCGCCGTCGCGCCGCCCTCCATCATATAGCGCAGCGCAGCGACATGCGCGGCGATCAGATCAAGCACATGGATGTAATCGCGCACCGCGGTGCCGTCCGGCGTGGCGTAATCGGTACCGAAAATCCCGATCGCGGGTTCAAGCCCGAGCGCAGCAAGGATCACGCGCGGGATCAAATGGCTTTCAGGCCAGTGCGCTTCGCCGATGCCGGCTTCTTCGGGCGCGGCGCCGGCGGCGTTGAAGTAGCGCAGGCTGACCGAGCGCATGCCCTTTTCCCCGAGCGCGCGCAAAGCCTGTTCCGCCCGCAGCTTGCTTTCGCCGTACGGGTTGATGGGCGCGAGCGGGGTATCTTCGGTGATCGGCGCGACACGCGGCGGCATGCCATAGACGGCGGCAGTGCTGGAAAACACCGCCTGCGTCACGCCGGCTTCAAGCGCGGTTTCGAACAGGCGCTGCGCCTTGGTAAAATTGTTCCCGATATACTTTTCCGGATCCTTCACGCTTTCGCCCACTTCGATGAAGGCGGCAAAATGCATCAGCGCGGCCGGGCGGTATTTTTCGCACACCGCGCGCACGAAGGGCGCGTCGCCCACATCGCCAACCTCAAGCGGCGCATCGCCCACAGCCCAGCGGTGGCCGTTCACGAGGCTATCGAGCACGACCGGCGCATAACCCGCGCGCGCCAGCGCCCAAACGGCATGACTGCCTATATACCCGGCACCGCCGGTGATCAGGATTACGGGTTTGCTCATGCGTACGACACGGGGATACAGCCGGAAATAGCGAAAAATCCTAGGAAACCCGATCATAAACCGGATTGGTTAAATTATCCGAAATTCCTCTGGGGCCAGAACCGCAGCTTGCGGCCATCCTTAAGGGAAACACTGGTTGCAGGGGCCGGGTTGCCGCCGCCGCCTTTGTGCGCATCGATAACTTGCTGGAAAGTGCCAAAAATATGGGCGGCACCGGCGTCTTGCAGCTTCTTCGCATGCGCCGGCTTGTTCGCGATCTGGCTGCATACCGTCATGCCCATGACGTTTGTGATCCCGGCGTTGCGGGCCGATCTTACGCCGCTGGAAGAATCCTCAAACGCCACAATCTGATTTGCCGCAACCCGCGGCCCATAACGCATGCGCGCTTCAGCATATGGCAGGCCATCGGGCTTGCCGATATTCTGACAATGATCGTAGGCGCTGACGATACGGTATGGCGGCAAGGGCCCGGCGCGCGAAGCCGCGTCACCCTTATGCTCGAAATATTTCAGCAGCCCGACATGGCGCAGGTAATTCACGACGCGTTGATATTTACTGTTGGTAACAATGGCAAAGGGAATACCCTGTTCCTTCAGAAACTGCAGATATTCTTCCGCCTGCGCGACCGCCTTAACATTCGCGCTCGGTCTCTGGTCGATGCGCGCCGTGTGCACCGTATCGATAATCTGTTTCTTCTGTTCCGCACTTACATTGATACCATGAACCAGGTATTCGACCATGGCTTCGGTAGCCCAGCCCGAAAACTGCATGGGATCAATGCCGGAAAAATTGGCATCAAATCCCATGTCCTTGAGTTCCGTTTCAACAGTCCTCATGACAAGTTCGAAGGTTTCTTTTTCCGCGGCATCGACCAGCGTGCCGTCGAAGTCGAAAAGAACCAGCCCCGCTTCGCGCAAGGACTTCCCGGCACCGGCTTGATCGGAAACTTCACCGGCGGCGGCTAAATAGGATGCAGGTTGAACGCTCATGCGAAATAACTTCCGGCTAAATACGGCCTCTTTTTATGCGGCCCTTATATAGTTCTTTTTTATCGTAAGGCCATGAAAATAAATAAGAAATTATCCGCCCGCCCCCAACCCTCTGTAAAACAAGGACTTTCGTACCTATATCGGGCTGCGCTGCTTTGATTCGGGGCCGGTTTCCGCTATGGTCGCCCGCCTGATCGGCGGTGCCGCCGCGCCCGCGCGAAGGCATCCGCTCTATGTGATTACGGAGTTATAATGTTCGCTTCCCTTGCCCGCGCCGTCTTCGGTTCCCATAACGATCGTGTCCTGCGCGGCTTCGACCGCAAGGTCGCCGCCATAGGCGCGCTGGAGCCGGAAATCGAAAAGCTTTCCGATGAAGAGCTGCGCGCGCAGACGGAAAAATTCCGTGCCCGCATCAACAAGGGCGAAAAGCTCGATGCGCTTTTGCCTGAAGCTTTCGCCACCGTGCGCGAAGCGGCGCGGCGCGTGCTCGGCCAGCGGCATTTCGACGTGCAGCTTGTCGGCGGCATGATCTTGCACGAAGGCCGCATCGCCGAAATGAAGACCGGCGAAGGCAAAACGCTGGTCGCCACGCTCGCGGTCTATCTGAACGCGGTGGCCGGCAAGGGCGTGCATGTCGTGACGGTCAATGATTACCTCGCGAAGCGCGATAGCGGCTGGATGGGGCAAATCTATGGCTTCCTCGGCCTCACGACCGGCGTGATCGTGCACGGTCTGAACGACAGCGAGCGGCGCGCCGCCTACGCCGCCGATATCACCTACGGCACCAACAACGAATTCGGCTTCGATTATCTGCGCGATAACATGAAGTTTTCCGCCGCCGATCTGGTGCAGCGTCCGTTCAACTTCGCCATCGTCGATGAAGTCGATAGCATCCTGATCGACGAGGCGCGTACGCCGCTGATCATTTCCGGCCCCGCCGAAGACAGTTCCGAACTTTACACCAGGATCGACGCGCTGATCCCCAGGCTGCGCGAAAGCGATTATGAAAAGGATGAAAAGCAGCGCACCGTGGTGCTGACCGAGGAAGGCAACGAGCAAATCGAAGTGTTGCTGGCCGAAGCCGGCCTGCTGACGCCCGGCGCAGGCATGTATGATGCGCACAACGTCCAGATCGTGCATCACGTCAATCAGGCGCTGCGCGCGCACAAGCTTTTCGCCCGCGACACGGATTACATCGTGCGCGACGATATGGTCGTTATCATCGATGAATTCACCGGCCGCATGATGGAAGGGCGCCGCTATTCCGAAGGGCTGCATCAGGCGCTCGAGGCCAAGGAAAAGGTGACAATCCAGCGCGAAAACCAGACGCTGGCCTCGATCACCTTCCAGAATTATTTCCGCCTGTACCCCAAGCTTGCGGGCATGACCGGCACCGCCATGACCGAAGCGGCGGAGTTCGGGGAAATCTACAGCCTCGATGTCGTCGAGGTGCCGACCAACGTTCCCGTCAGCCGCGCCGATATGGACGACGAGGTTTACCGCAATCTTTCCGAAAAATACGAAGCGATCGCGGCCCAGATCGCGGAATGTCAGGAGCGGCAACAGCCGGTTCTGGTCGGCACCGTGTCGATCGAAAAATCCGAGCTTCTCTCCGGCCTTCTGACGAAAAAAGGCGTGGCCCACAATGTGCTGAATGCCCGCCACCACGAAAAGGAAGCCAGCATCATCGCGCTGGCCGGGCAGCCGGGCGCCGTCACCATCGCCACCAACATGGCGGGCCGCGGCACCGACATCCAGCTCGGCGGCAATATCGATGCGCGCCTGGCGCTGGAACTTGAAGGCATCACCGACGAAACCGCGCGCGCCGCGCGCACGGCAAAGATACGCGCCGAGGTTGACGCGGCGCGGGAAAAAGTGCGCGGCGCGGGCGGCCTGTTCGTGATCGGCACCGAGCGGCACGAATCCCGCCGCATCGATAACCAGCTGCGCGGCCGTTCCGGCCGGCAAGGCGATCCCGGTGCATCGAAATTCTTTCTTTCCCTCGAAGATGACCTGATGCGCATTTTCGGCTCCGACCGCATGGAGCCGGTGCTGGCCCGGCTCGGCCTCAAGGACGGCGAAAAAATCGCGCACCCGTGGATCAACCGCGCGCTCGAGAAGGCGCAGGAAAAGGTGGAGGCGCGCAACTTCGATGTCCGTAAAAACCTTTTAAAGTACGACAACGTCATGAACGACCAGCGCAAGGCTATCTACGAACAGCGGCGCGAGGTCATGGCGGCGGGCCATGTTTCCGACACGCTGCGCGATATGCGCGCCGACGTGATCGAAACCATGGTTTCGCGCGCGATCCCGGAAAATTCATACCCCGAACAATGGGACATGCCCTGGCTGGCCGAACAGGCGCGCGATACGCTCGGGCTCGATTTGCCGCTCGATGCATGGGCCAAGGAAGAAGGCATCGCGTCGCGCGAAATCATGGAGCGCATGATCGCGGCGGCGGACGATAAAATTGCGCACAAGGCGGCACAGATCGGGCTCGAAAACTGGCAGCGGGCGGAAAAGGCCACGCTGCTCGGCATGCTCGATCAGCAATGGAAGGAGCATCTGCTCGCGCTCGATCACCTGCGGCAGGGCATCCACCTGCGCGGTTACGGCCAGCGCGACCCCTTCAACGAATATACGCGCGAAGCGTTCGAATTGTTCCAGACCATGCTCGATAGCCTGCGCGCCATGCTCACGCGCGTGCTGATGCTGGCTGAATTGCGCATGCCGAGCGTGGAAGAGCTGGCCGAACAGCAGCGGCAGCGCCAGCAGCTGATGCAGGAAGTGCACGAAACGCCGGGCAGCGCGGTCGGGGAAGATGATAGCGCCCCCGTGCCCGGCCGCATCACGCCCACGCGCGTGCAGTTCGATGAAAACGACCCCGCCACCTGGTCGCACACGCCGCGCAACGCCCCCTGCCCCTGCGGCAGCGGCAAAAAATACAAGCAATGCCACGGGGCGGTAAGCTGACGGCGTAAAGTCTTCCCGGGTTTATTCGGGGCGGCTAACCGCGTTCGCACGCGCCGCTGACAGGTTCGGCGCCGGTTGCGCCTTCGGCCACAAACTTCAGTGAAGCGCCGTTCATGCAATAACGCTTGCCGGTGGGCGGCGGGCCGTCATCGAACACATGGCCGAGATGCCCGCCGCAACGGCGGCAATGCACTTCCGTGCGCGGAACGCCGATCAAATGATCGGTCGTCGTGCCCACGGCATCGGGCAATGGCTGGAAGAAACTGGGCCAGCCGGTACGGCTGTTGAATTTCGCGTCCGACGAAAACAGCGGCAGATCGCACCCGGCGCACACATAGGTACCCGCGTCATATTCCTTATCGAGCATGCTGCAGCCGGCGGGCTCGGTACCGTGGCGGCGCAACACACGATATTGTTCGGGCGTTAGAATTGCGCGCCATTCCTCGTCCGTCTTCGTAATCTCGAATTTCTGTTCGTCGCCCATCGCGAATCCCCGCTTTGTTAACCAAGCTGCCGTTGTAATCATTGTTAACGCAGCCGCCAGCCCCATGACAAAACGCCGTCTATTCAACCCGCTGCGCTGTGTTGTTAACATAGCGAAATCATCCTCGTTATTCGTGGCGTCCGCATCGATTCTGGTGTAGAATAGAACCGTTAAAAAGTAGGCCATGAATATGGCCACGGCAAGGCACGAAACGGTCTGGTTTGTTCGCTCAAGCTTCGGCAACCCCATAACCGGGCGGCAGAAGCAAAACCCCGGGGTTCGCCATGCGTCACGAAGAATATATCAAACTCACGATCGGCAACGATACGCCGATGACAAGGCGCGAATGCCAGCTGGCCTTCATCGGCCTCGCCTTTCTTGCGCTGCTCGCCACCTGCGTCGTCATGCTTGTCACCATAGGCCTGCGGCCCGATATCGGCGCGGCGGTGATGGATGCGCCTGCCATCGGCAAGGTCGTGTTCTGCCTGTTCCTCGCGGCTGCCTGCACGCTCATGCTCTATTGCGCGATCCAGCCCGAAGGCAAGGTCGTCTGGTATTTGCTGTTGGTGCCGTTCGCGCTGCTGCTTGCGGGCGCGGGCGTGAATATGGCGATGACGGATTCTTCAACATGGTTCGGGCTTATCTTCGACGGGCGCGGGAAATTCTGCCTGCTTTACATCAATCTGCTGGCAATCCCGGCCTTTATTATTTTGACGCAGGCCGTGCGGCTCTTTTCCCCCGCCAATCTGCGGCGCGCGGGCATGCTAACCGGCCTGGCCGCCGGCACCATCGGCGCGGTCGCCTTCGGTATGCGCTGCATGCACGATTACCCGCTCTGGATCGCCGTGTTCTATATGCCGGCAATCGCCATCACCGGCTGGGTCGGCCGCAAGATCGGCCCGGTCTTGCTGCGCCGCTGGTAGGCGCGGGCGGGCGCTAGTTAAGCGTCTTTTTTCCCATCGCAATAAATTTTTCCGCACGCTCCTTCATGAGCTGGTGCGGCTCCTTGCCGCCAAGCTCGGCCAGCGCGGCGGCTATGGAATCGCCGAGGCGGGTAATGGTCGCGCGCGCGCCGCGATGCGCGCCGCCAACAGGCTCGGCAATCACATCGTCGATCAAACCGAGCTGCTTCAGGTCTTGCGCCGTAAGCCTGAGCGCGGCGGCGGCATCCGCCGCGTTGGCCGCGCTGCGCCAAAGGATCGAAGCACAGCCTTCGGGCGAAATCACGGAGTAGATGGAATGTTCGAGCATCAAAATGCGGTCGCCGGTCGCGATGGCGATGGCGCCGCCCGAACCGCCTTCCCCGATCACGCAGGCCACAATCGGCACCGGCGCGCGCAGACACGCTTCGATCGAACGCGCGATGGCTTCCGCCTGCCCGCGCGCTTCGGCTTCCACGCCCGGAAAAGCGCCCGCGGTGTCAATGAACGTAATCACCGGCAGGTTGAAACGCCCCGCAAGCTGTAAAAGCCGCTGCGCCTTGCGATACCCTTCGGGCTTGGCCATGCCGAAATTGTGGCGGATGCGGCTTTCGGTATCGTGGCCGCGCTCCTGCCCGATCACGACGCAAGCGCCGCCGCGAAAACGCCCGAGCCCGCCGATGATCGCCTGGTCTTCCGCGAACAGCCGGTCGCCGGCCAGCGGCGTGAATTCCTCGATCAGGGCGGCGAGGTAATCGCGGCAATGCGGCCGTTCCGGGTGACGCGCGACCTGCACCTTCTGCGCCGGGGTCAGCTTGCCGTAAATACCGCGCAAAAGCCGGTCCACCTTTTCCTGCAGACGCGCCACTTCCTCGGCGATATTCATCTGGCTGCCGTCGGAAAGGTGCCGCAGCTCCTCGATCTTCGCTTCAAGCTCGGCGACGGGTTTTTCGAAATCCAGCGTTTGCATTCCTGTCCTGCAAAATCCGCGAAATTTAAGGCGCAAACACCTAGCATCAAACGCCCAACGGGGCAAATATGCCCTTAACGGTTTGCGGCGGCAACCGGCTTGCAGCCAATGCCGCTTTCATCTTATGTATTTGCCGTCACTAGGGATACTGCTCACATCCATGCTCTTCGGCGATAAAACCCTTGCCTGGTTCGATCTCTGGTCGTTCGAACATTTTCTCTCCGGCATAGCGCTCGGGCATATCGTGCTGTACGCGCGCCGGGCGCTCGGTAACGCCGGCGACAGGGGCGCGGCAGAAAGCGGGCTTGAAAAAAGCTGGCCTTACCTTGTCGGCCTTTTGCTCGCTTATATGTGGGAGCCGGTGGAATTTTATTTCGAAGCCGGCTTTTCGGGCAGCGAAGCCATCACACACTGGTTCCAGGGGGTGGAATTCTGGGGCAACCGCCTTATAACCGACCCGGCTATTACCGTTCTTGGGCTCAGGGCGGCTCTGCTGCGGCCCTTTTTCGTATGGCCGGCGCGCATCTGTTCGCTGGCGTGGCTCGCGGCGCACATTTTCCTGATGCCGCACAGCATGTACCTGCAGCACGAAATTCTCGGCTGGTAGCGGCTACTTCCGTTTCGCCAGCGGGTGATGCTTTGTTACTGCGTCGCGCAACCGGTTCGTGGCCACATGCGTATAGATTTGCGTGGTGGCGATGTCGGCGTGACCGAGCATTTGCTGCACGCTGCGCAAATCGGCGCCATGTTCGATCAAATGCGTGGCGAAGGCGTGGCGCAAAACGTGCGGGCTGAGCCGTGCGGGCGCGATCCCCGCTTTCGCCCCGGTTTCGCGCACCAGCTGGAAGAAACGCTGCCGCGTCAGATGGCCCGTTCGCGCGCGGGCGGACGGAAACAAAAACGGCGAATCCTTCCCGCCTTCCTTGCGCCGCACCGCCAGCCATGCGCGCACAGCCTCGGCCGCCGGGGCGCCCAGCGGCACCATGCGTTCCTTGCCGCCCTTGCCGCGCACGATCAGCGTCTTGCGATTCTGCGCCAGCGCATTGAGAGGCAGAGAAACCAGCTCGGTCACGCGCAGCCCGGTGGCGTACAAAAGTTCCAGCAGCGCGATCAGCCGTAACCCGTCCGCGTCGCCGCGCGCGGCGGCGGCCTGCAAAAGCTGCGCAACTTCCTCCTCGCTCAAATATTTGGGCAAGGCGCGGCCCAGCTTGGGCGCGCGCAAAAGCCGCGAAGGGTCTTCCTGCCGCAAACCTTCCGAACAGAGAAAGCGGTAAAACTGCTTCAGCGATGAAATGCGCCGTGCCTGCGTTGCCCGCGCCTGCACGCCGAGCGCGGCGGCGTAGGCGCGCAAATCCTCCTCGCTCGCTTTCAAAAGATCGCGCCCGCGCGCCGCAACCGCCTTTGCCGCGCCCTCAAGATCGCGGCGATAGGCGGCGCAGGTATGCGGCGAAGCGTTGCGCTCCGCCAAAAGCGCGTCGATGAAACGGTCGATCAGATAGCTGGCAACCGGCGCAGCCGGCGATGTCTTGTTCATACCGTTCCCGCCGCAGCGCCGGTTACCAGGCGGCAAGCGCCTCGCGCGCTATCGCCTTTGCCTCATTCGCAAGGCCGGCTTCGTGCAGCGCGCGCGCCATTTCCACCACGCGGGCGGGCGGCAAATCGGCAACCGTATCCTCGCCCGCCATCAAAAGCGTCAGCAGCGCGGTTTCGCCGCGCCTTTGCGCGCGCGCGCTTAACTTGTAACGCGCATCCAGCACGGCGGGCGGGACCGTATAGCGTTTCTTGTTTTCGCCCTGCTCGGTAATCACGGCCCAGCTTTCGTCGCTGACCGGCAGCCCCAGCGCGGCCAGCAAGGCCATGATGCGCCCGGTGCGCACACGCCCGACGGTATCGGTATCCTTCAGCATCACCTTCAGCCATCCCGCTTGCTGCGCGGTGAAACCCGCATCATCGATCATCCCGTTCACGGCCATCAGCGGCCAAAGCTCAAGCAGTTTGTTGTTCATCGCCGGGTTGGCGGCCACCGCGCTGCGCGCCGCGTTAATCCATGCCGCCGCCAGATCGCCGCGCCCGGCCAGCATCAACGCGCCGGCGATGGATGGCGCATCATCCACAACCGCCGGCTGGGGCGGTAAATCTTTGATAATATCGGCCAGCAGCGTGCCATGCGTGCCCGTAAACATCGGCCGCGGGGTCAGGAACACGAACTTGGCCAGAAGCTGGGCCTTCTTTTGCGGGTTCAGCTCGGCCAGCGCGGCCTGGATCAACACCGTGCGGCTGCGGCTGTTTGGCGTGATCAGTTCGGGCGCGAGCGCGATTTCCGGCGCCTGTACCGCCACCGCTTCATAGACGCTGCGCAGCATGCCCGCATCGATCTGGCCGCGCATCCCCGCGCGTTCGGCAAGACCGAGCTTCGCTTCCGCATCCGTCACACGGCCCGCAAGCAGCGCGGGGACCAGCGCCGCATCCTGCCGTGCGAACAGTTCCGGCGTCAGCGGCACACCGCCCATTTGCATGAGCGCGAGGTTAACGGGGCGCAGCGGCGTCAATTGGCGCGGCAAAACCTTGGCCGGGTTGTTCACGCGATCGACAAGGCCGAAAAACAAATCGTCCTTCACGCCCTGTTCACGCATGGTCGCGATGCCAAGCTGTACTTCTTCCAGCTTTTCTTCCTTCAGCTGGCAGAAAATCAGCAAGCGTTGCCAATCGTCGTCGGGTTCCTGCTGCATATAGGTCGGCACCTTGGCGCAGGTTTCGCTTTCGCCCGCACCGAGGATCGAAACTTCCGCCACCTGCCGCACCGCGCTATTCGCAAGGTTCCGGTCTAGCGCGAAGTTGCTGAGCTGCAACGCGCCCGCGCCGTCGCCCATCGCCAGCAGCGCCTCGACCCGCAGCGTGGTAAGCGATTTTTGCTTCAAAGCTTCGCGCGGCGTGACATCGACCGCGCCGGGTAGCGCCGGATCATCCGCCGCCGGCACCGGCGGCGGCAAACCGGGGCCCGAAGGCGCACGGCTAAGGCTGAGCATCAGGCGGCGCGCAAGGTCAAAAAGTGCGGGCGAAGCGGGCGGCAGCACGAGCGAAGGCATGAGCCGTTCAACAAGCGCGCGCGGCGTGCCCTGCCAGATATCGAGCCCGAGCCCGCCGTTTTGCGGCAAAAGCACGCCGACAGAATCGGGGTCCGCCGCTTCAAGCGCCATGGTCGTGATGGCCGCATCCTTATTCGTTTGCGCATCTGCCGGAGGAACAACCTTGTCCTGTATCTCGGACCCGACCTTCGGCGCGGCGCCTTGCATGATGCGTTTCAACACATCCGGCGGCAATTTACTGGGGTCAAAGCCCGGAGGAAGTTTTCCGGGGTCAAAACCGGGCGGCCAAGCCGGCTTTTCTGTGGCTGCGCCCTCCACCGTTGCGGCATCAGGTTGCGGCGCTTCGCTCGTAGCCGCCGGGGCTTCGGGCACAACCGGCTGCGCAGGCGCAGGCGGCAAAAATTCGGGCGGCGGCGCAAGCGCCGAGCGCGTGCCGGACGGCGGCGCGGTTTGTGCGGGCGTGCCGGGTGGCGTTAATGCGTTTTTTTCGGATGCGGGGGTTATGTCTTCGTCCGCCCCAACGGGTGCGACGACGGGCGTTTCCACCTGCGGCAGATTCTGCGCGGCGGCGGGAACAGCGGCGGCCAAAAACGCGGCCGCAAAGCTGACGGCGCCGCGGGCGAGCCTAGTTTTGCAAGCGGTCATGCGGCAGCGCGGCCTGCACGGTTTCCACCGGCGGGCTGATATCGGCAAAGCTGAGCCAGATGGCGCCGCCGCCGATGCAAACAACAAGCAGGGCGGCGATGATGAGGATGATGCGTGTCATAAGGCCTGCATGATGGCACATCCCGGGCACGAGTTCCAGCCGCCTTGCGGCCCGGCCCGCCAGTCTTTATACAGCAGGGCATGGCCACCATCGGTAATGAAAATGCCCTGCACGGCCCTACCCGCACGATCGTGCTTGTGGGCATGATGGGTTCGGGAAAAAGCAGCGTCGGGCGCAAGCTTGCGGCGCGGCTTGCGCTGCCCTTCACCGACTCCGACAGCGAGGTTGAGGCGGCGGCGGGTTGTTCGGTCGCGGAGATTTTCGAACGTTACGGGGAAGCCGAATTTCGCAACGGCGAGCGGCGCGTGATCGCCCGCCTGCTGGCCGGGTCGCCGCAGGTGCTGGCGACGGGCGGGGGCGCGTTCATGGATGATGAAACCCGGGCGCTGATCAAGCAACGCGGGCTTTCGGTCTGGCTTAAGGCCGATCTCGAAACGCTGGTACAGCGCGCCGGGCGTCGCGGCGACCGGCCGCTTTTGAAGGACGGCGACCCGGCCGAGGTTTTGTCGGCCCTGATGATCAAGCGCGAACCCATTTATGCCGAAGCCGATATCGCGATCCAGAGCGGCAACCATCCGATCGATGAAACCGTCGATCAGATCATGCAAGCGATTGCCGCCGCGCGCTGATCCGCTATGACAAGACCGGCCTTATCCTGTATTCTGCTTTCATGACCGAACCCGCAATCATACGCGTCGCCCTGCCGCCCGAAGGCACCGACCGCGCTTACGATATCACGATCGGCACCGGCCAGATCGCGCAAGCGGGCGCGCTGGCGGCGGCGCGCCTTGGTACGCGCAGCTGCGTCGTCGTCACCGACAGCACGGTCGGCGCGTATTATCTGAAGCCGCTGGAAGCGAGTCTGCGCGCGGCCGGGCACCGGCTGCTGGAACCCGTGGTCATTCCGCCGGGCGAAGCGAGCAAGAATTTCGTCCAGCTCGAAAAGATCCTCGATGCCCTGCTCGCGCGGCGCATCGACCGTAAAACCCTGCTGTTCGCGCTTGGCGGCGGGGTTGTGGGGGATATCGCCGGGCTGGCCGCCGCGCTGGCGTTGCGCGGCATACCTTTCGTGCAGGTGCCAACAACGCTGCTGGCGCAGGTCGATAGCGCGGTCGGCGGCAAAACCGCGGTCGATCATCGCATCGGCAAGAACCTCATCGGCGCCTTCTACCAGCCGCAAATGGTGGTGATCGATACCGAAACGCTGAAAACCCTGCCGGCGCGGGAATTGCGCGCAGGCTACGCCGAGGTTGTGAAATACGGGCTGATCAACGATGCCGCCTTCTTCGGCTGGTGCGAAAAGAACGGCGGCAAGCTGCTGGCGGGCGATAGCGAAGCGCAGGTTTATGCCATCAAGGCCAGCTGTGCCGCCAAGGCGGCCGTGGTCGCGGCCGATGAAAAGGAAGCGGGACAGCGCGCACTGCTTAATCTCGGTCACACCTTCGGCCACGCGCTCGAAGCCGCGACCGGCTTCGACGCCACCTTGCTGCACGGAGAAGCGGTGGCGCTTGGCTGCGTGCTGGCCTTCAGGCTTTCGGCCGATCTGGGTTATTGCAAATCCGATGTCACGGCGCGCATCGCCGCGCATTTCGCCGCGCAAGGCCTGCCGATCCACCCGCCGAAAATACAGGCGGATGCCGCGCAGCTCGTGAAACTGATGGAACAGGATAAAAAGGCGGAAGGCGGGCGCCTTACGCTCGTGCTCGCACGCGGAATAGGCGAAGCTTTCGTCGCCCGCGATGTCGATCCGGCCGCCGTACGCAACGTGTGGGCGGGCGTTTTGTCCTAACCCGTCTATTTACGCACTAGCCCGCCGTTCGCCATCGTGGCTTCGATACGAAAAGGCATGCCCGCGCCGTGCCCGGCGATGACATGGCCCTGATCGGTCGCGGCGGCGCGGAAATAGGCCATAATGAAAACCCGGATCGCGGCGGTCAGCGAAGACCCCTCGCCCTTGCGTTCGGCCACGGCCGTGCACACTTCATGGATTGTGGTGCGCTCGCGCTTGCAGATATCGCTAAGAGCCGCCCACATATCGGGCTCAAGCCTTACGCTGGTGCGGTGCCCCGCGACCGTAACGTTGCGGCTGACCAGGCTGGAGCGGCCCTGGCTGCGCGGCATCGGGGTCGAAAGCATGGCTTCGCGCGCGTTTGCGAGCATGGCTGGCGCCGGAGCCATCGTGCCGGCAATCGCGCCTGTCGCTTGGCCCTGAAGTTCGCTTAGGTTGTTCTCGGTCATAGGAATACTCCTATTCAACGGGTTGAGCAGAACGAGGCCGGACAACCGGGGGGAAGCCTGTTTTTATGCCTCGCAACACGCAGGAGTATAACATAACATTTTATGCAGGTAAAATATTTTTCTTTTAATATCAATGTCATACAAGTGTCTGCATAAACCATTATGTTGATGGTTCAAGGTATTTTATTACCTATTACTTGTATATTGGTGGCCCGGGACGTTACCGCTAATCGGCATCCTGTTCGCCTAGTGCCTTGATCGTCAGCGCGTGCAGCCCCGCCGCCAGCTCTGCGGCCAAAACCTGATTGACCATGCGGTGACGTTCAACCCGGCTTTTGCCGTCAAACGCGGGAGCAATGATTGTGAGCCTGAAATGGCTTTCCCCGCCCGCAGGCGCGCCCGCATGCCCCGCATGGCGGGCTGATTCGTCAACCAAATCAAGCCGGGATGGTTTAAATGCGGTAACCAGTTTTTCCCGGATCGATCGTGCGCGCGTACCTTCAGCCATCGCTAACCTGCCTGCCCTACACTATAAATGTGCCCAAAAGCCTTGTTTACGGTAATTTCGCCAAGCATATTATGGGGATGCGCAACACCATCAAGGAAAAAGACGCCGCCCTTTACGGGCTCGACCGGCCGGTAAAGCTGAAAGCCTGCGATTGTCCCGGCTGCAGCGAGGCCGGGCTTTACCGTGCGCCCAAAAGCCGCGCGCAGCTAAACGATTATTACTGGTTCTGCCTCATCCACGCCCGGCAATACAACGAAAGCTGGGATTATTTCGCGGGCATGAGCGAAACCGAGATCGAGGAGCATATCCGCTTCGATACCTGCTGGCAGCGCGGCACCGCCCCGCCGGCAGGCGCCCGTCCCGCCGGGGGCTGGCGCGCGGCCGAGGATAATTTGCGCGCGAACGTGAAGCGCGAATTTTTTGCCGAAGACGACGATACGTTTGCAAGCGCCTTTTCCCCGCGCGAACCGCGCAGCAAGGGCGATGAGCTGCCCGCCACCATCGCCGCCGCGCTGACGGTGCTTGAATTGAAAGCGCCGGTGACGCTGGACACCATCAAGGCGCAATACAAGGTGCTGGTGAAAAAACATCACCCGGATACCAATGGCGGCAGCAAGCAGGCGGAAGAGAAATTCAAGGTCATCAACCAGGCCTTTGCCGTGCTAAAAACATCCTATGGCGCACCCGCGGACGAATAAAGTGCCCGCCGCCCGCACAGGCCGGAGAAACCATGAACCAGATTTACACCTATCCCGGCTTCGGCAGCAGCGGCGGCACGACGGTACAGGATTACGCCGGCTATACCGAAGCCGAACAGGGCCGCTGGCGCACGCTGTTCGCGCAGCAAGCAAAGCTGGCCGAAACCCACGCAACGCCCGAACATCTTGCCGGGCTCGATGTGCTGGATACATGCGAACGCATCCCCGATATCGCCCGCACCAGCGAACGGCTTGAAGCGCGCACGGGCTGGACGCTGATGCCGGTAACCGGGCTGGTCTCGAACGACGATTTCAACGCCATGCTGTCGAGCCGGGTGTTCCCGGTCACCTGCCGCATGCGGTCGGCCGAGGAAATGGATTTCTATGTGGCGGAGCCCGATATTTTCCACGATTGCTTCGGCCATGTGCCCATGCTGTGCCACAAGCCGTACGGCGATTTTCTTGCAAGTTTCGCGCGCCAGGGCGCCCTGGCGCGCAGCGACGGCGAGGCGGCCATGATGGCGCGGCTTTTCTGGTACACAGTGGATTTCGGCCTGATCGATACGCCGCGCGGCCTGCGCATCCTTGGCGGCGGGCTTTTGTCTTCACCGGGCGAAACCGATTATTGCCTCAACGATCCGCGGCCCTTGCGCGTCGGACTCGCGCCGGAACGCATGGTGCAGACGGATTTTTATGTCGGCCACTTGCAGAAAATCTATTTCGTTGCCCATAGCTTTGCCGACCTGACGGCCATGACGGCGGGCGATTTTATGCCGCTTTACAGCCGCTATGCCGGGTGCATACCGCTGCCGCCCGGACAAGCGCTGCCGGAAGACGAATTGTTCGAACCGCGCGGTTACTAGGCGGCCCGGATAGCCGGCGGCAACGAAAATTCCCATTATAACAATTGTTTAATATCATTCCCTGCCGCTGGCGCGGGGCCGGGCGTGCTGTTACACTGGTAAAATACCGCCAACACAAGGATTTTTCATGCAAGCGCCTGCCGCCACCGCCGACGAAACCGGCCTCCCGGACATCAAGGTTTCGGTCCGCCAGACCTTCGGGCTCGATAGCGATTTGCAGGTTCCGGCCTTTTCGGCCGCGGGCGATCATGTGCCCGCGATCGATGACGCCTACCGCTTCGATCATGATACCACACTCGCCATCCTCGCCGGCTTCGCGCACAACCGCCGCGTGCTGGTGCAAGGCTATCACGGCACCGGCAAATCCACGCATATCGAGCAGGTGGCGGCGCGGCTCAACTGGCCCTGCATCCGCATCAACCTCGATAGCCACATCAGCCGCATTGATCTGATCGGCAAGGACGCCATTGTGCTGAAAGACGGCAAGCAAATCACCGAATACCGCGAAGGCATGCTGCCGTGGGCGCTGCAACACGCCTGCGCGCTGGTGTTTGATGAATATGATGCCGGCCGCCCTGACGTCATGTTCGTGATCCAGCGCGTGCTGGAAGTCGAAGGCAAGCTCACCTTGCTCGATCAAAACCGCGTGATCCGCCCGCACCCCGCCTTCCGCCTGTTCGCCACGGCGAATACGGTCGGCCTTGGCGATACCACCGGTCTTTATCACGGCACGCAGCAGATCAACCAGGGCCAGATGGACCGCTGGAACATCGTCGCCACGCTCAATTATCTGCCGCATGATGAAGAAGTCGCGATCGTGCTCGCGAAGGTCAAAGGCTTCGACGATACCGAAGGCCGCAAGACCATTTCCGCCATGGTGGCGCTGGCCGATCTGACGCGCGCGGGCTTCATGCAGGGCGATCTTTCCACCGTGATGTCGCCGCGCACCGTCATTACATGGGCCGAGAACGCGCAAATATTCGGCGATGTCGAAACCGCCTTCCGCCTCAGCTTCCTCAACAAATGCGACGAGGCCGAACGCGCCGTGGTGGCCGAATATTACCAGCGCTGCATGAATGCCGAGCTTACGCTCGACGCGCGCTCCCTGGTGCAATAGCGCGGCAATGACCGCCCCCGACACGCCCGCTGAAACCTTCAAGCGTGCCACAGCCGCTACGATCCGTGCCGTTTCGCGCGCCCCCGATCTCGATATCGTGTTTTCCACCGAAGCGCCGGCCACGCGCGGCAAGCGCGTGCGCGTTCCGTTGCCGTCCATCGCGCTGACGCAAAGCGAGCGCACGCACGTGCGCGGCGCGTCCGATGCCGCCGCGCTGCGCGTCCGCCACCACGATCCCAAGTTGCACGCCCGCGCAGCGGCGCAGGCGGGCGGCGGCGAAATGGCGCGCGCGATCTTCGATGTGATGGAGCAGGCGCGCTGCGAAGCGCTGGGTGCCGCCGCCATGCCCGGTGTGGCCGCCAACCTTGTCGCGCTGCTCGAAGACCGCTGCGCCAAGCAGGGCCTTGGCCAGGTAACAGAACGCGCGCAGGCGCCGCTGCCGGATGTCATGCGCATGATGACATATGAAGCGCTTTTGCAAACGCCGCCGCCGCAAGCGGGCAAGGCCGCGCTCGATCTGTGGCGGCCGTGGCTGACGAAGCGCATCGGCCGGCAATTGCAGCAGCTGCCCGCCAGCATGCACGATCAAAAACTGTTCGCCGACAATATCCGCAAGCTTCTGCGCGCGATGCAAATGGATTTTCCTTCTTCGCGCGAGCAGGAGGAGGGCGAGGAAAGCGAAGACAGCAAGCCCGAGCCGGCCGAAGCGCCGCAAACGGAAACCGAAACCGTTTCCGCCGAAAGCGGCGCGGCCGACAAGAGCGAAAACGAACCGGCCGAGGCCATATTGGCGGCTTCCGACGAATCCGCGATGGCAGACGAGCAGGAGGAGGATGAAACGCAGGACGGCGCTACGGATCCCGAAGCGGGCGCGCCGCCCTGGCACAATGAAGGCGCGATGGCGAACGGCCCGCGCACGCAATACCGCGTTTTCACCGACCGTTTCGACGAGATTGCTTCGGCGGGCGATCTTTGCCACCCGGACGAGCTCGGGCGCCTGCGCGGGTTGCTCGATCAACAGGTCCGCAGCTATCAGGGCATGATCACGCGGCTCGCCAACCGGCTGCAGCGCCGCTTGCTGGCGAAACAAACGCGGGCGTGGGAATTCGATCTCGAAGAAGGGCTGCTCGATACCGCGCGGCTGGCGCGCATCGTCGCCGCGCCGGCGCATCCGCTTTCCTACAAGCGTGAAAAACAGGCCGATTTTCGCGATACCATCGTCACGCTTCTGCTCGATAATTCGGGTTCGATGCGCGGACGGCCGATCACGCTCGCGGCCATGAGCGCCGATATCCTTGCCCGCACGCTCGAGCGCTGCTCGGTCAAGGTCGAAATTCTCGGTTTCACCACCCGCGCATGGAAGGGCGGCCTCGCGCGCGACGAGTGGGTCAAGCACGGCAAACCCGCCAACCCCGGCCGCCTCAACGATCTGCGCCACATCGTTTACAAAACCGCGGACGAGCCCTGGCGGCACGCGCGCCGCAATCTCGGCCTGATGCTGCGCGAAGGGTTGCTCAAGGAAAATATCGATGGCGAGGCGCTGATGTGGGCGCATGCGCGATTGCTGGCGCGGCCCGAACAGCGCCGCATCATGATGGTCATTTCCGATGGCGCGCCGGTCGATGACGCCACGCTGTCGGTCAACCCCAGCCACTATCTCGAATCGCATCTGCGCAGCGTGATCGACTGGATCGAAACCATGTCGGATATCGAACTGCTCGCAATCGGCATCGGCCACGATGTGACCCGCTATTACCGCCGCGCCGTGACGTTGACCGATGCCGAACAGCTTGGCGGCGTGATGATGGAACAACTCGCATCCCTGTTCGACGAAGAACAGCGCCCGGGCGCGCGGCGCGGACGCAGGGGAACGGCATGAAAAAGGCCGCGGCGAAGGGCACGAAGAAACCGCGCGGCAAAGCCGCACAAAAAACGCCCGAACGCCGCCGCAGGCGCGGCCGGCGCGCCGAAGATTTGCTGCCCGATTTCCGCGATCTGATCGATAACGCGGTGCAGGGCGTGGTGGTGCATCAGAATTTCCGCGCGGTTTACGCCAACGAAGCTTTTGCGCGTCTGTTCGGCTTTAAATCGGCCAGGGAAGTTCTGGCGATGCCGTTGCTGCGGCCGCTGGTGCCGCCCGAAAACTGGGCGATGGTCGAACAGCGCAATGCCGCGCTGCTGCGCGGCAAGAACATCCCGCCCATCAACCGCGAGCGCGCGCAAACCATAGATGGCCGCGAACTGTGGATCAACGCCACCCGCCGCGTGATCGACTGGCACGGCACGCCCGCCATGCAGGTCAATGTGTTCGACGTGTCCGACCATATGAAAACCGAGCAGCAATTGCTGGCGACCGAACAGCGCCTGCGCGCGGTGCTGGAAGTGCTGCCCTACCCGGTTGCGATCACGCGCCGCAAGGATGGCCAGATATTGTTCGTCAACCGCAAGACCTGCCTGCTGCTGGGGCGCAGCGGCGCGCTTTTGCGTAAAATGAAACTGTTCGATTTCTTTGCCGATCCGGAAGACGCCACGGATTTCCACACCATGCTCGATACCATCAAGGAATTGCGCGAACTCGAAATTCGCATGAAGAACCATGGCGGGCGCGAATTCATGGCCGAGGTTGCCGCCATTCTCACGGATTACAGCGGCGAAGGCGCGGTGCTGGTCGCGCTCAACGATATATCCCAGCGCAAGCAGCTTGAAGCCGAACTGTTCCATCAAGCGACAACCGACGCGCTGACGGGTATCAGCAACCGCCGTCATTTCCTCGATCAGGGCGAACAGGAATTGCGGCGGGCCCGCCGTTTCGCGCGCGACCTTACCCTGCTGATGCTCGATATCGATCATTTCAAGGCGATCAACGACACGCACGGCCATGCCGCGGGCGATATCGTGATCCAGCAAGTTGTAAAGGCGTGCCAGGATGAATTGCGCCAGACCGATCTGATCGGCCGCCTGGGCGGCGAGGAATTCGCGATCCTGCTGCCCGAAACCGGCATGAAGGCGGCGACGGAAACCGCCGGGCGCCTGCGCGCCGCCATAGCGGACCGCAAAATCCCCGCCGGAAAGATCGCGGTTCAATGCACCATTAGCGTCGGCCTGACGCAGCTTGAAGCGCAGGACGGCGATATCGACGCGCTGCTCGCGCGCGCCGATGCGGCGCTGTACCGCGCCAAGCAGGCCGGGCGTAACCGTGTTGAGGCTACGTAACGCGCATGCAACCTTTCCTTCCCTCTCCGCTCGCGGCCGCGCTGCTTTCGCTCGCAGCGTTCCAGGCATGGGTGCTCAGCGACGCGTTTATCAAATGGGGCAGCGCCACGATCGCAACGCCGCAACAAATGGTGATCGTCGGCGCATGCGCCGGGCTTACGGTGCTGGTCTTCGCGCTTTTGCGCAGCGGGCGCGCTTCGCTGCGAATCGCCAGCCCGCGCATTATCTTCACGCGCAGCATCCTTGCCTGTTGCGCCGCGCTTTCGACCGTGCTGGGCGTCACCTGGCTGCCATTGGCCGATTTTTACACCATCATATTCGCCGCGCCGCTGATCACGGCCGCCATGGGCGCGCTGTGGCTGCGGGAAAAAACGCCGCGCGGCGTTTTGCTGGCAATCCTCGTCGGGTTCGCCGGTGTTATCCTGGCGGCGCGCTACGGCATAGCGCCAAGCGAAGAAGGCAGCTGGGCCGGCGTAATCGCGACCGCGGCGGGCGCGCTGTTCTTTGCCGGACAAAACGTCTATACGCGCTTCGCACATGCGCGCGAAAGCTCCATGGCGCTCGCTTTTTATCCCGATCTGCTGATCGTCGCCGTGTTCGGCGGCCTGATGCTTGCGCGCGGCGAGCCATGGGCCGGCGACATCGAAGGGCTTGCCGCCACCGCGCTTGCGGGCGTCGCCAGCGGCGCCGGCATGATGCTGATGGTCGCATCGCTGCGTCACGGGCAGGCGGCGATCGCCGGTTCGTTCCACTATAGCCAGATCGCTGGCGGCGCGCTGCTCGGCTGGGTTGTGTGGAGCGATGTGCCCGCCCCCGCAACGGTTGCGGGCGCCACCGTCATCATTCTTGCCGGGCTGTATGTGATATGGCACCAGAACCGCAAGGCAAAACGCTTGATCGCCGCCGCGCCATAGACGCACGGCGCACGGTTGCCATACAGATGGGTTGTCTTTAAACTGCCAGCATTCCACGGCAACGAGGCACCATGCTTTTTGCAAGATTCCTGTTACCGCTGACGCTTTGCCTCGGCCTGCTTACCTTGTTGCTTCTGCCATGGGCGGAAAAGCTGGTCGAAAGCTGGATCACGGCCGATCTTGAATTGCGTTCGCGTTTGATTTTCACTTCAATCGAAGACGATCTTTCCACAATCCTCGAGAATGAACGCGCCGCGCGGCTTGACCAAAGCTTCACCCGTATGGCGCGCGATGAACGCGTCGGCGGGCTCGCATATTGCGAAAAAACCGGCAAGCCGCGCTCGCAAAGCAAGAACTTTCCCGCCGGCATTCTGTGCACGAACGAAAAAATTGCGGATAACGGCACGTTCGAGCGCCGCACAATCGGCGATGGCACTTTTATGCTGGCAAGATTCGCGGCCCCCCGGCCCGAACAGGCCGGCATGCAAGCAGCTGAAACGACCGGGGTATTTACGCCATATATTATGATCGTCCATAATCTCGCTTATGCCGTGCAGCGCAGCGAAAAAACCAAGACTTATATACTTTGGTCGATCCTCGCCATCAGCTTCGTTGCCGGCGTCATCACACTGATTGTCGCACGCTTTACGCTTTCCGGCTGGCTCGCCAGCTTGCGACAATATCTGCGCACCGGTGAAAAGGGTCCGGGCATTACACGGGAAATGCTGGTGCTGGCGCGCGAAATCCAGCATCGCGTTCGCCAAATAGAGCGCGAATATTCGCGCCAATCGCTTTCGGGCGCAATGTGGTCGGCCGCAACACTTTCGGCCTTCGTGCGCAACAGCCTGCCTTCAGAACAGCTGATTGCCGTTTCATGCCGCGAACCCTATTCACACATGCATACCGATAAAGGCATCACCTGCACCACGCCGGCCAGCGGCCTCGTTACGGCGCTGGAGCCTATCATGAAGGCCTGCAACGGCACATGGGTCGCGGTCGCCACCGGTGACGCCGACAAGGAAGTCGTTGACGCGCATGACCGCATCGCTGTACCGCCCGACCAACCAACCTACAGCCTGAAGCGCCTGTGGCTAAGCGCGGAGGAAAGCGCCGGCTTCTATCTCGGTTTCGCCAACGAAGGCATTTGGCCGCTTTGCAACATCGCCTATGTCAAGCCGCGCTTCCGCGCCAGCGACTGGGCCATGTATAAGCAGGTCAACCAGAAGTTTGCGGACGCCATTGTGCAGGAAGCCAAGACATCCTCGCCGATCGTCTTCATACAGGATTATCATTTCGGCCTGCTGCCCAAGCTGGTGCGCGAAAAGCTGCCGAATGCGCTGATCGTGCTGTTCTGGCATACACCGTGGCCGAACAGCGAGGTATTCGGTATTTTGCCCTATAAGCGCGAGTTTCTGTCCGGTATCCTCGCCGCCGATATCATCGGCTTCCACACCCAGTTCAACTGCAACAATTTCCTCGATTGCGTCGATAGCTATATCGAAGCGCTGATCGACCGCGAACACGATACCGTGCGCCACGGCAACGATTTGTGCCTTGTGGAACCCTACCCCATTTCCATCTCATGGCCGGAAAAGAGCCCCGATCATCTTACCGCCGCCGAATGCCGCAAGAAATTGGGGCGCGATCTCGGCCTAGCGCCGGACGTCAAGATTCTCGTCGGCGTCGAGCGGCTCGATTACATCAAAGGCATCACGGAACGGCTTTCGGCCTACCGGCTGTTCCTTGAAAACGAGCCGTCCTGGCACGGCAAGGTCTGCTTCGTGCAGGTCGCGTCCCCCTCGCGTTCCGATATTCAGGCCTATGCCGATCTTGACCGCGAGATCGAGGAGGCGACGCGCGAAATCAACGAAGCCTTCGGCAACAACAAGTGGCAGCCCGTCATTCTCTACCGGCGTAACTTTACGCCGCGCGAAGTGCGGCACATCTACCGCGCCGCCGATGTTTGCGTCGTGTCCTCGCTGCATGACGGCATGAACCTTGTGGCGAAGGAATTCGTCGCGGCGCGCGATGACGAGCTTGGCGTGCTGGTGCTGAGCCAGTTTGCAGGCGCGTCGCGCGAACTGATTGATGCCCTGATCGTCAATCCCTATGACGAAGAGGGTCTGTCCCAGACCTTCCTGCAAGCGCTGACGATGGACGAAGGCGAACAGGCCGCACGCATGAAGAGCATGCGCGATTACGTGCGCGAACATAACGTGTTTGGCTGGGCGGGCGAGATTTTGCGCGATGCTGCACGCCTGTTTAACCGCCGCCAGCTCAACACCATGCTGCGTGAAATGTACCCCACGCAAAACCTGCTGACGGGCGAAACCGGCCAGAACGGCAAGAAGCAAAAAGACAAAATCGCATGACAGGCATGATAACGACCAAACCCACCTGCCCGCTGCCCGGGCCGGCGCCCGATCTTTCTGTCACCGCACTCTTCCTCGATTTCGACGGCACGATCACCGATCTGGTCCCCGATCCCGCCAAAGTGCGCGTACCCGGTAACGTACACGAGGATTTGCGCGCCTTGATTGCGGCCGGTTTCCCGGTTGCGATCATCACGGGCCGGGCACTCGGCGCGATCGACAGTTTTCTGCCAGGCCTGCAGCCCGCCGGGGCCGGGTGCCATGGCGCAGAACTGCGCGAAACCGCGGGCGCGGCCATAACCCATATGGTGCCGTCGCCGCCGGAAAAACTCGTGGCAATGGCGACGAAAGCGGCGCTGGAATTCGGTTGCTTCTTTGAACACAAACCCTTCGCGCTGGCCCTGCATGGTATCACGCCGCACAACAGCGGCCAGGTGGCGGAGCGCCTGAGCGAACTGACCGCCGCTGACGCCGGAAACGGAGATTATGTGGTCAAAAAAATCGGGCCCAGCTACGAAATTATACATAAAAATGTCAGCAAAGGTCTCGCTATCGGTCATTTCATGCAGCTTCCCGCTTTTGCCAAGCGCGTACCTATCTATATCGGCGACGATGTGGGGGAAGAACCGAGCATGGATACCGTTGGCGCATGGGGCGGGCGCCAGATCGGCGTAACCGCGCCCACGATCGTGCCGGGGGACCCGCGTCACAACGATCCGCGCTATCTTCTGGATGGCCCGGCAGATTTGCACGCCTTTTTGGCATGGGTCGTGCAAAGCATCACCTAGGCCGCTTGGCTTCTTGAACTACCCCGCGCCCATCATCTTGCCGATCACCTTGGCGGTGTAATCCACGAGCGGGATGATGCGCGCATAATTGATCCGCGTCGGGCCGATCACGCCGATCGCGCCGATCACGCGCTCGCGGCCGTCCTTGCCGTCCTGATCCGCGGCAAAGCCGGGCGTGAAGGGCGCAACGATCATGGCGCAGCCGGTATCGGCGAACAGCGCGTTTTCGGCGCCGATGAAAATCTGCACGCCTTCCGCTTGGCCCGTGGCATCCAGCAGTTTGAGCATGCTTTCGCGCGTTTCCAGCGCATCGAACAATTTGCGAATGCGCTCGAGATCCGAAAGCGCCTGCACATCGCTCAAAAGCCGCGATTGGCCCTTCACGATCAATTGCCCCGCGCCCGGCGCGGCTTCGCCGCTCCAGACCGCAAGCCCGCTTTGCACCAGCCTGGCCGTCAGCCCGTCAAGCTCGGCGCGCTGCGCTTCAAGTTCGGCAAGCACGGCCTTGCGCGCGGCCGCGAGCGTTTTGCCGCCCAGATGGTGGTTAAGATAGTTGGCCGCCATGGTCAGGCTGCTGATCGGTAAATTCAGCGGCGCTTCGATCACGCGGTTTTCGACCATGCCGTCCTGACTCACAAGAATGACAAGCACGCGCCCCGGGCCCAGTTGCACGAACTCGATCTGCTTGAGCGTGCGGTCGGCCTTGGGCGCGAGCACAAGCCCGGCACAGGAAGAAAGCCCGGCAAGCGCGCTGGTCGCCTGCTCGAGCATATCGGATAGGCTGCGTCCGCCCGCGCGGCAATGGCTTTCGATGCTGTTGCGGTCATCGGCGGCAAGATCGCCGACCTCGAGAATCCCGTCGATGAAAAGCCGCAAGCCCATGTCGGTCGGCACGCGCCCGGCCGAGGTGTGCGGCGCATGCAAAAGCCCGAGCGCTTCGAGATCCGCCATCACATTGCGGATCGAAGCGGGCGAAAGCACCATGCCCGGCTGGCGCGCGAGCGTGCGCGATCCCACCGGCGCGCCGGTCGCCACATAGGCATCGACCACCATTTTCAGGATCGTGCGCGAACGTTCGTTCAGTTCCGTCATCATGCCCGGTAAATCTAGGTATTGCCCGCCCCGCAGGCAAGCGGCTAGACTCCGGCCATTGGTTAACCTTTAGGCCCGTTTTCATGTCCGCATCCGTGCAAAACCCCGCGCCGCCCGCCATCCGCCACGACTGGACGGCGGACGAGATTCGCGCGTTGCTTGAAATGCCGCTGCTCGATCTCGTCTATCACGCGCAAACCGTGCACCGTGCGAGCCAAAACAACGACGTGCAGCTCGCCAGCCTGCTTTCGATCAAGACCGGCGGCTGCCCCGAAGATTGCGGCTACTGCCCGCAAAGCGCGCATTACGCCAAAAAGACCGGGCAGGCGAAAGAACAGATGCTCGATGTCGGCGATGTGCTGGACAAGGCGCGCGTGGCGCGCGAAGCCGGGGCCACGCGTTTCTGCATGGGCGCGGCCTGGCGCGAAGTGAGGGACGGCAAGCCGTTCGACGATGTCTGCGCCATGGTGCGCGGCGTGCGCGAACTTGGCATGGAAGCCTGCGTTACGCTCGGCATGCTGCAGCCGCATCAGGCGCGCAAGCTGGCCGATGCCGGGCTGACGGCCTACAACCACAACCTCGATACCAGCCCGGAATTTTACGGGCACATCATATCCACTCGCTGCTATGAAGACCGGCTTGAAACCATTCGCCATGTGCGCGAAGCGGGCATCACGGTTTGCTGCGGCGGCATCATCGGCATGGGCGAAGGCAATACCGACCGCGCGCGCATGCTGCAGGTTCTCGCCAACATGGATCCACACCCGGAAAGCGTGCCGGTCAACGCGCTCGTGGCCGTGCGCGGCACGCCGCTTGAAGGGCAGCCGCCGGTCGATCCGCTCGATCTCGTCCGCATGGTCGCGGCGGCGCGCATCACCATGCCCCGCGCCCGCGTGCGGCTTTCGGCGGGGCGCTCGGAACTGACGCGCGAAGCGCAGGCGCTGTGCCTTCTGGCCGGGGCCAATTCCATCTTTTACGGCGAAAAACTGCTAACCACCGACAATAACGATGCCGCAGCCGACCGCGCGCTGATCGCAGATCTCGGCCTCACCGTCGCCGCCTGACACACATTATTAATTAAAATCAATATATTAGGCATAGGTCGGTTGCGGCCATAAAGGCTCTCTTGGTTAATCGCTCGTTAGCAACTTTTCCGGCACAATGCGTGCATGCGTATCTGGGAAGTTGACGATATCAAAACCATGCCCGCCGACATGGTGCGGGAACAGGATTTCATCATGCGCGTGCGCCGTATGCACCGCGCGGGCGAAACCCGTTTGATCGTCAATGTCGTGTTCGATGCGCTTGAAGTTGTGCGCAGCGACCGCACGCTCAAGGAAAATTTGCAAAAGCAGGTTGAAGCCGCCACCAGGGATATGGGCGGCGATTGCCACCTGATGGCAAACGGCGATGCCTTCGTCGTTCTGCAAATCAGCAGCGCCGGCGATCGCGACAGCAAGGTCGCGCGCATCGCGCAAGCCGCGCTGCCGCCCGGCAGCGCTTCGGACGACACCGAACGCATGATCCGCAGCTTCACCATGCCCGCCGATTACACGCCGCTGCGCGAACGCACCAACCACTATATCGATGCCGCGCGCGCCGCCAGTACGCTCAGCGCCGCGCACATATCGCCGCAACAGGCGCTGCAGGCCGAACAGGTGCGCGGGCCGCTCACCGCCTGGAGCCTTGATCAGATCGAGCGTTTGCTCGGGGAAATCGATATCTCCCGCTATGTCCGCAAGCAGCCGATTTATCACCGCGCCGACGAAAAGACATGGAAGCCTGTCTGCGAGGAATATTTTATCAGCATCGAGGATCTGAAAAACGAACGTTTCCCGCGCCTGAACATCCGCACGCCCGAACGGCTGTTCATGGAGCTGTGCTGCACGCTGGACCGCCGCTTGCTGATGAAGCTCACCGAAAGCCCGGATAGCTGGGCCAACACGCCGGTCAATATCAACCTTTCGGCCGATACCATTTTGTCTTCGACCTTCGCGCAGTTCTGCCGCGCGGTCGCGCCCGAAAAACGCGCACTGGTTGGGTTTGAATTGAACCGCGCCGATTTGCTGCTGGATTTTTCCGTCACCCGCAACGCCATCGGCGTGCTGCGCAAGGAAGGTTTCCGTACCTGCATCGACGGCCTGCATCCGGATGTGCTGCCCTATCTCAATATCGATGCGTTCGGGGCCGATTATTATAAGTTGCGCGTCACCAAGGATCTCGTTGGCCAGTTTTCCGAAAGCCCGGTGATCGAATCGCTTAAAAAACTGCCGGTCGCCAAAATCATATTCTATCGTTGCGATAACGAAACAGCCCTAGAGATCGGCGCACGGCTTGGCGTCAATAAATTCCAGGGCTGGCTGATCGACGACGTCGTACACCACCGCCATAACGTATAGGAAATTGACGATAGCGATGCGCGCGGCACACGCTTTGCCGTAAATGCCTGCCTGCCTGCAAATGCGCGCTAGGAATGGCGTTGCCACTGCGCTAACACAATATGTTATGGATCCTTTCTTTGCCACCGGCTCGATCGTCGGCCTGGTGACGATCTTCGCAGCCACCGGGGCAGTCGCCGGCGGCGTGGCCGGGCTTTTCGGCATCGGCGGCGGCGTCATCATGGTTCCCGTGCTTTCAACCGCCTTCATGATGTTCGGCGTGCCGCATGACCAATCCGTGCACGTCGCCGTCGCCACCTCGCTTGCCGCGATCATCCCGACATCGCTGATATCCTATCGCAACCACAGCCGACACGGCGCGGTCGATTACGAAGTCCTGCAACGCTGGGCGCCCTTCCTCGTGCTCGGCGGGATAAGCGGCGGCATCACCGCCACATTGGTGCCGGCACATGTGCTCGGTGTTATGTTCGCGCTTTCCTGCGGCTTCTTTTCCTTCCAGTTCTGGTTCAACCGCCGCGCGGTGGGCGAAGGCAAAAGCCCGGTCAGCCGCAAGACCCAGTGCTTCTTTGCTTTCTTGATCGGGCAGGCATCAAGCATGATCGGCATCGGCGGCGGCGTGTTCGGCGTGATGCTGATGAGCGCGATGCGCCGCTCGATCCACCGCTCGGTCGCAACCGCCTCGGCGGTTGGCTTCCTTGTCGCCGTGCCCGGCACCATCATTCACATGATCGGCGCCGCGCCCGGCTTCACGGTGCCGTTCGGCACCATCGGCATGATCCACCCGGTCGCGCTGCTGCTTATGGTGCCAACCGCCATGGCGGTCACGCCGCTTGGCGTACGGCTCGCGCACAAACTGCATGCCCGTATCCTGCAGCGCATCTTTGCCCTGCTGCTGCTCAGCATGGCATTGAAAATGTTATATTCGGCAATAACTTAGCCATTCATTCCAGTAATGGCGCTAACGATTTCCTAACAAAGACTTGACCATTTCTTAAGGCGCGGACCGCTAAAATGCCAGATAACGTCCGCAACCCTTGCGGACGGGCTTTAAGGGGTTTGCAGATGGCCGAAATCGGCTTTCACCCAAAGAATTACGGACGCACGACCAATGACGTGCAGGGCGACAGCCCCATCACCGCGCGTTTCATCGGGAATTTGCGCAAGGATATCACGCGCCTGAACGTCGTGAGCGCGCTTACCAAAAACGACCTCGTCGATTTCTTCAATTTCCGCGTCTATGAAGGCGGGAAAATCGGCGTAGGCGTCACCGGCGATCTTGGTGTTCGCACCCAGATCGTTGAACGTTCGAGCGGTCGCATCATTGCCGACAGCGAAGCCAAACAGGGCGAAAAAGCGGACCGCTGGTTCGAAGCCATAACCGGCAAACTAGAGCTTAAGGCGCGCGAATATGTGCTGAAGGTCACGCGCGCGAACAATGTCAATCGCAGCCAGAACCCGAACTACGCGATCCAGCTCACGATGGGCGATAAGTACAGGGAAGATTACGACACGCTTGAAAAGCCCGTGCAGAAACAGAAAACGCAAATTACGCCCGCTTCCAGCGGCGTGGTCGATTTGCTGGTCGGCGGCAACAACAACGAACTGGGCCTGATCAACCTGTTCGCCTAAAGCCGTCCCGGCAGCCAGCCGCGCCACGCCGCGCGCGTCTTTTCAAATCCAAACATAAAAGCGTGCACAAGCGCGCAAACCGCGAGCATCGACGCGGCGGCATAGATAACGTCAGACATAAAATGCGCGCCCATGGCAATGCGGTTGACCCCCATCAACCCCCCCGCGCCAAGCCCGGCCAGAAACAGACGGCGCGAACGCGCGCCGGCGGCAAGATAGGCAAAGGCCGCAAGATAAAAACCGAAGGAAGCGTCGCCGGAAACGAACGCGCAATTCCGCACGCACTGATCTGCCGGCAAAAGCGGCGGCGTGAACTGCGCCGTGCCGCCAAACTGTTCGATCTGCGAGGGCCGCGCGCGGCCCCAATGGTCCTTAAGCACCAAATTGGCGGTCAGGCCCGGCCCGATCAGCAGCGCGCCCAGCAAAAAAAACCAGGCCCGCGCACTCTGTCCGCATACCGGTTTTTTGCGCAAGGCGGCGGACAGCGCGGCCGCGATAAAGAAAACACCCATCGCACGCGGCAACCATGTCGCGGCTTCGGTCAAGGCCACGCTCGGCAGCCATTGCCGGGCGATGAAGCCGTTTTCCCCGCTATAAAACCAGCCGCTTACAACAAGGTCGCCGCCCGGCCAAATCACGAGCGCAGCCAGCAGCGCGGCAAGCGCGGCTATGGGCCAGAATATTTTCGGGTTGCGGGAAAAAGCCATGCGCCATTCAAGCCGCTTGGCGGCGCGGGGGCAACAGCTAATTGAAGGGCGGCGGCTTCAGGCGGCGGACGGAATCTGAAGCGCCTGCGCGGCGGCATTGACCACGGCGGCGATGCGCACGGCGGATTGCACGGCGGCCTTGCTCAGCCCCGCCTTGGTCACCTCGTGCGTGTGCGATTCCATGCACATGCCGCAACCGTTGATGGCGGAAACCGCAAGGCACATCATCTCGAAATCGGCCTTGGCGATCCCCGGCTGGCCGATCACATTCATGCGCAGCCGCGCCGGCATCTTCCTGATCTCCTCGTCGCCCGCAAGATGCGTGGAACGGTAATAGACATTGTGCATCGCCATGATCGTAGCGGCGGCGTGCGCCGCCTGAACGGTCGCTTCGTCGATCTTGCCTTGCGCCTCGCCCGCAATCGCGGCGATCACGCCCTCGCAGCGCGTCGCGCAAGCGGAGGCAAGCGCGATGCCGAAAATCTGCGCTTCGGTCAGATCCGGCGCGCCGTCCGCGCCCAGAACGCTGCCAAGGTTGAGGCGAATGTCTTTCGCAAAATCCGGCAACCGTTCGCGCAGGCTTTCAACACTGGCAAGCGCGGGTCCGGCGGCGGAAACGACAGCAAGGTTCGGCTGGGTCATGAAAATCTCCCGGGTTCTGTGGATATGAAACAAATTGCGCTAGGTTGTGGCGGATAGCCGCGTTTTCGAGAACCGTAACGGAGCGTACTTTGAGGGTACGTGAGTAACGGAAGCGCAGAAAACGCGGCTAGGCGCCCAACATAGTAGCAATTACGCGGCGACCTTGATCGTATCCTGGCCCTTCTGCCAGTTACAGGGGCACAGCTCGTCGGTCTGCAACGCGTCAAGCACGCGCAGAACTTCCTTTACGTTACGGCCGACGCTCAGATCGGTCACCATCACGAAACGGACGATGCCCTGCGGATCCACGACATAGGTCGCGCGCTGGGCCACGCCTTCTTCCTGATCGAGGATGCCGAGCTGCGCGCAAAGCTCGCGCTTGATGTCGGCAACCATCGGGAAGGGAAGCTTGTTCAGCTCTTCCTTGTTCTGGCGCCAGGCAAGATGCACAAACTCGCTGTCGGTGCTGCAACCGATAACCTGCGCATCGCGATCGTTGAAGTCCTTGTTGAGCTTGCCGAACTCGGCAATCTCGGTCGGGCACACAAAGGTGAAATCCTTGGGCCAGAAGAAGGCAACCAGCCACTTGCCCTTGAAATCTTCTGTCGAACAATCCTTGAAGGCGGTCTTGATGTCGCTCGAGACGGTGGATTTAAGCTTGAACTGGGGGAATTTCTGGCCGACGCCGATCATGGTCTTACGCTCCTAACTTGGGTGAAATATCAGTGAGCGTATTTTAGAATAATTCTAAACTAAGTCAAGCCGCAAAAATACGGCTTTACCGGCCTATTTCAGGCGGATGACCACATCCACGCGTTCGACCGTGCGGCCCTTGGGGGCATCGGGCAAACGGGCCAGCTTCACGGCGCTGGCTTCCACATCCGTCAGTGCGCCGGTGGCGGTATCGAAGAAATGATGATGGCTGCCGGTGTTGGTATCGAAATAAACACGGGTGCCGTCCACCGTTACTTGCCGCAAAAGCCCCGCCGCCGTGAATTGATGCAACGCGTTATAGACGGTCGCGAGCGAAAGCGCCGTGCCGCTTACAGCGCAGGCGGCGCGGTGCAGCTCTTCGGCCGTTACATGCTTGTCCATGCCATCAAACAAAAGCTGCGCGAGCGCCACCCGCTGCCGCGTCGGGCGCAGCCCGGCATGGCGCAGCACGGCTTCCGGACCTCTTGTTTTGCCGGTTTCCGCCGCTGTTTTGGCCTTTATCTTAACGTCTTTCATCCGGCCAGAATACCCGTTTTGCCGGCACCGTGCCACCTCTTTTCCGCACCCGCCCCGGCAATTGCGCACAGCGGCGGGCGGGCGTAGAAAAATACCATGGAAATAAAAGGCAAACTGGTCGGCGGCGTGCTCGGCTTCCTTGTCGGCCGCCTCGCGGGTGCGGTGGTCGGGGTTATGCTCGGGCATTTCTACGATCGCCAGCGCGAAATGATGCGGGAATTCGTCCAGCAGGCGCGCGAAAGCGAAGTTCATATCGGCCACACCATGGATCAGGTGGCCTTTTCCATCGGTGTCATCACGCTGGGCGCGAAAATGGCCAAGGTCGATGGCGCGGTCACGCGCGACGAGATTGATGCCTTCAAGCGCGTCTTTCGTATCCCGCCCGAACAGGAAGCGCAGGTAGGCCGCCTGTTCGACCGCGCCAGGCGCGATGCCGGCGGCTATGAACCCTATGCCCGCCAGCTTGCCTGGCTGTTCCGCCGGCGGCCCGCCGTGCTGGAAGAATTGCTGGGCGGACTTGTACTGATCGCGGCGGCGGACGGCGCCATCAGCGCCGCCGAACGCGCGTTTCTCGAGCATCTCGGGCAAATCTTCGGTTTTTCGGAACATGATTTTGCCCGCATCATGGCGGTCAGCGGCGCGCGCTTTGCGGAAGGCGGCGAAGGCGCCGGGCGCAGCGGCGGGCGGGCGGCGGGCGGCGCGCCGAACGCCTATGCCGTTCTGGGCGTCGATCCTTCGGCCGATGACGGCACGGTCAAGGCCGCATGGCGCAAACTGATCCGCGAGCATCACCCGGACAAGCTGATCGCGGACGGCATGCCGGAAGATTTTATCAAGGTCGCGAACGAGAAGATGCAGCGCATCAACGCCGCCTATGATACGATTTGCCGCGAACGCGGCATAAAATAGCCGCACGACCGGGATTTGCCGCATGCCGCCTTTTTTCACCCACCGCCCTTCCCCCAACTTTGATGCTCGTGCGCTCGGCAAGCAGATCGATTATATCATTCTGCATTATACCGGTATGGAAAACGCCGAAGCGGCGCTTGCGCGCCTCACCGATCCGGCGGCGAAAGTCAGCGCGCATTACGTGGTCGGGGAACGGGGCGATATTATCCAGCTGGTGGCGGAAGAAGACCGCGCATGGCACGCGGGCGAAAGTTTTTGGCGGGGGGAGCGGGACATCAACAGCCGCTCGGTCGGGATCGAGCTTGTGAACCCCGGGCATGCGCTCGGTTACCGGCCGTTCCCGCACAAACAGATCGCGGCGGCGCGCGCGCTGACGACCGATATCATGAAGCGGCACTTCATCGAACCGCAGGGCGTGCTGGCGCATAGCGATGTGGCGCCGCAGCGCAAGGAAGACCCGGGCGAGCTGTTCCCCTGGCGCGAATTTTCGGGGGCGGGCATTGGTGTTTGGCCGGACATAACAGGCGAAGACCGCGCACGCGCCGCCGGCGCAAGCGTCGCGGATGTGCAAGCCATGCTACGCGCGATAGGCTACGATTGCGCGGAGGATGGCCAGTATGACGGAGCTATGCGCCGCGTGCTGCTGGCATTCCAGCGCCACTGGCACCCGACCAGCCTGACCGGGACTATTGAACCAGAGACTGCGGCACGTATCGCGGCGCTTGCGCGCGCGGTTGGGGTATAGCCGGCATCAACGTCTTTCGTGCCGTAAAATAGCTGCGCAGCTGCGCGAAGGCGTTTTCCACCCTGCTGTAGGCATCGCGCCGGTGATTATCCGCATCCGCCCACAGCTTGTTGGGGTTGGCCCACATGGCTTCCGTAAACTCTTTATCGGTGTTCGATGCACTCGATACATGCGCATTAATCTGTTGCAGCAGCGCGGCATCGGATAGCGGATTTTTAGGGTCATACTGATCCACGACCTGCAGTGCGAACCAATAATGTTTCTGCCCGCGGTATTTGCCGCCGCCATTGCCGCGATCGGGGAAAACCATCTTGGTCTGGCCCCGCATCTGGCCGATGACGCGGACCTGTTCCGGCCTGAGGCCGAGCTCTTCCTTAACCTCGCGCATCAGCGCTTCATACGGGCTTTCGCAGCGCCAGCGCTTGTCGCCCGCTTTGCCATAGGTATTGATGCCGCCCTGCGGCAATTGCAGCGTACCCGCGCCCGGCGCTTTCAGCCGCTTGCCGACCAGCATTTGCCCGGCGCTGTTGAACAGAACGATGCCGACGCCGACACGATACGGCTTGCGCCCCGGCCACCACCTGCGGGTGCGAAGGGTGCGGGTTTCCTGCTGTGCTTGCGCTGTATCTGCGGTTCCGTGCATACCTCATTCATACCAAATAGGCGCGATACTATTATCCGGATTCTATGGTTAACTTCACGCTTCCGGCTTCCCAAAAACGGTAAGTCGGTAAATTTTACAGCTTTCCGGCCCTGATTCTATCGCGCAGCGGCCCGAATTGCCGGGCAAGCTCGCTATAAACCGCCCGCTTAAAATCCACGATCAGCGCTGCGGCCTCCTCAAGCTCGACCCATTTGAAGCGCGTGAATTCCGGTTGCTCGGCTTCATGTTCGTTCACAAGGCGGATATCGCTGTCCTCGCCCTCAAACAAAAATGCGAACCAGTGCTGCTGCTGGCCGCGATATTTTCCCTTGAACGCCTTGTGCCCGAGATAATCGGGAAATTCGTAGCCCAAAGGCCCGTCCGCGCGGCCGATCATGCGCGCCTTGCCGGTGCCGAGCTCTTCGCGCAATTCGCGCTGCGCAGCGGCGGCAGGGTCGGCTTCCTCCCCTTCGTCCACGCCGCCTTGCGGGAATTGCCACGCGCCCGGCGTGTCGCGCCTTTCGGCTACCAGCACGCGCCCGCGGCCATCGAACAGAACCATGCCGGTCCCAAGCCGCCATGGCGCGCCGCCGTCCTGCGCGGGCAAAGTCGCTGTCTTGGTTTTCTTGTTCATGCCTACTGGGCGGTCGCCGACAAAGGCGCCAGCACCACGCCCTGCCGTTCAAGCCGCGCGGCCCAGCGGTTGATGCGTTCGAAAGTCAGAGGGTTCGCCGCCGCAACGCCGACGGCGCTGCCCGCCTGCTGCGCCTGCCGGGCGAGCTGCACGAGCGCGGATTCGATGGCCTCAGGCGTCATCACCTGATCGATCCGCAGTGCCGCTTCCGCATGCGGCATGCCAAGATTGCGCGCGATTTCCCCGGCGACCGAAAGCGGCGCCGCTTTGGCATCGAAAAACACAAGCCCGCGCCGGTTGATCTCGCGCAATACAGGCTCGATCGCTTCGGGCGCCGTCGTGAACTGCGCGCCCGATACGGTGGTAATGCCGATATAACCGCTGGTACGGCGCATAATATCGAGCAGCCGGGTCAGGTTTTCCGTGGGCGCGAGGTTGGTAAGCAAGGTTCCCGGCCCCGGGTCGCTGCGCGGGTAATCGAACGGCTCCATCGGCACACCGAGCAAGGTTTCATGCCCGACCTGCCGCGCGCGGAACACCCAGGAACCAAGCACGGGGCTTTGCGCATCGAACGACAGGGTAACTTCGTGCGGCAGATTATCGATTGCGGCGGCGGTGTTCACCGTTGACATGCCAAGCCCCGTTATCACGATCGCGACGCGCGGCCGGTCGCCTGCGGTAAAGGGCCTGCTATACACAAGCCACGGCTTGCGGCCATCTTCGGCGATTTTCGGCAGCGGGCCGGTGCTGGTATCTTCGGTTACATCCGGCGAAGGCGCAACTTCAAGCCGCACGTCTTCGGGTTGCTCCGGCACGGCGCGTGCGTCATCGCTGCCGCCAGCCATGCCCTGCATGACCCCGTCATCCGGATTGTTTGGCACAAGCACCGGGGCCGGCGCCGCAGCGCCGCCGCCGGTATAGATGGTGGCTTCCTGCACTTCGGTCAGCGCGGTTTCAACAACCTGTTCCTTGTTCACATCCGCATGCAGCTGATCCGGCAGCGCGACCTTGCTGTTGCGCTCGAGCGCAATCACGGTCCAGATCACAACACCCGCGAGCGATAGCAGCCCGAGCGTCATCGCGATCAGAAGCGGCAGATAGGTCTTGAAGCCGGGCGGGCCGGCGGCGGGTTTTTTTGCCTTCTCCGGCGTAGCCCCGGGGGCCGCAGCGGGCGGCGGGCCGGACGGCTTACCGGGTTGTGGCTTCGGTCCGGCCATGGGGCGCTACTTCTTGTCGGGCTTCCCGCCCGCCTTGTCGTCACCTTCGGCCTTGTCGTCGGTCTTCGGCGGCGGCGCGTCCTTGTTTTCGAACAGATACAGCCCGCGCAAAAGATCGATGCCGCGCGCAAGCTGGTAATCGAACGGCTCTTTCTTCTCGCCCGGCTCGCTCTTTTTGCCATCGTCGGCGGCCGCAGTTTCCTTTTCGCCGCCGGCACCGTCGCCGTTCGGGTTCGGTAACGCGCCCTTCAGATCCGCTTCGCGCACGCCCATGCCCTGCGCCACTTCTTCAAGCTTGGCGGGCTGCACCGTGATATCGGGCTCGATCCCGAGTTGCTGGATCGAACGGCCCGCAGGCGTGTAGTAACGCGCCGTGGTCAGGCGCATCGCGCCTGAACCGGCGATGGGGATGATGGTCTGCACCGAACCCTTGCCGAAACTTTTGGTGCCGAGCACGATACCGCGGCGATGATCCTGCAGCGCGCCGGCAACGATTTCGGAAGCGGAGGCCGAGCCGCCGTTGATCAGCACGATGATCGGCTTGCCCTTGGCGCGGTCGCCGCCCTTGGCGGTAAAGCTTTGGTTATCTTCGGCATGGCGGCCGCGGGTCGAAACCACCTCGATGCCGGGCTCAAGGAATGTGCCGGAAACGCTGACCGCCTGATCAAGCAAGCCGCCGGGGTTATTGCGCAGATCAAGCACATAGCCGATCAGCTTCTTGCCCATGGTCTTGCCAAGCTCGTCTATCGCCTTATCGAGGCCGGTTTGCGTCTGTTCGTTGAAGGTGGTGATGCGGATATACCCCACATCCTCGCCCTCCTGCCGGAAACGCACGGATTGAATTCGGATCACGGCGCGCGTGATCGCCACATCGAAGGGCTGGCCCGCGAGCCCGCCGCGGCGCACCGTCAGCGTCACCTTGCTGCCGGGAGAACCGCGCATGATATCGACCGCTTCGGAAAGGCTAAGATCGGCAACCGGCTTGCCGTCGATATGGGTGATCAGGTCGCCCGGCTGCATGCCGGCGTTGGCGGCGGGTGTGCCGTCGATCGGCGACACGACTTTCACAAGCCCGCCTTCCATCGTCACCTCAAGCCCGAGCCCGCCAAACTCGCCGCGGGTCTGGGTCTGCATTTCCTGGAAATTCTTTTTGTTCAGATAGGCCGAATGCGGATCAAGCGCGGTCAGCATGCCGTTGATTGAACTTTCAATCAGCTTTTCGTCCGTCACCGGATCGACGTAGTCGGCGCGCACGCGCTCCAGCACGTCGGAAAACAGGCTAAGCTGCTTGAAGGTATCGTTCGAAGAAACGTCGCCGGTATCTTCTTCCGCGCGCGCGTTCTGCGGCACCGCGATGGCGGCCACAAGGGCTATAACCAGAAACCATTTCGGCAAAGCGGGCCAGTGGCACTTGGGCATCGAAAAACTCCCGGCAAACAAGGCATGAAACCGCGAAAGGCGGTCGATTCACAATCTAACAGTGAAAACAGGTGCTTGCCAAGGCGCACGAAAACCGGCGTTTAGCCGAAAGGGTCCACCGGCTCGCCGTCCTGCCGCAATTCGAAATACATCGGTGCGTCTTCCCCGCCCGCGGCGGTGCCAAGCGGCTCGCCCGCCGCCACCTGCTGGCCGGTTTCCACATCGATCGCGCCAAAACCTGCCAAAAGGCTGTGCATGCCTTTGCCGTGCTCGACGATCACGATCCGGCCATAACCGCGGAACGGCCCCGCGAACATCACCCGGCCCGCGCGCGGCGAAACCACGCGCGCGCCCGCGGCCGCGCGCCAGCTTATGCCTTCGCTGTCCACGCCATATTTGTCTTTTTTGCCGAACGCGGCCACCTGTTCGCCCGCGACCGGCATCACCATGCTGCCGCGCAGCGCGCGCTGCGCTTCCTTGCCGCCCGGCTTGCCGCCGGGAAGACGGCGGCTGACCTTGTCGAACAACTGGCGCAGGTTGGCGGCTTCCTTGCCAAGTTTTTCGACATCATTGCGCAGCACGGCATATTGCGCGCCCTGCGCGACCGCGAATTTCTGCCGCGCGGCGATCAGATCGTTCAATTCCTGCTGCTTGCGTGTCAGCGCGCGGCTGGCGCCCGCTAAATCGGTGCGGCGTTCAGCCATCTCGGTATGCAGACGGTCAAGCTTGTAGCGCGCTTCCTGCGCCGCTTGCGCCCGCGCGCGCAAAGCGGGGATCGCGGCGCGAAGCAAAAGTGCGGTGTGCCATGGCGCGGCGGCGGGGTCGGCAACCATTGTATCGCCCGCTTCGCCGCGCGGCGGGGAAACGCTGGCGTGCAGCAAAAGCGCTTCGGGCGGCAAGCGGCTGAGGCGCGTCAGCGCCGCCAGCGCGGCGGACGCCTGTTTTTCCGATGCGCTCCATTCCGCCTGTTTCGCTTCCGCCTCCCGCTGCAAATGCGCGAGCTTGGAGCCGAGCCTGTCTTTTTCCGCCTGCTTCTTGCGCTCGTCCGCCGCCGCGCTCACAAGCTTGCCGCGCAAAGCCGCCAGCTCGGCTTCCGCCTTTCTGCGCGTCTCTTCCAGCGCGGCAGCCTGCTGCTTCTTTTTTTCAAGCTGGCTTTCGATTTTCCTGACGTCCGCCGCCGTCGCCGTTGGCGGCGACAAAGGTTGGCCGGCCGCGGCCGGTTTTGGCAATTTCTTTTCCGCCGCCTGCGCGGGCAGGCTAAGGCAAGGCAGCAGCAGAAGCGCGATCAGGATACGCGCGGCGCGGCGCATCAGGCCAGCAAGCTCTTGCCGTCCATCACGGGCGGCCGCGGCAAGCCCATGATTTCGAGCAAGGTCGGCGCCACATCGGCCAGCCGCCCGTTTTGCAGCTTCTTCACGCCCGCCGGCGCGCCCAGCAAAATCGCAGGCACGGGGTTCAGCGTATGCGCGGTGTGCGGGCCTTTGGTGCCGGTATCGAACATCATTTCGCAATTGCCATGATCGGCGGTCGCGAACAG
This sequence comes from Alphaproteobacteria bacterium, assembly GCA_016124955.1. Taxonomy (NCBI): domain Bacteria; kingdom Pseudomonadati; phylum Pseudomonadota; class Alphaproteobacteria; species Alphaproteobacteria bacterium. The sequence continues at coordinate 123,742 of WGMR01000007.1, read as the reverse complement.
CGCGCCGCCCGCGCGCGTCACGGCATCGGCAATGGCGCCGAGTCCGCGATCGACCGCCTCCACCGCCCTGATGGCGGCTTCGATATCGCCGGTGTGGCCGACCATGTCCGGGTTGGCAAAATTGATAACGATAAAATCGAACCTGCCCGCGTCGATCGCGCCCACAACCTTGTCGGTCACCTCGGCGGCCGACATTTCAGGCTGCAGGTCATAGGTGGCAACCTTGGGCGAAGGCACCATGATGCGCTCTTCCCCCGGATACACAACCTCTTCGCCGCCATTGAAGAAATAGGTGACATGCGCATATTTTTCGGTTTCCGCGATGCGCAGCTGCTTCATGCCGGCGCGCGACACAATCTCGCCCATGCCGTCCTTGATGCTTTTGGGCGGAAAGATCGCGGGCAGAAACTTGTTGAGCGCGGACGAATATTCCACCATCCCGGCGGCGGCCGCGAACTTCACGATATGCTTGCGCGTAAAGCCGTCGAATGCGGGATCGAGCAGAGAAGCAAGGATCTGCCGCACCCGGTCGGCGCGGAAATTCGCCATCAGCAAACCGTCGCCGTTCTTCATGCCGCTGTAATCGCCGATCTTGGCCGGCAGCATAAATTCGTCGCCCTTGTCCGCCTTGTACGAAGCCTTGATCGCAGCGGCAACGTCGTTCGCCAGCTGCGCATCGCCGTCCGTCAGCATGGCATAGGCCTTTTCCACGCGGTCCCAGCGTTTGTCGCGGTCCATCGCGTAATAACGCCCGCACAGGGTCGCGACCCGCACGCCCGGAATGGCCGCCATCCGTTCCGCCAGCGGCGGAATGGTGGAAAGCGCGTTTCGCGGCGGCACGTCGCGGCCGTCAAGGAAGGCATGCACGGCAACCGGCACGCCGGCACCCGCAACCTCGCGCGCAAGCTCGATCATATGTTTTTCATGACTGTGCACGCCGCCGGGCGATGCAAGCCCCATCAAATGACAGGTGCCGCCGCTTTTCTTGAGCGCGGCGATAAAATCGCTCAAAACCTTGTTGGTTTTCAGATCGCCGGCGGCGATCGCGCGGTCGATCATCGGTAAATCCTGAAACACGACGCGCCCGGCGCCAAGGTTCATGTGCCCGACCTCGGAATTGCCCATCTGCCCTGCGGGCAGCCCGACATCCTCCTCGCCGGTCTTTAAAAAACCGTGCGGGCAGCTTTGCCAAAGCCGGTCAAAGCTGGGCGTGTTGGCGCGGGCAACCGCGTTATCTTCCCCGCCTTCGCGCCAGCCCCAGCCGTCAAGCACGCATAAAACAACAGGTTTCGGGCGTTTATCTGTCATGTTTACCCATGGTTTTTTCGGTCTGTTCCTCGCCGCGCCTTTATACTAAAGTACCCGCATTCAGGGACATGTTTATTGGCACTAGTGTATTACACAAAAACACGGGAATTGTGAAATGGGCCTTCCGGCAATAGTACGCAGCCGCGATGTCGTCGTGCACCAAAGGGCGCAAGGCCCGATGGCGGAATTTCGCATTACAAAAAGGCATGTCGCGGCCGGGCTTACCGGGCTCGGAAGTTCGGCAGCCACCGGGGGAACCGCTTTCGCCATCCATTCCCTGAATGCGGAAACCACCATGGCGGCGTTTACCGAAACCGGCGCGCACCTCACGGGCCTGAACTGGTCGCTGGTCAAGGATGCGGTGCTCTACCTCGCGCACAACCCCATCGCGCTCGGCATAACGGCAACCGCCGGCGTCGTCGCCCTGGTTACCGTCATGATGGTGAAACGCGCTCCCATCACAGCGAAAAACATCCGCATTACCGCCGGCCCGCCGCCGTTGCAAATTGAAGGGCCGCGCCGGTAAACGCGTTCTACGCCCTGTGATACGGGTGCCCGGCGTTAATTTGTTTCGCGCGGTAGATTTGTTCGATCAGCATGACGCGCGCCAGCATGTGCGGCCATGTCTTGGCGCCAAGCGACAGCGTGAAATCGGCGCGTTCCAGCACGCGCGCATCCAGGCCATCGGCGCCGCCGATGATAAAGGCGGCGTTCTTGCGCTGCTGCCATGCCGAAAGCTTTTCCGCCAGCGCCTCGCTGCCGATATCCTTGCCGCGCACATCGAGCGCGATCACGAAACATTCGCGCGGCAACGCGCCAAGCAGCTTGTCGGCCTCCGCCCGCTTCAGCGCGGCGCCCGTAAGCGCGCGCGGCGCGGGGAATTCCCGCGCCGTCAAAGCCGGCTTTATACGCTTCGCATATTCGTTGAACAGTTCGGCTTCCGCGCCCTGCATTTTCCCGATGGCAATGATATGCAGCGCCACGCCCGCTAGTCCCGCGGCGGCGCAAGGCCGTAGATGGTTTCGATATTATAGAAATGCCGCACTTCGGGCCGGAACAGGTGCACGATCACATCGCCCGCATCCACAAGCACCCAATCGCCCTGCTGTTTGCCTTCGATGCGCGGCGGGGGCGAACCGGATTTCATAACAACTTCGCGCACGCCGTCGGCCAGCGCGGCGATCTGGCGCGAAGAGCGGCCCGTGGCGATGATCAGGTAATCGGCGATCGCGCTACGGCCGCGCAGATCGACGGTCATGACATTTTCGGCCTTGCGTCCGTCGAGCGCACGAAGCGCCAGATCGCGCAGCTGTTCGGGCACGCCCGCAGGCGATGCCGTCCTTTGCCGCGAAGGCGCAGCCAGCTTTTTCGGCGCGGGTTTTTTCGGCGCGGCATTGCGCGGTTTTGCCGCAGGCTTGCGCGCCGGTTTTTTCACGGCGCGCGCCTTGGTCTTTTTCGGGCTTTTCCTGATTTTGCTTTTCGGGCTTTTCTTTTTGCCGCTGCCGGTTTTCCGGGCGGGCTTCAATCTCGCTTTGGCCACGCAATTCCTCTTCTGCTATATCGCGGGCCCCGCCTACTTGCCCGCGGCGGTGCCTTCGCGAATTACCGTGGCCGACAGCGCATGTTCCGGATTGTCGCAAAGCGCCCAAGCCGGCAACTTGGCCCCGGCAAGAAGCGCCGCATCCTGATCCGGAAGACGGTACCGCCCGAAGGTATGAGCGGCCCGCGCCGTTTCCACCATCGCAGAATAGGGCGGGCGGCGAAGCACTGCAATGGGGATCAGGCTGAAAATTTCCTGCCAATCCTTCCACTGGTCCATCTGCAACATGTTGTCTGCGCCCATGAGCCAGATAAACTGCTTGCCCGGGTTTGTGCCCATAAGCGCGCGCAGCATGTCGATGGTATAATTGGTACCCGTCTGCTGCTCGAAATCGCTGACCGTAACGCGCGGCTCGCCAGCCGCAATGGCGCGCGCGCCCGCAAGCCGATCGGCATAGGGTGCCATGCCGTGCTGGCCCTTAAGCGGGTTTTGCAGCGCCACCATCCACCAAACGGCATCGAGCTTCAGGTGATCGAGCGCATAGCGGCTCATGGCCAGATGCGCGTGGTGCGCGGGGTTGAAAGAACCGCCGAGAAGGCCGATCCGTTCCCCGCTTTTGTTGGTGTCCTTGTTTTTTGCCATAGCCGCCATCATATCAAAAAAGAGGCGAAAACGCCGTGAAAATCGGCATTTGCGCTGCACCATTGCTATTTTATTCAATGATTACAATATGTTGAAACTATGGCAGGAACAGCGCGCATGCGGGGAAATGGGTGTTTGAGCCCGATAGGGCTATGGATTCGTTCTTGTTTTTCAGTATGATGGTGTTGCCCATGACCACCCATGACCCTTCGCCCGCTTCGCCGCTTCTGGCCGGGCCCCGGAAGGGCGACGATGCCGGCACCGGTATCGCCGTCAAAAGCAAGCCGGCCACGAAGAAGCCGTCGCTCTACAAGGTTCTGCTGCTCAACGACGATTACACGCCGATGGAGTTTGTGGTGCAGGTACTGGAGACCTTCTTCAACAAAAGCCGCGAGGAAGCCACCCGCATCATGCTGCACGTCCACCGCAAGGGAACGGGGCTGTGCGGCGTCTATACCTATGAAGTCGCCGAAACCAAGGTGTCGCAGGTGATGGATGCGGCGCGCCAGAACCAGCACCCCCTGCAATGCACGATGGAGAAGGAATGATGCTCTCCCGCAATCTGGAAAGATCTCTCCACCGCGCACTCGCGCTCGCCAACGACCGGCGGCACGAATTCGCGACCCTCGAACATATGCTGCTGGCGCTGACCGAAGATCAGGATGCCGTGGCGGTGATGCGCGCCTGCGGCGTCAACCTTGACCGGTTGCGCAGCGACCTTGCCGGCTACCTTGATGGCGAGCTTGAAAGCCTCATAAGCGCGGAGACCGGCGATGCCAAGCCCACCGCAGGCTTCCAGCGCGTGCTGCAACGCGCGGCGCTGCATGTGCAATCGGCGGGGCGCGAGGAAGTCACGGGTGCCAATGTGCTGGTTTCCCTTTTCTCGGAGCGTGAAAGTCACGCCGTATTCTTCCTGCAGGGACAGGATATGACGCGCTTCGATGCCGTCAACTATATCTCCCACGGGATCAGCAAAACATCCGGCGCACGCAGCGCGGCCGGGGCCAATGCCGAAGGCGGCACGGGCGCGGAAGAAGAACCCGCGGAAGGCAAATCCGCCAAAAAGGGACGCGAAGCGCTTGATGCCTATTGCGTCAACCTGAACGACAAGGCGCGGGGAGGCAAAATCGATCCGCTGATCGGTCGCGCGGCCGAGGTCGAACGCACGATCCAGATTCTCTGCCGCCGCCAGAAAAACAACCCGCTTTACGTGGGCGAGCCCGGCGTCGGCAAAACCGCGATCGCCGAAGGGCTGGCGCGGCGCATCATCCACGGCGAAGTGCCGGAGGTTTTGAAAGATGCGGTCATTTTCGCGCTCGATATGGGCATGTTGCTGGCCGGCACCCGCTACCGCGGCGATTTCGAGGAGCGGTTGAAAAACGTGCTGGCCGAGCTGAAAACCATTCCCGGCGCGGTGTTGTTTATCGACGAAATTCACACCGTGATCGGTGCGGGCGCGACATCCGGCGGCTCGATGGATGCATCGAACCTGCTCAAGCCCGCGCTGGCGCAGGGAGGGCTTCGCTGTATCGGTTCCACCACCTACAAGGAATACCGCAACTATTTCGAAAAAGACCGCGCACTGGTGCGCCGCTTCCAGAAGATCGACGTGAACGAGCCGTCCACCGCCGACACGATCAAGATCCTCACCGGCCTGAAAAGCTATTACGAAGACCATCATGGCGTGCGCTATACCGCCGATGCGGTCAAGGCTGCGGTCGATCTTTCCACCCGCTATATCGGCGACCGCAAGCTGCCGGACAAGGCGATCGATGTGATCGACGAGGCCGGCGCTTCGCAAATGCTGCTGCCGCCGTCAAAACGCAAGCGCACCATCGGCGTGAAGGAGATTGAAGCGATCGTGGCCAAGATGGCGCGCATCCCGTCAAAAACCGTTTCCAGCGACGACCGCGCCGTGCTGCAGAACATGGAGCGCGATCTCAAGGCCATGGTCTATGGGCAGGACGATGCCATTGCCGCGCTGGTTACCGCCATCAAGATGGCACGCGCGGGCTTGCGCGAGCCGGAAAAACCCATCGGCTGCTACCTTTTCTCGGGCCCCACGGGTGTCGGCAAAACCGAAGTGGCGCGGCAGCTTTCCCGCTCCATGGGGGTCGAGCTTAAGCGTTTCGATATGTCCGAATATATGGAACGTCACAGCATCAGCCGCCTGATCGGCGCGCCGCCGGGTTATGTCGGCTTCGATCAGGGCGGCCTTCTGACCGACGCGGTCGATCAGAACCCGCATTGCGTGCTTTTGCTCGATGAAATCGAAAAGGCGCACCCCGATCTTTTCAACGTGCTGCTGCAAGTGATGGATCACGGCAAACTCACGGACCATAGCGGCAAGGCGGTCGATTTCCGCAATGTCGTGCTGATCATGACCACGAATGCGGGCGCGGCCGATCTCGCGAAGCACGCGATAGGGTTCGAGCGCGGCGTCCGTACCGGCGAGGATACCGAAGCGATCAACAAGATGTTCACGCCCGAGTTTCGCAACCGGCTTGATGCCATTATCACCTTCGCCAACCTGTCGCCTGCGGTGATCGGCCGCGTGGTCGATAAATTCATCCTCCAGCTCGAAGGCCAGCTCGCCGACAGGGGCGTGACGATCGATCTGACGGATGAAGCGCGCGCATGGCTCGGCGCCAAGGGCTACGATCCGCTCTATGGCGCCCGCCCGCTGGCACGCATTATTCAGGAACATGTAAAGAAGCCGCTTTCGGAAGAGCTTCTGTTCGGCCGCCTCGCCAAGGGTGGCGTCGCGGTTATCGGTGTCGATAAGGCTGCCGACAAGCTTGGCTTCGCCTACCCGCCCGCGCCGGACGTAAGCGGTGGTTCGGGCGGCAAAAAACCGAAGCGGGGCCATAAATCCCGCGCGCTGGCGGAACGGTAACCTTTGCACCCCATCGAACAAAAGCTCGCTTCGCTCGGCATCGCGCTGCCAAACCCGCCCGCCCCCGTGGCGGCCTATGTGCCTTTCGTTATGACGGGCAAGCTCGCCTATATTTCGGGGCAAGTGCCCATCGAAGAAGGAAAAATCAAATATACCGGCAAGCTTGGCGATGGCGTCGATCTGCAAACGGGCGCGGCGGCGGCGCGGCTTTGTGCCATCAACGTGATCGCGCAAATCAAGGCCGCGCTGGCGGGGGATTGGGGCAAATTCTCGCGCATCGTGCGTGTCGGCGGCTTCGTTGCCTGCGCGCCCGGCTTCACCGGTCACTCCGCGGTGATCAACGGCGCGTCGGAATTGTTCGTGGAAGTATTCGGGGATGCGGGCAAGCATACCCGCGCCGCCGTGGGCTGCCCTTCATTGCCGCTCGATGCGGCGGTCGAAGTCGAAGCGGTGGCGGAAATCAGGTAAGAACCTTACCCGTTGGTCGGGTTGTGGGGACGGCCAAACAATAACCGCGCCCCGCGCAAGACCGCGCCCCCAAGGGCATCCGTGCCTACAAGAAAAACCAGCGTTGCCGGAATGGCCATCGGGTTTCCGGTTCGCATGCCGGCGGCAATGGATACGGGAACGTAAACAAGACTTCTATGCACCGTGCCGTTGTTCAGAAACGCGCCTACGGCAAAGGAACGGGAAATCTTGTAACGGGCGAGATCGCGCGAAGCCTTGGGCTCGATGATCATCGCCGGGCCTATATTGCCGGTTGCACGGCGGCTGCCGCGCGGCGCCGCATACGCGAAACACGGTCAATCACATAACCCGTTCCGACAGAACTTGCGCTCAGATGCAACCTTAAACCCGCCGCAGGGTAATACCCTATATGCTGCCCGCCGCGTTTGGCGACATTCACGCCGCCATTGCACCAGGCCTTCACAAGCGCGGTGCGGTCTGCGCCAAGCTTCGCGATATCGGTCATCGCAAAACCCGTCAGCGTCAGCCCGCCAAGGCCGTCGTCTTTTGTATCGCTTTCGTCGCGCATGGTTCGCCCCCGTTTCCCATCGCCCAGATTTTTTCCGAATCTTTTTTTCTTGGGCGAAAGCATCACGCCGCGTGCAACGGTCTGTCAATAAACATTCGTCGTTGCAGTGCGGCAAATATCGCCGATTAGCTTCTCATCGCGAGCATGGAGCCTTTCACCCAGTATCCGCCGGCGAACAATGCTTCGGTGCTGCTGATCGCAAGAGCCGCCATCCAGCTGAATTTCATCAATGCCGCTGCCGGCGGAAATGTTATGGCAAGGGCAACGCCGACAACACCTGTTGCAAGGCTTCCCGCCTTCCTTTTCAGCTTATCGTCGCCGCCTGTAATCATGCTGCCGAAAGTGCCGCCGGCCCATAAACCGAGCGCCGGCAAGGGCGCCAAGCCGGTCGCCCAGCAAGCCAGCATGCAAACGCCCATGGCGGCTACCTTGAAAAGCTTGTCAAAGGCCTTTTCGCCGCAATGCATGGACTCTGATGAAAAATTTCTGCTCACGGTTATCCGCATAAAAAATTATGCCGTAAAATGACTGCGAAACTTCACGCCCTTACGCGGCGGTCTGTCAATAAAAATTCGTCGCTGCGATGCGGTATAAAACCGGCAACATTGTTGCCTTAACCATAAAAAATACAAATGAAGGCTGATGTGCCGGAGCCGCCTAAGCGGATGCAATATTGCGTTGCATGGTTTCGCGCAAAATATCGCGGGCGATCGGCGCGGCAGCGCCCGAACCGCTGCCGCCATGTTCCACCACCACGGCGACGGCATAGCGCGGGTTTTCCACCGGGGCGAAAGCAACGAACAGCGCGTGATCGCGTTCCTTCCACGGCCTGTCTTCGTTCCGCACCACGCCCGTGGCGCGCTCGGCCTTGCTGATGCGCCGCACCTGCGACGTGCCGGTCTTACCCGCCATCGCCATGCCCTCTTCGGCGATGCGCGCGCCGCGCGCGGTGCCGTGCGGCCCGTTGACCACGCCATCCATCGCCTTCCGGATCATCGCAAGGTGGTTGCGGTTGACCGCCAGCGGTGCGGGTTCGGCCGCTATCACCGCGTGCCGCGTCATGCCGGGCATTACCGCAAGGCCGCCGCCGATACGCGCCGCCATCACCGCAAGCTGAAGCGGCGTCGCCAGCATATAACCCTGCCCGATCGCATTGATCAGCGTTTCGCCCTGTTGCCATTTTTCATTCATGCGCGCCAGCTTCCAGCCCTGGTCCGGCACCAGCCCCGGGCGCTCGTGCGGCAGATCGATCCCGCCCTTGTGTCCGAGCCCGAAACGCCGCGCCATCGCGGCGATGCGGTCGATCCCGGTGCGGCGCCCGGCCTCATAGAAATAGGTGTCGCACGAACCGGAAATTGCGCTTTGTAAATTCACATGCCCGTGCCCGCCGCGCTTCCAGCAATGGAAGCGGTGTTTGCCCAAATCATAATGGCCGGGGCAAAACACGGTTGTCCCGGCATCGACCGTGCCGGCTTCAAGCGCCGCCAGCGCCGTGATCATCTTGAAGGTGGAGCCCGGCGCATACTGGCCCGAAATCGCCTTGTTGGTCAGCGGCGCGTTTTCATCATTGTTCAGCCCGTCCCAATCCTTGTGCGAAATGCCGTAGGTGAACAGGTTCGGATCGAACCCGGGATGGGACGCCAGTGCGTAAACCGCACCGCTTTTCACATCCATAACCACGGCGGCGCCGCTGCGCTCGGCCAAAAGCCGGTTCTGGGCATATTGCTGCAAGCCTATATCGATCGTCAGCTGCAGATCCTCGCCCTGCACCGCCGCGTCGCTTTGCAAGGTGCGCACGACATGGCCGTGGGCGTTGACCTCCATCTGTTCGGCCCCCGGCTTGCCGCGCAGCATATCGTCATATTCGCGCTCCATGCCGCTTTTGCCGATCCGAAGCCCGGGCAGAGAAAGCAGCGGTTCGGCCGCCAGCTCGGCTTCCGAAACCGGCCCGACATAGCCAAGGATATGCGCAGTCACCGCGCCATAGGGGTAGGTTCGCACCTCGCCCGCCTGTACATCGATCCCGCCAAGGTCCGGCGCGGCGAGCCCGAGCGCCGCGACCTGGTCCCATGATAGATTGTCCGCAACCAGAACACCGTTGACGCTGCGTTTCTCCCTGATCTCGCGCACGATGCGCTTGCGCTGCACATCCCCGAGCGGCACGATCTTCTCAACCCCGTCCAGAATCGCCTTCACATCCGCGCCGCGTTCGGGCGCGATGATGGCGCGGAAATTTTGCTGATTGACCGCAAGCGCGGTGCCGGTACGGTCAAAGATCTGGCCGCGCGGCGGCGCGGTCAGCCGCAAGCTTATGCGGTTATCCTCGGCCAGCGTGCGGTAATGCTCCGCGCCCAGCACCTGCAGCTGATAAAGCCGCCCGGCCACCAGCGCGAACACGCCAAGCTGCAACCCGCCCAGCAAAACGGCGCGGCGGGAAAATTTGCGAAGGCGATCATAATCGGTAACGGCCATGGCGCTATACTAGCCGCCCGGCGGCATATGCCGCCAGTCGTCCGCGGAAAGGGCGTGGCGCTGCAGCGCGATCAGCAGCGCGGCGGGCAACGGAAACAGAAGCCCCGCCAGCACCGCCTGCACCAGCGGCGCGCCGAGCGGCATCCAGCGCGCTTCGTAGGCCGAAAGCCCGATCCATTGCAGCAACGCCACCGCAAGCGCGCTGACGGCAAAACCGAACCATAAAATGAAAAAAGAATGGTTCACGAACAAGTGCCGCTGCTGCAAACAAAGCTGGTGGATCACGACGAAACTGAGCGCATGCAGCCCGAATGCGGTGCCAAGCAGCGCATCAAGCAAAAGCCCGATCGTGAAGGCCGAAATACCGCCGAACATGTCGGGCCGGTGGATCGACCAGTAATAAACCGCCATCAGGGCGAAGGGCGGCGCCACGGGGCCGAATTGCGGCCACGGCCATGGCACGGCGCTGAGCAGTGCGGCGATAAGCGTAATCAGGAAAGGGAGTGCCGGGCGCGCCAGCTGATCGAGGCGGGAAAGAGCCTGCGCAAGCACGGGGTTAACGCCCGCGGCGCGGGTTTTGCTTGGCGTCCTCAAGTTCGCGCGCCATCGGATTGGCATCGCCGCCGGGCAGCGCGAAATCCACCAGCCGCACATAACCGACATGCGCAAAATCCGCCGAAGGCACGACATCGGCCGTGCCGCCCGAAGCCTGCGAAACCACGCCAACGGGCAGCAAGGGCGGGAATACGCCGCCATGGCCCGATGTCACGAGCCGCGTGCCGATGGCGGGCGTAATATCTTGCGGCAAATACAGCAAATGCGGCGTGGCGGAATTATCGCCCGCCATGATCGCGCGTGTGCCCTGCAACCCGTCGCCGTCCGAGAACATGACGGGAATGCGCGAATTTACATCCGTCAAAAGCATGATGCGCGCCGACCAGGCGCCCACTTCCGTCACGCGGCCGATCAAACCGCCGGGCGCGAGCGCGGCCATGCCCTTGCGCACGCCGTCAAGCGAACCGGCCGTGATGATCATGCTGCGCGTGAACGGCCCGCCGGATGAACCGATGACGCGCGCGGTGATGAAAGACTGGTTCGGCTCGGCCTTGAAATGCAGGAAGCTGCGCAGATCGTGGTTCTCTTCGATCAGCGCCTGCGCCGCATGCTGCCATTGCAGCAACCGTTCGTTTTCGGCGCGCAGTCGCGCATTCTCGGCATGCAGATCGAAATAGCCGGCGATGTTCGTCGCGGCGCGGTCGAAGGTTGCAACGGGTTGCGCCAGCGCGCTGATCATCGGCGCGGCGGCATCGACGATACGCGCGCGCAAATCCTCGATCGCGCGCGGCTCCGTCCGGCCGAGCGCCATGAGCCCGAGCGCGAGCGCAATCAGCAGCAAAAAGGAAAAGCGCTGCAGCCACAACCGCAAGGGCAGCGCGAAAATGACGAGACGGCCGGGTGTGCGTTTCATAGGCAAGCCATTGTCGGGGCGGCTGGTTTCAGGCCCGATTCACTTATACATATATCAGTTAACCATTAATAAACTCAACTGCCCCGGCTACCCTGAAAGAAAAATGCCTATAATTCCCGCCCCCTAGGGTCCCGGCCCGGAAAAGGCCGTTTTTTCGCTTTACTTGCTTTACGCATCCGGGGCCGCGGCGGTAACTTTGCCGGGAATTCAGGTTTTTCGGGAAAGCCGGCTATGGTTTCAGGGGCCTTGATAGCAACGATTTTTGCGGGCGCGGGCGCGGCAATGATGGCCAACCGCGGCACAAGGCTGGTTGGCACAGCCGCCATTGCCGTGGCGGCGGCCATTCTCGCGGCGCATATTTCGATCTGGTTTTCGCTCGGGGTCGCGGGCTTGGCTATCGGTTCCTATGTTGCGTTCGGCCGGAATACGGTAAAACCAAACCCTTGATTTTTATCCTCCCGCGCACTGCGTAAATTTTTGCCTCCGGAAAGAATCTTGCCTTTTTTCCACCGCCGCCAAAGCCTATAGTAGGCGCGGCAACGAAGATAACTTGATGGGATTGCCATGGTTCTGACAAGTGCAGGGATCGCTTTTGTGGCGGCGGCTGTGGCCGTAACGGCGGGCTACGCCAGATGGGACTGGATGAGCGCCATGCCGCAAACGGCAGCCGGAAAGACTGCGGCCTTCGTCCTCAATACGGTCTTGCTTGTAAGCGGCGGCGCGGGGGTGTTTTTCGGAACCGCTGCGGTAGCGCCATATATAGCTTATATACTTTAGAATCCCGCCCGCTTCGCCGCGCCTATGTAGCAAGCTGTTCTACGCCCTTGCGCGCGGGCGCACCTTCTTTTAAAGCTTCTGGCTTCATGCCCGCAGAAATCCTCACGCTCGAGCCGCTTTACATCCCGTTGTTGTTCGGGATCGGTCTTCTCGGCGGGCTGATCGAAGCGACCGCGGGCGGCAGCGGGCTTGTCACGCTGCCGGCGCTGCTGATGCTCGGGCTCGGGCCTGTGCAGGCAATGGCGACCAGCAAGTTCCAGTATGCCTTCGGCGCCGTCGCATCCATCGCGCGCTTCATGCGCGCCGGGCTGGTCGATTGGCGCGCATGCATCCCGCTGATGCTGGCGGGGCTGGCGGGCGGTGCGGCGGGCGCACTGGCGCTAACCGCCATAGACCCCGAACTGGTGGCAACCCTGATTCCGTTCCTGCTTATCGCCGCCGCCGCATGGTTTGCCTTCAGCCCCCGTTTCGACGACCATGAACGCAAGCAGCGTTTTTCTATCTTGACCGTAGCGCTTTTGGCTGTACCGCCGATCGCCTTCTATGACGGTTTCTTCGGCACCGGCTCGGCCAGCTTTTATGTCATGGCATTCGTCGCGCTGCTCGGGCTCAATGCCCGCCGCGCGACGGCCATGACCAAGCTCGTCGATTTCGCAAGCGGCGGCGCGGCGCTTGTGGTTCTGGCTTCGGGCGGGCATGTGCTGTGGCTGACAGGGCTATTGCTTGCGGCGGGGCAGGTTTTCGGCGCGTGGTTCGGCGCAGGGCTTGTCGTGAAGCACGGCGCAAAATGGGTGCGTCCGGTGATCGTTGCCGTCACGCTCGCGCTCAGCCTCAATCTGCTGGCGCAGCACCACGATTATATTCTCGGGCTACTTGGCCTTACACATGAAGGCCCGAATGTTCGGCTCAATAGCCGCTAACGAGCAGGTTCTTCAGGATCTTCATTTCCTCGAGCGCGCGGCCGGTGCCAAGCGCGACGCAGGAAAGCGGGTCTTCCGCCACGCTCACGGGCAGCCCGGTCGCCTGCCGGATCACGAGATCGAGGTTGCGCAAAAGCGCGCCGCCGCCGGTCAAAACGATGCCCTTATCGACGATATCGGCCGCCAGTTCGGGCGCGGTGTTTTCAAGCGCGACCTTGACGGCATCGAGGATCTGGCTCACCGGCTCGGCCAGGCTTTCGGCGATCTGGCGTTCGGTGATGATGATTTCCTTGGGCAGGCCGGTAGTCAGATCGCGGCCCTTGATATCCATCTGCCGCCCCTCGCCGTCTTCGGGCGGGCACGCGACACCGATATCCTTCTTGATCCGTTCGGCCGAACTTTCGCCCACGAACAGGTTGTGATAGCGGCGGATATAATTCTGGATCGCTTCGTCCATTTTGTCGCCGCCGACGCGCACGCTTTTCGAATACACGATGCCGCCGAGCGAAAGCACCGCGACCTCGGTCGTGCCGCCGCCGATATCGACGACCATCGAACCCGTCGGCTCCGTCACCGGCAAACCGGCGCCGATCGCGGCCGCCATCGGCTCTTCGATCAAACGCACAAGCCGCGCGCCCGCCGCTTCGGCCGATTCCTGAATCGCGCGGCGCTCGACGGCGGTCGAACCCGAAGGCACGCATATGATGATCTGCGGGTTGGCGAAGCTGCGGCGGTTATGAACCTTGCGGATGAAATGCTTGATCATTTCTTCCGCCACTTCGAAATCGGCGATCACGCCGTCGCGCAGCGGCCTGATCGCGCGGATGTTGGAAGGCGTGCGGCCGAGCATCAGCTTGGCTTCGTCGCCCACCGCCAGCACATGTTTCTTGCCGCGCGTTTCCGCGATCGCCACCACCGAAGGTTCGTTCAAAACGATCCCGCGTCCCTTGACATACACAAGCGTATTCGCGGTGCCGAGATCGATGCCCATATCGGTGGAAAGCAGGCCCAGAAGGTTGGCAAACATGGCTATTCTTTCGTAAAGCTGAGACGCGTTATGCGGTGAGCGGCCGCGGAAAAACCTAGGTTGCGACTTTTAAACTTATCCTGCCCCCTGCGCAAGCGCCCCGGCTGACCCGGCGGGCGCGCGCGTTTTTACGGGGTTTTCAGGGGTTTGCCCGAATGCCGGGCCCGCCCGGGAGGCCCCGTAAGCGCCCGCGGGGGCGATCATGCAAAGGTGTGTGGATTGCCGCGCCGGCACATAACACTTTATATATAGAGAGCACCCCACCCGACGGAGCGCACCCATGCGCCGCTGGCTGCTTGCCATCTTGCTGCTGTTTATCTTTGCCGCCGGCGCGCTCGCCTGGCTGCACAGCCAGGGCTATATCGCGCGCGGGCATGAAACGCTGCATCTTGCCATCAACAAATGGCCGAGCGACGAGCTGCTCTATCTGGCGCAGCAAAAAGGGTTTTTCAAAGATGCGGGCGTGGATGTCAACCTCGTCGTGCTCAACGACATCACCGAGATTCGCGATGCGATCCGCTTCAACCGGGTCGATGGCGGCACCATGACGCTGACCGAAGTGCTGACCATGCATGCCGCCGGCACGCCGACCAAAATTGTGCTGCTGCAGGATTTTTCAAACGGCGCCGATGTCATTATCGCGCGCGCGGGCATCGCGAACGTCGCCGGGCTGCGCGCGCGCCGCGTGGGCGTGGAAAAAAATTCGCTCGGCATGCTGGTGCTGGCCGAAGCGCTGGCGCAAAAAGGTATGACGCTGGCGAATGTAACCGTGGTGCCGACGGAACAGCCGGACATGGAAGCGGCGTTGCGACAGAAAAAAATCGATGCCGCCGTCACCTATCCGCCCTTCGCGCCCGGCATCCTGCGCGACCGGCGCTTCAACGCCATTTTTGATACCACGCGCATACCCGCGACCGTAATCGATGTGCTGGCGCTGCGCGAAGAAGAATTCCGCAGCCACAAGGCGCAAATACCCGCCGTGATTGCGGCCTGGGACCAGGCGCTGCGCTACGCGCACGAAAACCCGGACGAATTTCGTGCGCTGATCATGCAGCGCGAGAATATGAGCGCGGAAGAAACCGATGCGGCGCTGGCGGGGCTGAAAATCCTCGATGCCAACGAAATGCGGCGGCTGACCGAACGGCACGCGCTCACGCGCGCGATCGAACGCACCAAGGACGTGTTGCTGACGCCCGCAGAACGCGCCAAAACGTGGGATTCACGCGAATATTTCGAACCCGCGCCCCTGTTCGGCGCGCTGATTTTCTGCCGCACTACCTTGCGAACAGGCGGCGCAGGCTGCCGGCCGCGCATGCCCTGATCCGCGCATAGCCGCGTTCGTTCGGATGGCGGTCGATGTGTTTGAAATCGCTCTTTTCCAGCCAGCACGTAACCACCGGTCCGGCGGCGCTTTCCCGCAATTCCCGCAAAATTCTCTTCGTTTCGTCAAGATAGTCGCCTTTATGCGCTTCATGCAGCGTATTGACGACGACAAAAGCGACATTGCCCTGACCAAGCCTGCCGGTCATGGCGCGCATCATGCTTGTGCCGTCCGCGAATGCCTTCACATGTCCTTCGGGCACGCTGGGCAAGGTGGCGGGCGCAAGGTCGGGGGCGCGGTAATAATGGTACAATACCGAATGACGCATCAGATACCCCGAAAGACAGGTCAGCCAATCGTGCGGCACGGCCTGCGTCCAGTTGCGTATGGGTTCAAGGATGTCCGCAATGGGCCGGTCGAGCGGCACATATCCGAAAGGTTCGGGCCCGGCGTTCGCAGTATTGCACTTCGCGCCGGGTTTTGCGCAGGCAATAAGCCGTTCCGTCAAACGATGGCTTTTGCGGGTCCAGTCTGGCGCGATCATAATGAACAGCGCCTTGCGAATGTTAAGTTTTTTGCCGTGATGGACAACGATGGTGTGCCAATCGGTCGTGCCCCATCCCTGCAATCCGAAATCCAGCGTTTGCCAGCCGCCGGGCATGATGGTTGCGGCATCTTCCTCGAAACCATAAAACCACGGCGCCACACCCATGCCTTGGGTAAATGAATCGCCCAGCACCGCAAGCGCCGGTGCGCCGGGAACGAAATCGTGTTTTTGCACCAACCCAAGATCGTTGGTCGTGAAATGCATGTCATATTCCAGATCCGGGGGCTGGCACGCATACTGATAGATGGAAACCTGCCTGATTGTGGATGACGGACGGAAAGTCCAGTAATCCGCGAGCTGCCGCGTCGGCTCATACGACATATATTGGTAGATGGATTGTGCATCCATATAGAAACGCGGAGCCATCCGGCGAAACACAAGCTCTGCCCCCAAAAGCGCCAGCGCGATAGCGCCGATCATCAATGCGCCATTGATCAGTATTTTCTTAATCAAGTTCGAATCCTTCCTTGTGGTCGGTTGCCAGCGCCGGGTCCTGATTTTCCTTGCACAAATAACAGTCGCCGATCGCGAGCCGTTCGATCGCGGTGCCCATAAAGCAGCGGAAGGCATCTTCCGGGCTTTCCACGATCGGCTCGCCCCGCACGTTAAAGCTTGTATTCACCAGCACGGGGCAGTCCGCAAGCCCGTGAAACGCCTGTAAAAGCCCGTGAAAACGGGAGTTGGTTTCCTTATGCACCGTCTGCACCCGCGCCGAATAATCGACATGCGTGACGGCGGGAATGTCCGATCGCGCCACGTTCAGCTTCTCGATCCCGAACAAGGCTTGCTCAGCCGCCGTCATCGCCCGCCGCTTTTCCGGCACGACATCGGCCGTGAGCAGCATATAGGGGCTGTCGCAATCGATCCCGAACCATTCCCGCGCATGTTCGCGCGGCACGGCAGGCGCAAAAGGGCGGAAAGATTCGCGAAATTTCACTTTCAGGTTCAACGCTCTTTGCATGGCGGGGCTGCGCGCATCCGCGAGGATGGAACGGTTCCCGAGCGCTCGCGGGCCAAACTCCATGCGCCCCTGATGCCAACCGAGCGCGTGCCCCGCCGCCAGATCGGCGGCGGCGCGGCGCACAAGCCCGGTCTCATCCAGAACGGTGAATTTTGCGCCCATGGCGCGCAGCCGCGCTTCAGTGTCTTCCTGCGCATAGGCGGGGCCGAGATAGGCGCCCCGCATCGCCCGCCGCAGGCTGGATCCAGATATTATCGAACGCGGCGTCCTGCAAAATTTTGCCGTTGGCAACGCAATTGAGCGCGACCCCGCCCGCAAGGCAAAGATTTCTGCCCCCGTATTCGGCGGCAAGCGCGCGCGTCATCCTCAGCATGATATCTTCGGCCACGCGCTGGATCGAAGCCGCAAGGTCCATATGCCGCTGTTCCAGCGGCATATCCGCGGCCCGCGCCGGGCCGCCGAACAGCGCGGCAAAGGCCGGGCCCGTCATGGTCATGCCCGTGCAGTAATCAAAGTATTTCATATCGAGATGAAAGCTGCCGTCCGGCTTTACATCCACCAGCTTTTCGCGAATCAGGTTTTCGTAAACCGGCGCGCCATAGGGCGCGAGGCCCATCAGCTTGTATTCGCCGCTGTTGACCTTGAAGCCGCAATAATAGGTAAAGGCGGAATAAAGCAGCCCGAGCGAGTGAGGGAAATGTATTTCCTTTTCGACGGCAAGCATGTTGCCGCGTCCGAGCGCGGCCGAGCTTGTGGCCCATTCGCCCACGCCGTCCATGGTCAGAACAACCGCTTGCTCGAAGGGCGAGGGATAAAAAGCGCTGGCGGCGTGGCTCAGATGATGTTCGCTGAACAGGATGTTTTCATCGAAAATTTTCGTATCGTCGATCGTGCGCAGCTCATTTTGCAGCAAATCCTTCAGAAAAAGCTTTTCGCGCAGCCAAACCGGCAGCGCGGCGCGGAACTGGCCGAAACCGCGCGGGGCGAACGCTAGGTAGGTTTCAAGCAAGCGTTCGAACTTCGGCAACGGTTTGTCATAGAACGCCACAAAATCCACATCCGCCAGTTTCGCCCCGGCGACCGCGAGGCATGCGCGTATGGCACGGGAGGGAAAGCCCGGATCGTGCTTCTTGCGCGTGAAGCGTTCTTCCTGCGCGGCGGCGATGATGTGCCCATCCCGCACCAGCGCGGCGGCGCTATCATGATAAAAGGCGGAAATACCGAGGATAAGCATGCGCCCGCGCGCCTAGAACAGCGTATAGACGAACGGCGCGACCACCGAGCCGTGCGCCAGCACCAGCATGCCACCCGCCATCAGCATCACGGCGATGATCGGCAGCAGCCAGAATTTTTTGCGCACCCGCAGGAACGCCCATATTTCCCTGATCAGACCGAGCATTGCGTTTCCCTGCTCCTAGAATTGCCGCGGCATGCTGGCGCGCGGGTCCGGCCCGGGCGGGTCGCGTTTGATCCAATAACTTGCAGCCGTGCGGTCGCGCTTCAACCGCAGCGGGTCGCGCCCTGCAAGCCGCATCAGGATCGCGCAAGGCGTGATCACACCGAAAAATATCGCACCGAGCACGAGCGGGCTGACGATATGGTGCAAAATATCCGCCAGCTTCATCCATGCGCGGTTGAGCGGCGCCAGCGCGCGCGGCACAATCAGCGCGGCCAGAAGAAAAAACGTGCCGGCCAAAACCGCCCATGGACGCCCCGCTCCGCCATACAAAAGCGGCCACGCGCCGGCAAGCGCGAATACAAACGCGAACAGGAAACCGAAAGAACGGTTGCTTGGAAGTTTCGGCGCAGACGGCATTGAACGGTCTTTATCGGACACGCCCCGATTAAACCGGAAGCGCGCTCCGAACACAAGCGCGCAGCATGACAGGGGCCGCAAAACCATATAGAAGTGATGGGATACATCCATATATATGGAACAAGCCCCTCCCATGCCCCCGCCATCGCTGCCGCCCGGTATCTACTACGCGCTGCTCGCCGCGCTGCTTGCTGTGGTCTCCGACACCTGCCTCAAGCTGGTGGGCCAAGGCTATCCGGTCTGGCAGCTGGTGTTTGCCAATGTCGCGGGTGCGCAATTGTTCGTGTTCTGGCCGCTGCTCACCTTGCGCCGCGAATGGGGCGTGCTGAAAACGCCGCTGCTGCGCTTCCATTTATTGCGGGCGGCCTTCGGCCTCGTTGCCGTATTCACGGCAACAATCGCGATCCGGCTTTTGCCGCTGCCGATGTTCTACAGCCTTTGCTTCACCGCGCCGCTGGTAAAAACGCTCATGGCCTCGGTTGTGGTGCGCGAACGCATCACCGGCGCGATCTTCGGGCTGCTGATGCTTGGCTTTGCGGGCACGCTGCTCATCATCCAGCCCGATGCCGCCTTCAAGCTGGAAAGCGATACGCTGCTCGGGGTTGGCATGACGGCGGCGTTCGTTTTGTCCTACACCTGCTCGGTGCTGGTGATACGCAGCAGGTTGCAGGGGGAGCCGTCGCTCACAATGTCCTTCTACCCGTCCTTTGTTGATCTTGTTGTCGCCGGGGGGCTGCTGCTCGTGCTCGGCGGCAAGGCCTTCACATGGCCCGATCTCGCGCTCAATGTCGCCGTCGGCGTGGTTGGCGCGCTTGCCAATCTCGCGCTTGTCACCGCGTACAAACGCGCGCCGGTCGCCGCCGTGTCGCCCATGCAATATACTGAAATGGTCTGGGGCGTGGCGGCAAGCTATGTCTTCTGGAATCACCTGCCCACGCCGCTAACGCTGGCGGGGGCCGCCCTGATCATCCTTGCAAGCTGGCTGGTCGGCCGCATGCGGCGTTTCGCATGAAACGGCGGCACAAAAAACCGCCTTGCGCAATGCCCGTCGCGCCGTTCTAATCTGCCCGATGCCCCTGTCCCGCGCCCTAAAAACCCGTTTTTCCAGAAGCCAGGCCGTCGGCACGCCTGCCGCCGCGCTGGCCTCCACCGATGCGCGCGATATCGCCCGCGCGCTTTGCGCCGAAATGCTCTCCGTTCTGGCACGCAAGGATCCCGCGCTGGCGTCCGATCTGCGCGATCTGGCTGATCGTATCCTCGCACCCGTGCCATACAGCCAAGG
This sequence comes from Alphaproteobacteria bacterium, assembly GCA_016124955.1. Classification (NCBI taxonomy): domain Bacteria; kingdom Pseudomonadati; phylum Pseudomonadota; class Alphaproteobacteria; species Alphaproteobacteria bacterium. The sequence goes on along the minus strand of WGMR01000007.1, from coordinate 103,669 downwards.
CGAAAGCGATCCGCAAGCGGCTTTCGCTTCCGCCCGCATGCGCGGCGAAATGCTGCATGCCCAATGCGAAGCGCTGGCGGCCGGCGCACATGTGCGCGGCGGGCGCAAGATGGAGGCGCGGCGGCGGGCGCTCGCGGGCGCTTGGGCACGGGTCGGCAAGCTGATCGAGCTTTCCGGGCATCTGGCGTGCGAAAATTTCTTCGATATGCGGCGCGCGCGGCGCGATGAAATGCTGCGTGCCTTTAACCCGGACCGCGGCGACCGCCCGCCGGTCCTGGCCGAAGCCGATATGGTGCCGGGCGGCATCGAACGCACGCTCTATCTCATGAAAGACCCGGGCGGCACGCACAGACCGCGCCGCTATGTTTTCCGCAGCGCGCACGAAGCCGTCAATTACCTAAACTTGCCTGTTTTCGTACCGGTGCTGACACAGCACCCCACCAATCTCGATACGCTCGCCACCAGCCGCCTTTTGCGCGCGGTCTATAATGCGGCGCGGGCGGCGGCGTTGCGCGGCGGCGATGGTGCGGCGCTGCGGCGCTTGCGGCAAGAGCTTGCCGCCTTTACCGAAAACGAGCTGACCCCGCTCGATACCGACGGACGGCCGCGCAATTTCTCGCCCAGCGAGGAAACCGCCTTCGTGCTCGATATCATGGAACATATGTTCCGCAATCTCGATATCGTCTATGGCACCTTTGATCAGGCTTTGGCGCGGCGCTGGGGCAAGAAATACGATGCCAGGGAACGCAAGCGCTTCCGTCTGAATTACCAGCTGGTTTCGTGGGCGATGGGCGACAAGGATGGCAATTCCAACATCCGCGCCGAACATCTGCTCGAAGCCGTGATGCTGCAGCGGCGGCTCGCGCTGCAGCTAACGCGTGAAGAGCTGCGCATACTGCCCCCCTTCCCCGGCGCGGCGGCGTGCGGTGCATGGGAAAACGCTTTTGAAACGGCCGAAAACAAACTGGCGGCGCAACTTCAGGCGCTCAGGCTTGCGCGCGAAGAAAGCGATGGCGTCGATATCCCGCTGCCGCAATCGCGCTTCGATACCATCGCCGCCGGCGCGCAAAATATCGTTGTGCCGCCGGGCGCGGCGCGGCCCGTTTCCTTTGCGCAGGCGGAAGATATGTTTGCGGGCGCGCTTTCGGCTTTGTTCGACAAGGCAGGCGGCAAGCAGCAAGGCGCGGTGCTTTCGCTGCTGCGGCGCACGCACACCTTCGGTCTGCAACTCGGTCGCATTGAATTGCGCGAAACCGCGAACGAATATTCGCGCACCGTCGCACATTTGCTGGCGCACCACCCGTTGACGGGCAAAAAGCTGGCATACCTGAAAATGACGGAACGCGAACGCGCCCGCCTGCTCGACAAACTTGCAAGCGAACACCCGGAAGAGCTTGCGAAGGCCGCGCAAAAATTTCTGTCTTCCATCGAAGAAACGGCCGCGCTGCGCGCCTACGATCCCAAAGATCCGCAAATTATCGCCTATCACACGCTGAAACGCCTGCAAATTGCGGCGCAGAACGCAGGCATGTTCACGGATATGATTCTGGCGGAATGCCGCGGCACCCATCACATGATGGAAGCGCTGGCGCTGCAACGCGCGGTTTCACCCGCATTGCGGCTGCACATTACGCCGCTCCTGGAAGAGTATGAAACGCTCAATAACGCCGGCGCCATGCTGGTGCAAACATTGCAGCATGCAAGCTACCGCCGGCATCTGATGGCGTGCGCGAACGGCGATCCTGCCGCCATCGTGCAGCGCATCCAGGTCGCGCATAGCGATAATGTGCGGCGCGCGGGCACGGCGGCGGCGCGCAGCAACATTCACCTGTTGCATCACGATGTTCCGGCGCACTTGATGCAAAAACGCGCGCAAATCACGCGCCTGTTCGCGGCCGATGGCGTTGATACGCGGCAGATCGATATCACCGTGCAATGGTTTGAAGGCGGCAGCATGTCGGATGCGCTGCGCGGCGGCGTGCGATCCTTTACCGCCACCATCAACGCCTTCGGCCTGCATCATTACACCAAAGCCACCTTCCAGGGCGGCGATCTGCACAATTTCTTTAACACCGTGTCGTCGTTCCGGCGCATTCTGTTACGCACCTTCACCCATTGCGCCAAGGAACTGGCGCTCGGCACCGGCACGGTCGCGCGCAACGATGCGGTCGAACGCGCGGTCAAAGGCGCGCTTGAAAAATGCTACGCCGATTACACCGCCCGGCATTTTAATGTAAAGGCGAACCCGATCGGCTGCCTGTTCGCGCACCCGCTCGTGAACTATCCGCTCTATACCATCATCGGCAACCGCGCCTCGCGCAGCGCCACGCGCATTGCGGCGGGGGACGAGGCGGTCTATGCCCATCCGCGCCGCGGTACCGTGCCGGTGCGTACCGATAAAATCCGCACCATTGGCTTCAGCAACAATTTGAACGAAGCGAACATCCAGGGTTCATGGCTTAGCGGCCAGAATATGTCCGATTATCTTGCGCGCGCGCTGCGACCGGGCAGCGCGGGGGGGCAAGCGCTGCAGCGCGCGGCGGGCGGGCGCACAATGGCGCACAAGAACCGCCGCCTCACGGCGGCGGGTGCGCGCACGCTTTATGCGCTATCGCCCAGCTTCCGCGATGTCGTGGATTTTATGGGCTACGGGCTGATCGTCAGCGATATCGGGCGCTTGCAGCAGCGGCTGGCGCACGCCGCGAAGGAAAGCGGCATCCCGCTGATCGGCACGATCAAGAAATACGTGTACGATACGCTGCCGCGGGATTACGCGGCGGCGGCCGAACTTGTGCTTGCCGCGCTCGGGCAATTGCCGCCTGCGCGTATGCTAAGCGGGAAAAGCGCGGGCAAGGCGCCCGATGCGCAGACCTGCGCCCGCCTTTGCCACGATGTCGCACAGCGCGCGCTGGCGCATCTGGCGGACGAGATCGGCGTGAAACACGATTTTGTCACCCTGCTTGAAGTCATGCGCGATAATGTGCTGACGCAGGCCTGGCGCGAAGGCAGGCGCGAACCGAACGTGGCCGAACTTGCAACGCTGAGCGATATAGCCAGCGGTATGGCGATTTACCGCCATGGCCGCATCTTCGCCGCCGACGACCCGCATTACGGCACCGAGCTGCGCAGGCACCGCGCTGCAATGCAAAAAGCCTCGTAAATCCACGCATTAACCATAGATTCTGGTGCTTGCTTTCAGGAGCATATTTTTTCTACCCTAGTGTCCGTTTTTGGCAGTTACTTATTTTTTAGGAATAGTCCATGCCATTCGACAGCAATCCAACGCCAGAAGCCTATGCGGCTGCGTTGCAATCGACGGACGCAAAAGAGATTGCAAGCGCGTTGTGCTCCGGCTTTCTGGCGGAACTTGCCAAAAAGGATCCGGAACTCGCGACCGATCTTGGCGTCATTATCAGCGAAGTTCTGAACGCGCCCGATATTGAAAGCCTAAGCCATGAAGACGGGCTTGCCGCCGCGCAAGCGCGGCAGGCGCGGCTTGCTATCGCTTGCGAAAGCCTTGTGCAGCGCTACATGGACAGCCCGCAGCGCCTGCGGCTTCTGACGGCAGGCTATGCCAAGCTCGGCAAGATCCTGGAGCTTTCAGGCCATCTCGCGCGCGAAAATTTCTTTGATATACGCCGCCAGGCTCGCAACGAAGCGCTCGCGGACTTCGATCCGAACAGGGATGCGCGCGCGCCGGTGCTGCGCAAGGCGGATATGGTGCCGGGCGGCATCGAACATCTTCTCTTTAAAATCAAAGACAGCGACGAAGGATCGCAGCGCGTTTTCAAAACCGCGCGCGAAGCGGTTGACGGGCTTAGCCAGTCCGCCTTCATGCCGGTCCTGACCCAGCACCCGACCAATATCGATACGCTCGAAACATGGTCGTTGATGCGCGACATGCACGATGCGGCGCGCGAAGTATCCATGCACGGCCCGGAACACGCCGCGGAAACCACCGCACGGCTGCAGCACGTTATGGGTGGCTTTCTCGGCACCGAACTGACCCCGCTTGGGCCCGATGGCGCGCCGCGCGCCTTTACGCCGTTCGAGGAAATGGAATTTGCGCTCTATACGATGGAAAATGCTTTTAACTACCTGCCGGACACCTACGATACGTTCGATCAGGCGCTCACGCGCCGCTTCGGCAGCAGCTACGGCGCGGCGGAACAGCGCGACCTCAACCTCAATTTCCGCATGGGCTCATGGGCCATGGGCGACAAGGATGGCAACGCCAACCTGAAGGCCGAACATTTGCTGCTCGCCACAATCCAGCAGCGGCGCCTGGCGCTGCGGCTGTACCACGCGGAGCTGGCGGAATTGCGCCGCGCGGGCGTAACGCTCGATCCGGATATCGAAGCGCTCGATGCCGCCTTCGTGCGCGGCATGGGCGTGCTTGACAAGCAGCTCGCCTTTCTCGAAGCCCGCCGCAAAGGGGGCGCCGACATTCCCTTGACGCAGACCGAATTCGATCAAATCACGGCGGCAACGGCAAGCGCGCTCGGCACGGAAGGTGGGCAGCCATTGTCTTTTGCCGCCGCCGATGCGCGCATGGGCGCGGGGCTGGAACGCACGCATAAGGCAACGCGCGGCGGCGCCAAAAAATCCGTGCTGACCCTGATGCGGCAGCAGCGCGCATTTGGTCTGCATATGGCGCAAATAGAAATGCGCGAAACGTCGGAAGTGTACACCGATATCATCGGCCTTCTGGTCACGCAGGATCCCGCAACCGGTGCGCCGGTCAACTACGCGGCGCTAACCGGGGCAGAGCGCACGGCGCTGCTTGAGCGCATCGTGCGGGAGCATCCGGGCTGGCTGCAACAGCAGGCGGATGCGTTCCTGCGCGACATCGATGATACCGGCGCGCTGCGCACATACAGCGAAAGCGATCCGCGCGCGATCGCCTATCATACACTCAAGCGCTTGCAGCTCGCGCGCGAAAACCCCGACATGTTCCAGGATATGATCCTGGCTGAATGCAAGGGCGCGGGCAATGTCATGGAAGCGGTGGCGCTGCAAAAGATGGTCGATCCGTCCCTGCATCTGCATGTCACGCCGCTGCTGGAAGAACCGGAAACGCTGCGCAGCGCGACCAGCCTGGTGCGGGACCTGATGCATCTGCCGGCATACCGGCAACATTTGCTTGCCTGCGCCGGGGGCGATCCTTCGAAAATCAGCTTGTGCATTCAGGTTGCGCACAGCGACAATGTGCGGCGCGGCGGCTCGCTGGCGGCTCGAAGCGCAATCCACGCCATTCACCGCGAAATTCCGGCCTTCCTGCGTCAACACCGCGCAGAATTCATCCGTCTGTTCAAAAACGACGGCGTCGATACAAGCAAGCTGAACATCGATGTCGAATGGTTCGAAGGCGGCAGCATGTCGGATTCGCTGCGCGGCGGCGTGCGCTCGGTCACGGCGGCGATCAACGGTTTCGGCCTGCACCGCTTTGTCAAAATGACCTTCCAGGGCGGCGACCTGTTCAACTATTTCAACTTCGGCACTTCGTTCCGGCGGCTTGTGGTGCGCCTGTTCAACAACAACGCCAAGATCATGTTCCTGAACAAGGACAAGCCGTCACAAGTACAGGCGATCGAAGACGGCGTCGGACGGGCGCTCGAACGTTGCTACGAAGATTACACCGCCAAGCATTTCAACGATGACCCGAACCCGATCGGGTTCCTGTTCGCGCATCCGCTTGTGAACTACCCGCTCTATAGCGTAATCGGCAACCGCTCTTCGCGCAGCGCCGTGCGCGGCGATGGCAGCAGCACCGTATATGCCGACCCGGAACGCGGCACACAGCCGATCGCAACCAACAAGCTGCGCACCATAGGCTTCAGCAACAACCTGAACGACGCCAACCTGCAAGGGTCGTGGCTCGGCGGCCAGAATGTTATCGCCTATTTGAACGCGGAAATCACGCCCGGCAAGGCGGCGGGGCAGGCGTTGCTTGGCGAAACGCCGCGTGGCGTTACCGTTTTCAGCGGCGGCAAACTCACGGCGGCGGGTATCCAAGCGCTGTACAGAACATCGCCCAATTTCCGTGACGTGATCGATTACATGGCCTATGGGTTGCTGGTCAGCGACGTGGGCCGCCTGCAACGGCGCATGCACAAAGGCGTGACCGAAGCGGGCATTCCGCTGATCGACGGTATTGGCCAATATATCAACGATACGTTGCCGCGCGATTACGCGGCGGCATCCGAACTTGTTCTGGCGGCCTTCGGCCAGTTGCCGCCGGGACAGATTCTTGAAAGCCACACGCGCGGCCACGCAGCGACGGTAGGCGAATGCGCTTCATTGCGCCACAGAATTGAAATGCAGGTATTGCCGCACTTGCGCGAAGAGGTCAGCATGAAGCGCGATTACATCATGATGATGGAAACGGTGCGCGATCAGATTTTGATGTGCGCATGGAAGGAAGGAAGGCGCGGCCTGACCAACACCGAGCTTGCGACGCTGAGTGACGCCGCGAGCGGCGCGTCGATCTTCCGCCACGGCCGGATCTTCGCCGCCGACGATCCGCATTACGGCGCCGAACTGCGCCACCACAGGCAGCAAAGAGCGGCTGGCGCGGCGCCCGCCTAATTGTTGCTTTTTGTGCCGTCCGAAGCCCTTATCTGGCCTTGGCCCGGAAACTATAGGGCCTGCGCGCACCGTATATTTGCTAACCAATTGATATTATTAATAAATATGCCATGAAGCCGGGTTTTTTTACCTTGTAGGTTTTGCTGCCCGTATGGCATAACGCCTGTCAGGGATATTCGGGCGGTGCCAGGCCTTGGGCGGCGCGCCAAAAACACAGGTTTTTCATGAGCGTACAGTTAATCCCGGTGATTATTTCAGGTGGGGCCGGGTCGCGGCTCTGGCCTGTATCGCGCGCCAGCGATCCCAAGCCCTTCATGCGCCTTGGCGACAATCAAAGCCTTTTGCAAAAAACTTTTGCCCGCGCGGCCGCGCTGCCGGATACCGAAGAAATCATCAGCGTCATCAACCGCGAAACCTATTTCCGCGTGCGCGATGAATATGCGCCGCTGTCGCGGCAAGGCCTCGCCAGCTCCTATGTGCTGGAACCGGAAGGGCGCAACACCGCCCCGGCGGTAACGGCGGCGGCCTTGATTGCGGCCGAACGGCACGGCGATGATGCCGTCCTGCTCGTGCTGCCCGCGGACCACATCATCGCCAATGGCGCGGCCTTCGCCGATGCGGTGGCGGAAGCCGCCGCGCTGGCGCAGCAAGGCATGCTGGCAACTTTCGGCATCCAGCCCACGCGCGCCGAAACCGGTTACGGCTACATCGAGACCGGCGATGCGATCACGGATGCGTCCGCCAGTGCGGTCGCGCTCGCCGCTGGCGGCGCCGAAATCCGTACCCTGTTCAAAGCCGCGCCCTTCCGCATCAGCCGCTTCGTCGAGAAACCGGATGAGGAGCGCGCACGGCAGTACGCCGCTTCGCGCCGCCATCTCTGGAACAGCGGCATGTTCTGTTTCACGGCCGGCACGCTGCTGGCCGAAATGCAGCGCCACGCGCCCGCTATCGTCGCGGGTGTGCGCAAATCGGTCGAGCAGGCGCACAGGCTGAAGGAAAAGGGCGGCGTCACGGTCGAACTGGGCGGCGCCTTCATGGGCGCGCAGAACGTATCGCTCGATTACGCCTTGATGGAAAAAGCCAAGGGCGCCGCCGTCGTCAAATGCGATATCGGCTGGAGCGATGTCGGATCCTGGCTCGAGGTCAGCAACCTCGCCCCCGCCGATGCGGACGGCAACCGGATCGAAGGGCAAGCGATTTTACACGATACCTCGGGCTGCTACATCCACGCCGAAGACCGCATGGTCGGCGCCGTCGGTGTCGAAGACCTTGTGATCGTCGATACCGCCGATGCGCTGCTGGTGGCCCGCAAGGACCGCGCGCAGGATGTGCGCGCGATTGTGCAGCAACTGAAGCGCGATAACCACGAAAGCGCGGTCCTGCATCGCACGGTCTATCGCCCGTGGGGCACCTACACGGTTCTGGAACAACGCGAAAACTTCAAAATCAAGCGCATCGAAGTGCGCCCGGGCGCGGCGCTTTCGCTGCAACTGCATCATCACCGCAACGAACATTGGGTTGTGCTGCGCGGCACCGCACGCGTCACCAATGACAAGGAAGTTTTTATCCTCAAGGCCAACGAATCGACCTTCATCCGCGCGGGCAACCGCCACCGGCTGGAAAACCCCGGCGCGATCGATCTGGTGATGATCGAGGTGCAGAGCGGCGAATATCTGGGCGAAGACGATATCGTCCGCTTCGAAGACCGTTATCAGCGCATGCCGCATGCGGGCGTGCCGGCGAAACAGGACAACACGAAAAAGCGCAAAACCGGGCCTGCAAGAAAAAGAAAACCGCGCGCATAACCCTTAGGCATTTCTGGAAGGAACTTTGATGGCCAAGACTGCACTCATTACCGGCGTAACCGGCCAGGACGGCGCTTATCTCGCCAAGCTTTTGCTGGAAAAGGGCTACACGGTCTATGGCGCGCATCGCCGCTCGGCCGCCAACAATATGTGGCGCCTTGAAGAGCTCGGCATCGCCGGCCAGATCGAAATGGTGGGCATGGAATTGCTCGAATACGGCAATGTGCAGCAAGTTGTGGCCGACCTGAAACCGGACGAACTTTACAACCTTGCGGCGCAAAGCTTTGTCGCCACGTCTTTCACCCAGCCGCTTTATACAACCGAAGCCGACGCGCTCGCGGTCACCCGCCTGCTTGAAGCGGTGCGGCACAACAGCCCTAAGACGCGCTTCTACCAGGCCTCGACCTCCGAAATGTACGGCAAGGTGCAGGCGGTGCCGCAAGACGAAGCGACGCCCTTTTATCCGCGCAGCCCCTATGCCGTGGCCAAGCTTTACGGCCACTGGATCACGGTCAACTACCGCGAATCCTACAACCTGTTCGCCTGCGCCGGTATCTTGTTCAATCACGAATCGCCGCTGCGCGGCCCCGAATTCGTGACCCGCAAAATCACCGCCGCCTTCGCCGCCATAAAAACCGGCCAGCTCGACAAGGTCGAGCTTGGCAATCTCGATGCGCAGCGCGATTGGGGCTATGCCGGCGATTATGTCGAAGGCATGTGGCGCATGCTGCAGCAGGACAGCGCCGAAGATTACGTGCTCGCCACCGGCGAAACCCACACGATTCGCAAATTCGCCGAACTGGCCGCGCGCGCGGTCGATGTCGATCTCGTCTGGCAGGGCAAGGGCGTCGATGAAGTCGGCACCTGCCGCAAGACCGGCAAGGTCTGGGTGGCGGTCAATCCGAAATTCTATCGCCCGGCCGAGGTCGATCTTTTGATCGGCAACCCCGGCAAGGCAAAACAAAAACTGGGCTGGCAGCCGCAAACCGGTCTCGATAAACTTGTCACCATGATGGTGGAAGCCGACTTGCGGCGTGCACGCATCGCTAAAAGCAGTCTTGCTGCCTGAACAACGGGAAAACGGAAGCCGATGTCGCAACCCTCCACTGCCGAAAAAACCCGGCCCCCCGGGCAGGATTTCTGCACCGCGATCGAAAATTGCCGCCTGTGCGGCAGCGGCGGCCTGACCGATGTGTTCGACCTTGGTACGCAGGCGCTGACCGGCGTGTTCCCCAAATCGGCGGCTGAAAACATTCCCGCTGGGCCGATGCGGCTGGTGCAGTGCGATGATTGCAACCTTGTGCAGCTCGCGCACAACTACCAGCCGGGCATGTTGTACGGCCAGACCTACGGTTACCGTTCGGGCCTCAACGCCTCGATGGTTCGTCATCTTGAAGGCAAGGTGGCGGCGGTCTGCGCGCGCGTCGCGCTGCAGCCGGGCGATTGGGTAATCGATATCGGCAGCAACGATGGCACCACGCTCGGTGCCTATAAGGTCGAAGGGCTTCGCCGCCTCGGGATCGATCCTTCGGCCGCCAAGTTCCGCAAATTCTACCAGCCGGGCATCGAGGTGGTTGAGGATTTCTTCTCCGCCGATGCTGCGCGCAAAATTGTCGGCGCGGGCGGCAAGGCGCGCGTCATCACGTCGATTGCCATGTTCTACGATCTGCAGGATCCCTGCGCCTTCGCGCGCGAAGTGGCCGAAATGCTGGCGGATGACGGCGTCTGGGTGTTCGAACAAAGCTACCTGCCCGCCATGCTGGCCGCGCGCTCCTACGATACGGTGTGCCAGGAACATCTGGAATATTACGCGCTGGCGCAAATCAAGTTCATGGCCGATAAAATCGGCCTCAAGATCGTCGATGTCGCGTTAAACGACATTAACGGCGGCAGCTTTTCGGTCACGGCCGCGAAGCAAGCCGCGCCATGGCCCGAAGCAACCGCCATGATCCATGCGATGATGGCGGAAGAAAAGCGGCTCGGGCTTGATACTCCGGCGCCGCTGCAAGCTTTCCAGCAAGTCGCCCGCGCGCAACGCGAAGAATTACTCAAGTTGCTGCAACGCCTGCAAAGCGAAGGCAAAAAGGTGCTCGGTTACGGCGCCTCGACCAAGGGCAATGTGCTTTTGCAATATTGCGGAATTAATAGCGAAACGCTTCCCTGCATCGCCGAGGTCAACCCGGATAAATTCGGCGCCTTCACGCCGGGCACCAAAATCCCGATCGTGGCCGAAACCGAAGCGCATGCGATGCAGCCCGATTATTTTCTGGTGCTGCCCTGGCATTTCCGCGATGCCATTGTGGCGCGCGAACAGGCTTTTCTTGCCCGCGGCGGCAAACTGATTTTCCCGATGCCGGAACTTGAGATTGTAGGCAGAACCGGGGCATAATATCCCCCGGGCTTTCATGCCGTGCCGCGCAAGCGGCAATGGCGGTGGTGAAACAGGCGTCACAGAGAACAATTTATGCGTATTTTCTGGCTCGGCATGCACAAACTTTTAACGCGCACCGAGCTGCCGCGTCTGCGCCAGTTGGGCTACGAAGTTTTCAACCCCCCCTATCTTAGCCCCGTGCCGGATCAGTCCGCCAACCTCGCATGGGATACGCATCAGCCCACCACGCTGCCGCGCGACGTGTTCGATAAATTGTCGCGCACCAATTTTTATTACGATCAGGTCAGCCCGGAAGTTGGCGAGCTGCTCAACGCACATTTCGATGTCATGATCGTCACCATCCATCCCGGCTGGCTGCACGAGCTTCTGCGCGTATTTCGCGGCAAGGTTATCTTTCGCACCTACGGCCAGATCGAACCGCTCAGCGACCATCTGTTCAATTTCGGCACGCTGCGGCTGGTGACGGAACGGCCCGATTTCTGGTTCGTGCCGCACAGCCCGCTAACGGCGGCAAGCGAGCATGCCTGGCTGCGCGATCGATGCGTGCCCGTGCCTTACCATCTTGGGCAGGACGCGCTTGCGCTCACGGATACCTGGGCACAAGGCGAACATAAGCCCGAAATTATGGCGGTGTGCCCGAATATCGATAACATCTATTACCGCCACCACTATCTATACCTGAAGCGCAATTTCCCGCAGCGGTATTTCCGTTTCTATGGCGTGCAGATGCGGAGCGATATCGAAGATCCGCAAATCGTCGGCACCTTGCCGCGCGAACGGCACCTGCAGGCCTATAAGCAAAGCGCCGGACTGCTTTACACCTATACCGAGCGCGATGTTTGTTACCTGCCGCCGATTGAAATGATGGTTGCGGGCGGGCCCGTTGTTTTTATGCCCGGTTCGCTGCTCGATCGCTATTTCGGCGGCAAGGCGCCGGGACGGGCGCAGAACGAGGATGAAGCGCACGCCAAAACGCGGCGCTTGCTGGCCGGCGACAGCGGCTATATTAACGAGGTTATCGCGTCCCAGGGCGAGGTGCGCAAACTTTATACGCCCGAACATGTCAACCCGCTGTTCGATGAAACATTCGCCCGCCTGTTGAAGCCGGAAACGCGCAACACGGCACGCCCGGTCGTGTTGAACGCGGCCGACCGCGCCGATGAAACGCAAAAACGTATCTATATCTACGATCATTACCCGCACCGAAGCATCAAGTTCGAAAACGGCAGCTATATCGCGACCGACGGCATTCCCCGTGTCATGCGCCGTTTTTGCCACGCGCTTCTGAAACATACGAAACTGCAAGTCGTAATCACCGCCTATGCGTCCGAGGCCGCGAATGTACACGGGTTCTTTACGCCCGGCGGACCGGACAGCGCGCGCCTGCGCATCATGCCGGTCGAAGGGGATGAAGCGCTGCCCGCCCGCCCCGGTATGGCGTTGCCGCGCGGCGTGAACCCGCACGAAGGGTTGAGGCACCGCGTCGATGTGGTTGAACGCGGCTTGAAGGAAAAATTGCTGAGACTCGGCCTTACGCTCGCGCGGCGCGGCCCGCGTATCCGCCGGCTTATTATCATAGCCGGACAGATTCTGCTGCGCGGCTTGCGTTTCGCGCGCAAGGTTTTTGCCTATGTCATGGCGCGGCGCGGACGCCTCCGGAAAAAGTTCGCCCGCCTGCAGCCGAGCCAGCTGGTGCCGCCGGCATTCCGCGGCTTCCTCTACAGCCATACCGACCGCATCAACGCCGATGCGCACGCCGTCGGCATTATCAATCCGCATTATTATTTCTTCATGGATTCGCTGACACTGGAAAAGCCGCTGGCGCTCTATTTGCCCGATTACATCCCGCATTTCTACAAAGAAACCGGGGAATTCAATGTCGATGCGGGGCTCGCGCGCGTCGCCCGCTATATTACACAAAAAGCGCAAGTGGTTTTTACCAATTCGCACTTCAGCGCGGGCTACCTGCCGCGCTGCGATCTGAAGGTGGATGCCGCCAAAATCCGGGTCTTTCCGCTGCCTCAACTCAACACCGGCACGATCGAACATATCGACGAAGCCGCGCCGGCAATCGCGGCGTTGCGCGCGCAGCTGCGCGGCAGGCCGTTCCTGTTCTACCCTACGCAGAACCGGCCCAATAAAAACATTGCGATGCTTTTGCGCGCAACGCATCGTCTTTCCGCGGAATTTCCGGATCTGCAGCTCGTGCTCACCGGCCATATGGATCATTTCGAGCCGGCAAAGGAAGTCTTTGACCAGCTTAACCTCGAAGCCCGCACGATTTTCGCACGCGGCATTGATGACGAAACCGTCGCCTGGCTCTATCGCAACTGCGCCTGCCTCGCTTTCTCTTCCAACATGGAAGGCAATTTCCCGACGCAAATTTACGAAGCGCTCAATTACGGCGCGCCCATCGTCGGCACCGAGCTGCCGATGATCACCGAAAAGCTGGCCGGGCAGGCGGAAAACCTGCCGCTGGTCACGCCCGAAGATACGGATGCATTCGCCGCCGCCATCGCAGCCGTGCTGCGCGACCGCGCGGGGGCGATCGCAAAACAGCAAAAGGTCGCGGCCTATATCCGCGGGCTCGATGAAGAGGGTGCGTTTGCAGCGGGCGCCGTGAATGTCGTGCGTGAACTGGCGGGCGAGCCGCTTCCCGCCGCAAGCAGCGAAGCGCAGCCGGCCGAAGGCGAGCAGAAGCTCGATGAAGTCGCCTGAAGCAAGGCTGGCCTAAAATCCTCTCAATGCCTATAATTTCCCTACGGCCAGTTATTCACGACGCGGGGCAGACAAACGCATGCTGATCTATCTTCTCGGCTGGATCATCGCGGGCGCGCTCGTTATGGCGACGCTGCTGGTGCATTACGAGGTGATCCTCGCGATTTCCGATCGCATTCTGCCGTGGGTGCAAAAACGGCATGCGGGGCGGCGCGCGATGGTGCTGATCGTCGCCGCATTGATCGGCGGGCACATTATCGAGATATGGGTGTTCGCGCTGGCGATGAAGGCGGTCGCGATGTTCCCCGCGCTCGGATCGCTCGCGGGCGATTTCGATGCAAGCCTCGGTGCTTTCGGCTATTTCTCCGCCGTCAACTATACCTCGCTCGGCTACGGCGACATTATTCCCCACGGCGCCTTTGCCGCCATCGCGGTGGCCGAAGCGCTCACGGGCCTGCTGATGATCGCCTGGTCGGCGTCCTTCACTTACATAAAGATGGAACAAATCTGGACCGCCCGCAGGGGCGGGAAAGTGTAAAATACGCCTTATTCCTGGCTTTTCACGATATTGACCCGGCCGAAATAAAATTCAAATTTCCTGCCGTCCGACAATGTGCCGAAACCCTGCCCGGATGAGGTCGTGCCGGCAAAATTGAATTGCCCCGTCAGGCCGTTGCCGCAACTCAAGGTTCCTTCCCCGGCGGTCGCGCCGGTCAACGAAGACGGGGCATAATATTCGCCTTCGCATTTCACGCCGGTATCGCTGGTGATTGTAATATTGCCATTGCCGCCGAGCGCGGTTGTGGCGGAACCGATAAAACTCTCGGCCTTCGCGCCCTTTACGGTTCCGTAAACCGGATACGTCGCGCAACCGCAAAGCAAAAACACGGAAAGCATCGCTGTAAGCTTTTTCATCGTATCCCCCGACATAACCCGGATCATGGCCCGTCCGGACGGGATGGTGCCCCAGGAGGGACTTGAACCCCCACACCCTTGCGGATAGCAGATTTTGAGTCTGCCGCGTCTACCAATTCCACCACTGGGGCCGCGCACCGGCTTTCTCCCGATGCTGCAATTTTAGATGCATTGCGTGTAGTGCACCTGTCTTGCAACCGCTGGCGGCGATCATACCGGCTGTTTTTGCCCCGTCAACAAGCCGCAATACATGCCCTTTCATGCAACAACTGCGCTGCACTGCAATGTGCGGGCTGGCTAAAGCGCTGGAATCCATGCCGAAGCGGGCACAAATATGTACGGCATTTGCATAAAATGGCCCTCCATGATTCGGGGTTTTTGAACTATTTTGAGGCATAATATTAAGATAACAGTAAGCACCTTGTGTTTAGGGAATCGAAGAGCGGGCAACCGCCAACAAGGGGGAAAACGTTATGGCAACCATGCAGGGAACATACGGGCCGCGGCCGGGCGCACCGGCCAAGACCCAGCCCGTAAAGCCATTCGTGTACAAACCCAAGGTCACGCGCGAGGAAAAAATCGCGATGTGGGCGACGCGCGGCGCGATGGTGATGGTGTGGGCCGCGTTGCTGGTGGCCTTGATGCTGATCATAAGCGCCAACAAACCGCAGCCGCAGATCGAATGCCGTTCATCCATGTCCGGTTTCGGCGGCAGTTCGTTGATCGCCTTCGGCGGCTGCAGCGTGCGGCGCTAGGCGCTTCTATCCGGCTTTTCCGGGTTCTATTCTATTGCCAGACATGGCGAAATCGCGCACCATCTTGTCATGTTTTTCTGGATACTTGTGGGCGGCGGCGCCGTCCTTGTCCTTCTCCTGATTCTGCGGTTCGTGTTTAGCACGGGCGTGCCCTTGCTGCCGCGCGCGCTTACAACCTTCGTCTGGGCTGCGGCGGGCGGGGGCATAGCGTGGCTTGCGCTGCACATCAGTATCGGTTTTTCGGTTGCAATGCTTCCGCTTATTTATGCGCTTGGCCGGCAATGGATGGTTGAGCGCGCCAAATGGCGCGAAGAGCTGGTGGCGCAGGCGATCAGACAGCACAGCCAGGGCCCGCCGCGCGCCGCGCCGCCGCCGAAAATTCCCGAACCGCCCCAAACCGCGATGACGCGCGCCGAAGCGCTCGCGATCCTTGCGCTTGGGCCGGGCGCAAATGCCGAAGCCATACGCGCCGCGCACAAAAATATGATGCTGCGCAACCACCCGGATCAGGGCGGTTCCACCTATATCGCCAGCAAGATCAATCAGGCAAAGGATGTGTTGCTGAAATCATGAAGAGGGAAACCGCCATGCACGCAATCGCGCCGGACGTGCAGCGCCAAAGGCTGCTGGTCGAGGGATATTATACCGACGCGATGGACGAGGTGCGGGTGCGCGGGTTTTTTAGCGCCTTCACGCAAGCGATGCAGCTGCGGACCTATGGCGCACCCGTCATATTTTCGCCGGGCGGCGAAGGCAAGGCGGATAACCAGGGTTATGATGCGTTCCAGCCGCTGATCGATAGCGGCATTTCACTCTATGTCTGGACCGGCCCGAAATTCTTTTCGGCCGTGATCTACACCTGCAAAAGCTTCGATGCGGAACGTGCGGCCGCGCTTATCATGGATTTCTTCGGCGCAGACGAAATTCATACGCACGATTTCTAGCGCTAGAACTGGTCCAGCAGGCGGTGAATATAATCGCGCTCGGCGCGGCTGCGGTCGCCGTCGCCCGCGCGGTCGCGCAGCTGATCGAGAATTTCGCGTGCCTGCTTGATCTGCAGGCGGTCGGGAATAGTAACGGAGCCGTCATCCACCGCCGTACCGCCCATAGCCGGGCGCCCGAGCGGGTCGCGTTTGTTGCCCGCGCCCGCCTGCGCCTGCCCCGGCAACGTCAGCATCTGCGCCTGCAAATCTTCACGCATGTCATCGAGCGTGCGCTGCAAGGCCAGCAGCGCGGCGTTTTCATCCACCATCGCGGGTTTGAAGGCGGCGGCGCCGAGCGAACCGGCGGCATCGTTCATGGCCCGGTCCGCGACCGCCAGGTTTTGCGGAATCTGCGCGCCGCGCGCGCCAAGCGCTTCGATCATCGCGCCAAGCTCGTGGCGCAACGCATACTGTTTTCCGGCCAGCGCCGCGCCGCGCGCGGCGGCGTCTTCGTCGTTTTCCTCGGTTTCGCCGTCGGCATGGAAAGTGGCGTCGATCAGCTTCTTTTGCCCCTGCATAATTTCCCGGATATTGCGCAGCGCGGCCAGTGCCGCTTCCTGCGCCGCCGTCAGCCCGTGCCGCCCGGCTTGCAGCGCTTCGGTGATCTGCCCGAGCTGTTGCAGCAACTTGCGTGCGGCATCGTGCGAACCGGTGGCGGCCAGATCGCCGAGTTCCTGCGCCATTGCCATCAGCTGATCCGCGCCCACCATCTGCGCGCCCATAAGCGCCGCATCGTCCATCATCAGCGCATCGCTGCCGCCCTGCGCGGCGCTGTGCGCCATGCTGCCGGCCATGGCGGAAAGATACCGCGCCAGCGCTTCCTGCAGCCGGTCCGCCAGCGCGGCAATTTCGTTGCCGGTTGCACCGCGATCAAGCGCTTCCTGTAAATCCTTTTGTGCCGCACGCAGATTTTCAGCCGCCTGCCCGAGCGCGCCGTCCTCGACCCGCAGCGCGGTCTGCCACAAAAGCGTGGTCACGGCGGAAATGGCGCCCGGGTCGTAATCAAGCACGAGCCGCACGGCCCCGCTGCGCAGCGCCATCATCACAACCTCGTCGCCGCCATAGCTGTGCGGCTGGCGCGCCACCGTCGCCATCATGTTGGCGACGGGCTCGCGGTTGTCGTCGCCGCCGTCGATCAGCTTCTTGCGCGCGCTCACGAGCGCGAGCGCGAGCGGGTGGGTAAAGGTGCGTTCGGGCAGCGTCAGCGTGGCCGGCGCGCTCACGGCGCTATGCCCGGCGGCATCGGTGGCCTCGATCTTTATGCTTACGGGCATGCCTGCAAGCTGGGTCGCGGCAAGGTCTTGCGCGCTCGAAAGCAGGGTCGGCAACGGCGTGCCGGGGGCGGGCGGCGCAAGATCGATCGCCACCTCGTCGGCCTCCACATGCGGCATGCTCATGGTCGGGCTGACAATCGCGCGCAGTGATTGCACGCCGTAATCGTCATCGAGCGCGATATCGAGGCGCACGGCGCCATGCTCGGCCGGTTCGGGCGGCGCAGCAAAACTTACGGTCGGCGCCCGGTCTGCCACCACCTGCACCGGCCAGCGCGCGAAGCTAAGCCAGCCGCGGCGCAGCGCAACTTCATATCCTTCATCCAGCACGGCACTCACGGTATAGGTTTGCGCGCCGCTTGCGTCATTATCGCTGCCCGCGAAATCCTGCCATGCGCCGTTGGCGCGCAATTGCGGAACGCTTTCGCTGCCGCTGACGCGCGCGGTCAGCACGCTGCCGGCGGGAACCTTCATCGGTCCGGCCGGCCCGGCATCGGTGCCTGCGCGCGCAAGCACGATGGGCGGAAGCTTGGTATAGGCCGGCGGCGTGATCCATAAATCATACGCAATCCGTTCGGGCACAAACGCACCGCCGATCGCGGGGTTCAACGACCCGGCAAGCCGCGCCGCCGCCTGCCCCGGCCCGCCATCCGCAACGGCGACCCCGAGCGCGCCCAGAAAAAGGAACAACACGGCATAACGCAGCGCATACGGGTCTTTGCCGGAAAGCGAAAGCGTAGGCCGGAAAAGGCGCAAACCCGCCAGAAGCGTCCTGGCCGCTTCGGCGTGGCGCGCCCATGCATGGGTTTGCGCCCGCGAAAGACTTGCGTTCACCGGACGACCGAGCGCGGCGTCGAACGGGCGGTGCGGCAAGTTATTTGCCTGCTCGAGCCGCCTTTGCACTTGCGTCTGCGTCAGCGGTTTGTGGCGCGCGGCGGCGCGGCGCGCGGTCGATAAAAACAAAAGCGTGAAAAGCAAAAGCGCAAGCGCATGCAGCCACGGCGGCAGGTATAGATGAAATTGCACAAGCGCGGCGGCGGCCCAGGCGCCGCACAAAAGCACGCACTTCCACCAAACCGGCCAGGCGCGTTCCAGCCATACCAGCGGCCGGACGAGGCGCAAAAGCCCGGCGCCGGGAACGGCTTCTGTCTGTTTGCTGCTGGGTTCTGATGCCATGGATGCGCAGCCCGAAAGTGCCTGAAAGGAAATTGGGGGAATCACAGCGACGCGGCCGGAAGCCCCGCCCATACCTTAGTTATAGGCGGCGAAAGTTCACAAGTTTTTAACGGGAGAATGGGGGTTTTTTATGGCCAGCGCTTTGCGCGAAGCCATGGGGGGAAATTATGTATGGTATTGTAATATATATTATTTCTTTAAATCTGCGCCCGCCGGGTCGGTCGTAGGGTCGGGGTATGTATGCGGGTACCAGCCGGCTTCCGCCCCTTCGGGCGCCAGCACATCCTCGGGCCGTTTGCCGCAACCGGCCAAAAGCGCGCAGGCCAAAAGCAGCGTAATGCAGGGCAAGACGAATTTGCCGGTCATGCCCGGCCCTTCCGGGCGGAAAGATATTTCCGCCGCGCATCCCTTGCCGCCGCTTTCACATTTTCGGGTGCGGTGCCGCCGAAGGATGTGCGGGCCCGCAAACTTGTTTGCACCGAAAGCGCCTTGAACACATCCGCCGTAACGCGCGGCTCGATCTTGCGCAAATCGGCCAGCTTAAGCTGGTCCAGCCTGCGGTTTTTCTGTTCCGCCAGTTTCACGGCGCGCCCCGTGACATGGTGCGCATCGCGGAACGGCATGTTCAGCTTCCGCACCAGCCAATCCGCAAGATCGGTCGCGGTCAAAAAACCCCGCTCGGTCGCGGCCAGCATCCTTGCCTTGTCCGCCTTCATGCCCTTCGCCATCCCGGTCATCGCGGTCAGGCACAGCATGATGGTGGCGGCGGTATCGAACAGGCCTTCCTTGTCTTCCTGCGTATCCTTGTTGTAAGCGAGCGGCAGGCCCTTCAGCATCGCCAGCATGCCCCCGAGCGCGCCGAACACGCGCCCGGCCTTGCCGCGCACCAGCTCGGCCGCATCCGGGTTGCGTTTTTGCGGCATGATCGAGCTGCCGGTGGTCCAGGCATCCGGCAGCTGCACAAAACCGAACTGCGGGGAGGACCAGATCACCATTTCTTCCGCGAGCCGCGAAAGATGCATCGCCGTCACGGCGGCGCAATAGATGTAATCGAGCGCGAAATCGCGGTCCGAAACGGCATCAAGCGAATTGGCGCAAGGTGCCGCGAACCCGAGCGCCTTCGCGGTCATCGCCCGGTCGATCGGGAAAGGCGTGCCGGCCAGCGCCGCCGCGCCAAGCGGGCATTCGTTGCCGCGCGCGCGCGCCGCTTGCGCCCGGCTGCGGTCGCGGCCGAGCATTTCAACATAAGCCAGCAAATGATGGCCGAAGGTGATCGGCTGCGCGGGCTGCAAATGCGTCAGGCCGGGCATGGCGGTGGCGGCATTTCGCTCTGCCTGGACAATCAGCGCCTTTTGCAGATCCTCCAGCGCGGCATCGAAATGCGTGAGCGCTTCGCGCACCCAAAGGCGGAACGCGGTCGCGACCTGGTCGTTGCGCGAACGCGCGGTGTGCAGCCGCCGCGCAGGCTCGCCGATACGCTCGGCCAAACGCGCCTCGATATTCATATGAACGTCTTCGAGCGCGTCGGAAAATACGAACCCTCCGGCCCGGATCTCGGCCGCGATTTTATCAAGCCCCTGCTGGATCTTGGCATTGTCGGAAACGGTGATGATTTTTTTCTTCGCCAGCATGGCGGCATGCGCCTTCGAGCCGGCGATATCCTGCGCCGCGAGGCGTTTATCGAAGGAAACCGAAGCATTGATCGCGGTCATCGCCGCGGCGGGCGGAACGGTAAAGCGGCCGCCCCACATCGTGTTGGGGGCGGGTTTTTTCGCCTTTTTTCCTGTGCTTCTGGCCATGAGCCGCAGTTTAGCGGGCATGGCGGCGGACGCAAGCGGCAAAAAACCTTGGAATGCTTCGGTTAGCTGTTTGGCTGCAGCGTGGCGTGCAGCGCGGCGACCTTGGTGTCGAGCAGGCTGAGATCGCCGAGGAACAGCGCAACCGCGCCATCTTCCACGTTGGCGATGCTGGTCACCTTGCCGACCACAAACACGTCCTTCAGAAGGATATCCTTGTTGTCGGTATCCTTGGCGGTGATTTCGAACTCGTAGCGGCCATCGGGCAGCTGCGTGTTGCCGTTCATGCCGTTCCAGGTCACGTAATGGCGGCCCACGGTCGCGGGCCCGTCGAGCGTCGCCACCGTCACGCCGCTCTTGTCCTTGATCGTGATTTTCACATCGCTGGCGACGGTCGGCAACGTATAGCCTACCTGGCCCTTGCCGTCCTGCAGCGGGATATAATCGCTTTCCGCTTCGACATACTTATCCATATAGGAAAGCAGGGTGCCCAGCGCGCCGCCCTGCTGCAGGCCGATCAACTGGTCGAGTTTCTGGTTGGCCTTGATTTGTTGTTCGACGCCGGAAAAGCTTACAAGCTGTTTGGTGTATTCGTTGGCATCTGTAGGCGCGAGCGGATCCTGATACTGGAGCTGTGCGGTCAAAAGCTTCAGGAACGTGTCATAATCGGCATTCAGGCCGGTCAGGTCCTTGCTCTTTGACGCGGCTTCGGCCGCAGCGGCGGCTTCCTGCTTCGTGATGAAGTCGTTGATCAGGGTCTGGTTGCTAACGGCATCGACGGCCATAACTTGTCTCCTTGCGTGCTAGACGCGAATGTTGACGCGCCCGGGCGTAATATATTGCACCTCGGCACCATCCATCTCGTCTGCGGGTACGGCGCCCTGGCCTGCACCCGCATTGCCGGCGTTGCCGCCCGCGTTCTTGTCACTTTGCTGCGCCTGCCTGCCGGAATGATCGCGCAGACTGAATTCAAGACAACCGGGGTCGGCGCGCAAGCCCGCCTCCTGCAGCGCGCGCTCGAGGCTCCGGACATCCTTCTGGAGCAAATCCATGGCGGCCTGATTATCGGCCACAACGGTGCCGCGCACCGCGCCATCCTTGAAATGCAGTTTGACATCGACCTGACCGAGCTCGGCCGGGCGCAATTGTATCGTCATCCGGTCCGCACCCTGCTTGGCGCCCAGATGCAGCCGCATCGCGATTTGCTCGACGGGCGCGGGAAGCCCGCTGGTGCCGCCGCGTGTCGCGCGCAGATGCGAAAGTTCGCTCGCCATATTATAAGGCCCGGTTTTCTGGCCCGCCGCCGCAAGGTTGCCGGCGGGGTCGATCTTGGCGGCCGCAGGGTCTGCGCTGCGGGTTGCCTGCAAATGTTCCTGCGCCTGCTGCCGGATGCCGTTGCGCAGCGCTTCGATCTGTGCCGCCGCATCCGCCAGCTTCACGGCGGCCTGCGTAGTTGTCTGCGCGGCATCCTGTTTCACCGCCGCTTCGATATGCGGCGAAGGGGCCGGGCGGGCGCGGTCGGTTTTCGCGGTTTCCTTTTTCGCGCCCGCATCCTGCGTGCCCGCAATTTCGTCCCATGCGCCGGCGTCGATCTGTTCGCCTTCGCCCTGCGCGTTCTTGCCTTTATTGCCTTCATCCGTTTTTGCGGCATCCGTTTGTTCGGACGCATCGGCCGTCTTTTCCTCAAGCGCGGGCGCAGCTTCGCCTTCCCCTTCCTGCTCGGTAACAACGGTCGCCTCGGCGTTTTCTTCCTTCCCGGCATGATGTTCGCGGTGGAACAGACCGCTTATCAGCGCCAGCGCCTGTTCATGCAGCGGCTTGGCGGCTTCTTCCGGCTGTTCGGAGGCGGTCAGGTTTTCGCCGGTGGTTTCTTCGGTTTTTTCGCCTTCTTCGGGCAGCAGCGCGAGTTCAACCTCAAGCGCGATCGGTTCTTCGCCTTCCGTGATATCGACGGGCTCTTCCGCTTCATCGGTCACAACCTTATCGTCTTCCTTGACGGCACAATGCGCATCTTCGCGCGCCTGCGCATGCGCGGCCTTGCGGGCCTCGTTGCGTTCGTGCACTTCGGCGCGGCGTTGCTGGCCATGATTATCGATGCCCTCGCGGCGGTTCTTGGCCTGCGGTGCGGTGCGGTCACGATCGGCCTTTTCCGGGCGGTCCTGGTCGGTCACCTTGCGGCCGGCGGCATTGAAATCGTCGCGCTGGTCTTGCGCCTTGGCGGCGTCACGGCCGTCATCGCGGTCGTTATCCTGCGCGCGGACGGGACGCGCATCGGCCTTGACCTCGGTCGCGGCCAGAAGATCGGCGAAGCCGCCGTGCGGCGCGAAGCCTTCCGGGCGCAACGCAGCGGCCGAAGCGCCGGCGAGCAGCGAGAGGGAAGTTTGCCCGGCGGGCTGTGAAGCGTTGTTTTCCATTTTCTTTTTTCCTGCTTCGTGTTGTCTCAAACGGTGTGGTTGAAGGCGACGGGCTTGATGCTGGCTTTGTAGGCGACGCCGCCCTGATGCTGCAGATTGGCGTAGGATTGCTTGGGCTGCGCTTCGTCGCGCACGGTCTTGATGATGCTTTGCACCAGCCGTTCGGTCGCCGTCAGCGCGACCTTCAGCGCCATCTGGTTGCGTTGCACCGCGCCGCTCAGCTTGCTGTTGGCTTCGGTCAGCTGCGTGCGCGCCTTGTCGGGCAGCGCAGCGAACGTGGCCGGGGTCTGCGCCAGCGCCTTGAGATCGGCGTTGTAATCCAGCATCAGCTGCTGCTTGCGATGCAGTAAATCCTTGTGGTCTTCGAGCGCACGCTTGGCCAGCAGCGCGGGTTCGGCATCGAGCACATCGACCAGCGCGTCGATGGTTTCGATCAGATGCGCGGTCGGCAACGGTTCGGCCTTCTTCTGGCGCGACGGAATTTTCACGGACGGGTTAATATGCGCAGCCATTAGTGCTTCCCTTCCTGGATCGCGATCATGGTCGCCTTCACATGGTCGGCGACACCGAGCGTACCCGAACGGGCCGTCATGCGGCCGAATTCCTGGATCATGAAGCCGCGGAACACTTCTTCGCCGCGGCCGCCGCCGAAATCGCCGTCGGTTTCAATGCCTTCCCACATCGGCGCGTACATTTGCGCGGCAAACATCGCTTCAAAATCCTGCGCGGCTTTGTCAATTTCGGCCATGTTGGCGGCGCGATGGCCGCGCAGATTGCCCGCGGGCGCCAGCGCCTGATCCATGACCATGCCGATATCAACCGGCGGGGTTGCTCCTATGGCGTCGATGCTCATCAGATCACCTCAAGCTCGGCCTGCAGGGCGCCTGCGGCCTTGATCGATTGCAAAATCGAGATCATGTCGCGCGGACCGATGCCGAGCGCGTTGAGGCTCTGCACCAGTTCCTGCAGGCTCACACCCGAAGCGAGCACGGTCATGCGCTTTTCACCGTCTTCATTGATCTCCACATTGCTGCGCGGCACCACGGTGGTAACGGCGCCAATCGCACCCGCCTGCGCGCCGGCCTGGCCGGCCTGCGTGAAAGGCTGCGGCTGCGAGACCTGCGGCGTTTCGGTGATGCGGATGGTCAGGTTGCCTTGCGCGATCGCGACCGTATTGATACGAACATTTTCGCCCATCACGATTATGCCGGACTGGTCGTCGATCACGACGCGCGCAATCTGGTCGGGCACGACCTGCAACTGTTCCAGTTCGGTCAAAAGCGCGATCTGGTCGCCGCGGCGGTCTTGCGGCACAACGATCCGTACGGTGGCGTTATCGGTCGCCTCGGCGCTGACCTGCGCCAGATATTCGTTGATCGCGGCGGCGATACGCTGCGCCGTGGTGAAATCCGGGTTCTTGAGCGTGAATTTCAGCACATTAAGGTCGGCGAGCCGGAAATCGATCTCGCGCTCGACAATCGCGCCGTTGGCGATACGGCCCGATGTGGGCACGCCCTTGGTAACGGTTTCCGCCGCGCCTTCGGCCGAAGCGCTGCCGGTCGAAACCGCGCCCTGCCCGACCGCGTAAACTTCGCCGTCGGCGCCGAGCAGCGGCGTCACAAGCAATGTGCCGCCCAAAAGGCTCTTGGCGTCGCCGAGCGTGGAGACGGCAACGTCGATGCGGCCGCCCTGCGCGGCAAAGGCCGGCAGCGTGGCCGTGACCATCACGGCCGCGACGTTCTTGGTTTTCAAATTATCGCCGCGGGTGTTGATGCCGAGACGTTCGAGCATGCCGATCAGGCTTTTTTCGGTGAAGGGCGAATTGGTCAGGCTGTCGCCGGTACCATTAAGACCAACCACAAGGCCGTAGCCGACCAGCATGTTATCGCGCACGCCATCGACATCGACGATATCCTTGAGGCGCGAAGCCGCATGCGCGGCCGGTGCAAAAAGAGAAAGAAGAAGGAACGCCATGGCTGCGGCCGCAAGGAAGGGATCCTGGATGGCGCGGCAAAACTTCCGAACCAGGGGGTGGGTTGGTCTTGAAAATTTCGACTTAATGAATGTTACGGCGGACATGGCTGCTCCCTCTTCCTCCGCCGTGATCAATGCGATAACCGTGCCAAACCGGGCGCGGTCATAAACAACTGATTTGGAAAGGTTTTTTATAGGCTTTGGCGGCAAGCCCGGGCCCTGCGGGGCAAGGAATGCTTGTTTTCCAGCCCCCGGGGCGGCAGATTTTGCCGCCCGCAAAACGGCCCGGCGGCCCCGCCAGGCGGGCCAATAAGGTCCTGATATGACATATGTTTATGAATTGTTTAAGATGCAGGCATAAGGTTTGTAATGTAGCCGCGATCTGCTATCCCGGACATGATGCAAGGTTCGGCGCGGGCGCGCGCAAGGGGAATAAAAAGCGGAACAACGATCAAACATAAAACGATCAGCCGATCGTTTTATGCATAAGAAGGGGAAATCTTGATCAATAAAATTGACGGCATACGCGGCGTGCGCAGAACGGAAACCGTGAAGCGTACGAGCAAGGCCGGCGGAAGCCGCGGCAGCGGCTTTTCCGGGCATCTCGATGAAACCGGCGCGGCCAGCGAAGCGGGCCCGACGACGGGCGCGGGCGCGATCAACAGCGTCGGCGCCGTGCTTGGCGCGCAGGAAGTCGAAGACGCGCTGGCCCGCGCATCGCGCGGCAAGGCGCGCGCAAAAGATCTGCTCGATCTGCTCGATAATTTGCGGCTCGAACTTCTGGCCGGCGGCCTGACCAAGGAAAGGCTGATGCAGCTCGCGCGCGTCATCAGCCAGCGCCGCCCGCAAATCTCCGACCCGCAGCTCACCGCCATCCTTGATGAAATCGATCTGCGCGCGCAGGTCGAATTGGCCAAATACGCACCCTGAAACAGCCGTCTTTAACCGTAAATATCCACCGTGACGGCGGCAGTATTAACCTGCTTGTCTATTTATTTTGCTCGTGCTTTTGTCCCGCCCAGACACAGGCAGGCATGCAAGCAATCCCGCTTGAATCCCGCATGACTCCGGTTCCGAAATATGCTACCATTTGTTAATACTTAACTATTTTATATTGGTAATAATGGGCATGGAGCATTTTGATTTATCCCTTCTCTCAAGCACCGCTGCGGGCGCTCTCGCAACGGCCAAAGCCTTCGCCATAGGCAGCGCAACCACATTATCAACATTACTCGTGACGATGTTCGGCGCGCCGGCCATAGGCCTTTTGGCGCTAGGGCTTTCTGCTGCGGCTGTGGCATCCATGTTCTGGCCCGAAGACAGCGCACCGAAATGGCTAAAATGGGCCGGGATATTCAGCGCGGCCGCAGCGGCCGTAGCAGCCATGACATTGACAGGCCCGATGGCAGCAGCCGTTGGCCTTCTCTCCGGCCTTGCGCTGCTCAAATACGGCAGCAGCATGCTGATCGACCACGCCCTGAACATTGCACACAAGCTACGCATTCCTCCGGTGCTGGCAGGCATCGTGTTGCTCGGCTTCGGTACATCTTCACCCGAACTGGCCTCCAGCGTCGGCTTTATTGGTTCCGGCGCGGATGCGGAGGCGCTCATAAATGTCGCTGGCTCGAATTTCTCAAACTACTGGCTGATCCTTCCAACCGCCGTCATCTTCGATAGCATCCGCCGCGGCCTGGGGCGGCTTTTCAGCGGCCGGAAAAGAAATAGGAGCGGCACAGAAACCGCCTTTCAGCAAAGCGGTGCTGAAACAACCAAGCATGATCCCGGCACCGTCGGTGTAGGCAAACATACTTCGCTGGTGGATAAAATCTTTTTCCCTGCCGCCTTTCTTGCGCTTGCTGCTTTTGCTTTTATTCCCGGGCTTGGCGGTCTTACACCCGTGGTGGGAAAATATTTCATGTACGGACTGGGTGCCTATATCTTGGCGCGCTGGGGCGAATCGTGGCTAACGCGAGACAAGACCGCCGCACAGGAAGCGGAACATCATGGCGCAAAAAGCAATCTGCTTACATCGCTGGCTATGGCCGGGCTTGGTTTTGGTCTGCTTGTGCTTGGCGCAAACCTCATGGTCGGCGGCGGTCTTGCGCTCGCGGCGCTCTATCATTGGGCGCCTGCGGTTGTCGGTCTGATATCGGCGGTCGGCACCTCGCTTCCCGAACTCACGGTTTCTATCGCGGCACTGGCGAAAGGCCGCCACGATCTTGCCGCCGGCAATCTGATCGGTTCGAACATTTTCAACATTCTTGGCGTGCTCGGCGTCGGTATGATGGTCAAGGGCGGGGCGCTCGCGCTCACTGGTGCCTTGCCAATGATAGGCGTGATGGCCCTTTCAAGCATGGCCGTCACCGCGATGATGTTGAAAGACGGCAAAATCGGCCCCGGCACCGCCGCCCTTATGCTTGGAGCATGGACAATGGGTACGCTTGGTATCCTCGGCGTTCTTGCCATGCCGGTCGCGATGCCGGTTGGCCTTGCGTTCGGCGCAGCCGCAACATGGATGTCGCTGCGTAAGAAAAACGGCCCGCCGAATGCCACCCCCACCCGCGATCCCGGCGCGAAGGCCGATGGCGACAAGGGCCCGCCCGGCGGCACCCGGGCCGCCAAACTGGCCATCGCATGATAAATTCATATAAAACAGCGTATTAACAAGGCACGCAGGCGGTTGCCTCGGCCTCGGCCCCTTTCTATACTCCCGCCCCACTTCATTTATTCCGAATCCCGAGGGTCCCTGATGACGATTGTGACAGTGCCGCAGAATTACAAGCCGACCGAAAAAGAAGCCTACATGAACCCGGTCATGCTGGCCTACTTCAAGCAGAAGCTTGTGAAGTGGAAGGACGAGATATTGCGCGAAGCCGCCGACACGCTGCACGATCTGCAGGACGAAGGCGGTTTGCAGGAACCCGATATCGCCGACCGCGCCAGCGTGGAAACCGAAGTGGCGCTCGAGATGCGCGCGCGCGACCGCCAGCGCAAGCTGCTCAGCAAGATCAGCGATGCGTTGCAACGCATCGAAAGCGGCGATTACGGCTATTGCGAGGAAAGCGGCGAACCGATCGGCGTCAAGCGGCTTGATGCGCGCCCCGTCGCCACGCTGAGCATCGAGGCGCAGGAACGCCACGAACGGCTCGAACGCACCCACGCCGACGACCGGGAATAAACCGGCCGGAACAGCGGGGCCGCAAAACCGCGCCCGTCCCTGCCCGCTTCCCCGTCAGCGTCTGATGCATTATAGTCGCGGCATGAACATCGCCCGGCCATCCCTGCGCCCCTTCGCCCCGTTGCTGCTGGTTTTGCTGGCCGCGCTGCTGCCCGCGGCGCCGGCGCAGGCCGAAAGCACGCGCGGTGGCGCGCCGGCACTTTATGGCGTCACTGAAATTCTGGTCAATTACACGCGCATCACCGATCCGAAAGCGTCCGAAGCCTGCGGCATCCGCCGCAACGAGGTCGAGGAGCGCGCACACGAGGTGCTGGAAGATATGGGCCTGACGGCGCTGCGCGCCGCCACCGCCAAGCCGGCGCTGACCACCGCCGTGCGCATTACGCTGACGCCGGAAATCACGACCTACAACGACGGCACGCTGGTTTGCGCGTCTTATATCGAACTGGTGGCCGAAGGGCGCCACGCCGCGCGCCTGCCGCCGGTAGAAGAACGCCGCAACTTCACGGTCACCTACTGGCGCGAAGGCCTGATGCTCGGCACAAGGCAAAGCGTGCATGACCAGGGCATATTGCAAGCGACCGAAAAGCTTGCGCGCAGCTTCGTCACCGATTTCAACGTGGCCCAGCCCTATGGCCGCAAGCAAAAAGGCGAAGCGCGCGATACCGACAGACAAAAGCAGGATGCGCTGATGCGGCAGTTGCGCGACAAGGCGCAGGGCGCCGTGATCAGGCGCGACGAAGGCCCGAACCTGAGCGATCTGGTGCCCGATGCCGCCGCGAACGATGGCGCGGAAACGCCGGTCTATAAGGATTTCAGCCTGCAACCGGCCGCGCAAGAACCGGCCGGCGGCGCGCCCTGACGGCAGCGGGCGCGCGCATGGACATCGTCATCAAGATAGGCACGCAGGCGCTCAGCCGCGCGAACGGCACGCCGGACCCGGCCCTGCTCGGCCGTTTGATGGGGGAAATCGCGGCACTGAAAAAGGCCGGGCATTTCGTCGTTCTGGTGACATCGGGCGCGGTCGGCACCGGGCGGGCGCTTTTGGGCAGCGGGCAAAAATTGCGCAATTGCGATCCGGTCGGCGGGCGGCAAATCCTTGCTGCGCTCGGGCAACCGCAGCTGATGGCGCTTTATCAGCGCTTGCTGAAAAAGCGCGGCCTCGCGGCGGCGCAAATCCTGCTGACGCGGCAGGATTTCCACACCCGCAAGCATTACCAGCAAATCGGCCATCTGTTCGCGCGCCTGCGTGACCAGCCTCACATCCTCCCGGTCGTGAACGAAAACGACAGCGTCACGATCGATGAACTGATGTTCACGGACAATGACGAGCTTGCGGGCCTCGTCGCCGCGCTGCTCGGCGCCGAGCGCATGATCGTGCTTTCGGCCATCGAAGGCGTTTTTGATCGCCCGCCGGCCGAGCCGGGCGCAAAGGTCATTCCCTTGATCGATTGGCGAACCGGCACCGGAACCGGCGCGGTGACGCAAGGCAAATCAGCCATGGGGCGCGGCGGCATGGCGACCAAGCTGGCGGTCGCGCGCAAACTCGCCGGGCTCGGCATTCGCACGCAAATCGCGGCGGCGCGCACGCCGCGCGTGCTGGCGCGCCTTGCTAAAAATGATCCGCTCGGCACCATGGTCGCCGCCCTGCCGGTCAAGCACAATGCCACCAAGCGCTGGCTCGCCAGCGAAACCAGCAAGGCAACCGCCAGCGTCACCGCCAACGAATGCCTTGCGGTTATCCTGCGCGACCCGGCCAAGGCCCCAAGCCTGCTGCCGGTGGGGATCACCAGGGTTTCGGGTAAATTTGCGCGCGGCGAAATGGTGCGCGTGATCGATGAAGCGGGCACGCTGCTTGCGCTGGGCGTGGCCCGCTACGATGCCGCCCGCCTGCGCGCCGTATTGGGGCAAAAAAAGCAGCCCGTTTTTATTCATTACGATCAGTTGCACCGCACCGCTGCGGGCTGATACGCTGGGCCTTATGCAAAACACGGCACGCGAAGCACCCCCCGCCAACCCGCTCGTTCCTTTGGGCAGACAGGCAAAAGAAGCCGCGCAGCTTCTTGCCGCCGCGGACACGACCGCCAAGAACGCGGCGCTCGCGGCCATCGCCGAAGGCTTGCGCGCGCAAGCAAATTTCATCCTGCAAGCCAATGCCCGCGATTGCGAAGCGGCCGAAAAATCCGGCGCCGCCGCGGCTTCGCTCGACCGGCTGCGCCTTACGGCCGAACGTATCGAAGCCATTGCCGCGGGCGTTGAAGCCATTGCGGCGCTTCCCGATCCGGTCGGGCGGCTTTTGGGCGAAACCGTGCGCCCGAACGGTCTGCGGATCGAAAAGCGCGCGGTGCCGCTTGGCGTCGTTGGCGTAATTTTCGAATCGCGCCCCAATGTCGCGGTCGATGCCGCGGCGCTTTGCCTGAAGGCGGGCAATGCCTGCATCCTGCGCGGCGGCAGCGAAAGCTGGCACAGCGTGCTGGCGCTCACCGGCATTGTGCAACGGGCGCTTTCCGGTGCGGGGCTGCCGGAAGCGGCGGTGCAAACCTTGCCGGGCAAGGATCGCGCGCTGGTCGGCGCGTTGCTGCAGCTTGATGGCTTCGTCGATGTGATCGTGCCGCGCGGCGGCAAATCACTGATCGAGCGGGTGCGCACCGAAAGCCGGATCCCCGTCTTCAGCCATCTCGACGGCATTTGCCACACTTATATCGACAGCGGCGCCGACCCGGACAGGGCGGTCGCGCTTACGGTCAACGCCAAGATGCGCCGCCCCGGCATTTGCGGCGCGACCGAATGCCTTCTGTTGCATCGCGCCATCGTTGATACCACCGGCACGGACGTGATGCGCGCGCTGATCGAAACGGGCTGCGAGGTGCGCGCACCGGCCGAATTGTGCGCCCGGGTGCCGGGCGCGCGGCTGGCGGCGGAATGCGATTACGGCCACGAATTCCTTGCGCCCGTCATCGCCGTGGCCGTCGTGAACGATGTGCATGAAGCGGTGCGCTTTATCAACACCAACGGTTCGCAGCACACAGATGCCATCGTCACCGAAGATACGATGGTGGCCGATTATTTCCTCGCGCACGTGAACAGCGCGATCGCGATGCACAACGCTTCGACCCAGTTCGCGGACGGCGGCGAGTTTGGCAAGGGCGCCGAGATCGGTATCGCCACCGGCAAGCTGCATGCGCGCGGCCCCGTCGGTCTGGAAGAGCTGACAACCCATCAATACCGCGTTTTCGGCAACGGCCAGACGCGTACCTGATTTTTTTTCCGCGTAAAGGAGCAAGGCTATGGTGAAGGGTTACTGGGTTGCGATGATCGATGTCACCGGCCCCGAAGGATACAAGGCGTATCTGGAAGCGAACCAGGCGGCGTTCCGCAAATACGATGCGCGCTACATCACACGCGGCGGCAAGACCGAAACGCTGGATGGGAAAACGCGCCGCCGCATTGTCGTGATCGAGTTTAAGGATCACGAAACCGCAAAAGCCTGCTTCCATTCGCCGGAATACCAGCATGCGCTAAGCCTGCGCAGGGGCCACGCCGAAGCCGATGTTCTGGTTGTCGAAGGGTATGAAGGCAAGCAGCCGGGCGAAGCCTGATTGTTTCGCATCGCACCCCCGCATGTTTGGTTGTTTCCAGCATCAGGATAGAAAAAGAGACTGTGCCTGGATTTATTGATTTTTTAGACGGGGGTACGATATGGGGAAAAAGACGTTCTTTTTCGTTATAACCGGTTGCCTGTTCTTGCAGGCCTGTGTGAGCACAACCGACAGCAAGGCCATGTTTTCAGCGGTTCGCTCGTATCCCATGGGGCCCGGGCAATACATGGTCACTTGCGTTGATTCGCCGAAATACTGCGCCAACGAAGCCAACAAGCTTTGCCCATCCGGTTTCGATGTAACAAGCAATACGGCAAACGCCGCCGATCATGGCCGCATGACCATGATAATCAAGTGTCCGTCTTGAAAAGTACACCCGCACAAGGCGTTGGTGGCGACACGGGAAATATACGTGAGATCGCGGGGCACCCCCGCATGTTTTTTGTAACGTCCCCGGCCTTGAAGAGAAAAAGGTACCGCACCTGCACAGGGTCCGTGGCGACACGGGAAATATACGTGAGATCGCGGGGCACCCCCGCATGTTTTTTGTAACGTCCCCGGCCTTGAAGAGAAAAAGGTACCGCACCTGCACAGGGTCCGTGGCGACGTGGGGAGATCGCGGGGGAGCTGGAGCCCGTGTGCAGGTGCGGCAATCAGGCAGCGGTTGTTCTTGTTGTATGCGCCTGAAATTCCTGAGTTTTCTTCATTCCTCCCTTATCAGAACGGGAACAGTATGTCGTAGAGCTGCTGGCCGTAGCGGGCCTGCTGCACATCCATGATCTGGCCGCGGCCGCCGTAGGCGATGCGCGCCTCGGCAATCTGGTCATAGTTCACGGTGTTCTCGGACGAGATATCTTCCGGGCGGATCACGCCGTTGATCAGAAGCTCGCGCATATCGAAGTTCACGGTCATCTGCTGCTTGCCCTGGATCACGAAGTTACCGTTGGGCAGAACCTGGATGATGGTGGCGGCAACGCGCAGGCTGATCTTTTCAGCCCGGTCCACCGAACCCTTGCCGCTCGATTTCGATTTCGAACCGCTATCGATGATCGAGGTCGGGTCGGCGCCGCTGAACAAAAGTTCGCCCAGCTGGTTTTCGTAACCGAGAATGTTGGTGGCATCCGCGCTTTCGGAATTATCGCGTTCGCGGGTGGTTTCGTTATCGATCTCGGCCTTTTCATCCATCTGAACGAGCACGGTCAGAATGTCGCCCACGCGGCTGGCGCGCTGATCGCGGAAAAAGGCGCGGCTGCCCGGTTGCCAGAGCGAGTTCGGCTGCCGGTCGCCCAGCTGCGGGGCCGGCATCGGCATGCTCACCGGCATATAGCCTTTTTGCTGGGTCGGGTTTTCGATCGCTTCAAGTTTCGGCGTTGCGCCGATATCGGCGATGCGGTCGAGCGCGCTGCACCCGGTCAGAAGGAAAGCCGCAAGCAGGAACCCTGCCGCCCTTCCCGTCTTTGTCTTTACGTTCAGCATTGTCATTGTAGATCTCCCCCTTGCCCCTTATTCAATCTCGGTCGTGGCTGCAGCCAGCACCTTGCGGGCCGTTGCGGCGGCGGACGCGACGCTCACAAGCCCGGGGGCTTCGACCGTCGCTTCAACCACGCGCTTGCTCTGCGTATTCACAACCCGGATCACATCGCCCTGCGCGCCGTCTTCCATCGCGCGGCCCTGCGTGGTGAGCAGCATCATGGCGGTTTTCACCTTCATCGTGACCAGCGCGCCGCGGCGCACCATGCGTTCGGGCGTCACGTCGCGGGCGCGGAGCGGCAGGTTATCCGCCATGCCGCGGCGCATTTCCTTGCCGATCAGGTCGGCGGCGGTGCGCACATAATCCGTGCTGCGGTCGCCGGGCACCTTGATCCATGCGATATCGTCCTTGCCGATCACTTCGCCCGCGCCAAGCGCACGGGCAAGCACGGGCACCGCGACGCGCGTCACGGCGCGGCCGGTCAGCGTCACATGCTGCAAATAGCTGCTGCCGGGCGCGACCGCGCCGTCGGCGTTAAAACGGTTGCTGGCCGGGTCATAATTCATGTTGCTGACCGTGAAATCGGGCGCGACGCTGGTGGGCAAATCGAAAGCGAGCGAGCGGTTGTCGAGCTGGACCTCGATATCCCCCTCAAGGCCCTGATCGGCCAGCGCATCGTGCACGGCGGCCAAAATCATCTCGTTGCTCACCGTGTTGGCGGCGCGGGAAAGCACGGCCTGCTCGGTCAGCGTCTGCGGACGCCAGCCCAGCCGGTAAGCGGCGGAAAGGCGGGAAAGGATGGTCACATCATAGACCACCTTCTTGCCCGGAAGCGGCGCGCGCGCCAGCGGGCGGTCGATCCCTTCGGGCAGGTTGGCGAACACGTCGCCCAGCATGATCTCCTCGCGGTCGATCTCGCTTGCGGGCTTCAGCATCACCGGCTGCACGGTTTCCACCGCCGCATCCTCGGCAGCAGGCAGCGCGGGCAGCGTGTCTTCGGCGCTGTGCGCGGGCGCAACCAGCCCGAGCACGGCGAGCAGGAAGGCCAGCAGCGGCAGCTCGATGACGATGAAGGCCACCAGTGCCGAAAGATGGCGGAAGTACTGTTTGATGATACCGGGGTTCATGATGTTACCTCGCTTCCCTTATCAGCGCATCTGGCTGATGGTTGTGAGCATGTCATCCGCGCTCCGGATTACCCGCGAATTCATCTCGTAGGCGCGCTGCGCCGTGATGAGATCGGTAATTTCGGACACGATGTTGACATTCGATGTTTCAAGCGAACCCTGCACGAGCTTGCCGTAGCCTGCATCCTGCGGGTTGCCGGTGGTGGGCGAACCCGAAGCCGGCGTTTCGATCAGAAGATTGTCGCCGATCGCTTCGAGCCCGGCCTGGTTGGGAAAGGTCGCGAGCTGGATCTGGCCCAGATTGGAAAGATCGGTCTGGCCATCGACCTTCACAAGCACCTGCCCGGCGGCATTGACGGTCACGTCAATCGCGTCTTCGGGTACGGTGATCGCGGGTGTGATCGGGTAGCCGTCGCTGGTCACGATCTGGCCGGTGGCGTCAAGCTGCAGCGCGCCTGCGCGCGTGTAGCCCGTGGTGCCGTCGGGCAGCTGGACCTGAAACATGCCCTTGCCGCTGATCGCGAGGTCGAGCGGGTTGTCGGTAACGCTGATATTGCCCTGCTCGCTGATACGATAGACCGCGGCGGCCTTGACGCCCGCACCGACCTGGATGCCGGTCGGCACGATCGTGCCGGCGGACGAGGATTCGGAGCCCACGCGGCGCAGGTTCTGGTACAGAAGATCCTGGAATTCCGCGCGCTGGCGTTTGAAGCCGCTGGTGGAAAGGTTGGCGATATTATTCGATATGACTTCGACGTTAAGCTGCTGTGCCAGCATCCCCGTCGCGCCGATTGCTAATGCTCTCATGGTGGTCCTCCCTAGATTGTCGTTTTGCCGAGGATGCGTATCGCATTACGCTGCCGTTCGTTTTCAGCATCCAATACCTTGCCGACCGACTGGTAGGAGCGCAGCACTTCGATAATGCGCGTCATCTCGACCACCGGTTCGACGTTCGATTTTTCAAGCGAGCCCTGCACGATCCGGGTCGTCTCGCTCGGCGTGCCCGGTTCGTTGGTGCGGTACAGACCGTTGCCGTATTCTTCCATCTTCTGTTCTTGCTTGAAGGTCATGGCCTGCAGCCGCCCCGCCTCGCCCTGATTGGTGCGAATGGTGCCTTCCTTATCGATCTGGATGTCGGTGGCTTCGGGCGGAATGACAATCGGCGAACCGTCGGCGCTCATGACCTGATAGCCGGAAGCGGTCACGATCTCGCCTTCGGCATTAAGCTGGAATGCGCCGGCGCGGGTGTACATGGTGCCGTTCGGCGTTTGCACGGGCAGATAGCCGTCGCCCTCAAGCGCGACATCAAGTTCGTTGCCGGTGCGCAAGATCGGTCCGGCAGAAAAATCGCGGTAAGATCCGCTGTCGATCACAAAATCGACCGTCTCGCCCGGCTGGGTTTCCGTCATATAGTCTTCGAAAATGACGCCGGATTTCTTGAAACCGGTCGTATTGATGTTCGCGATGTTATTCGCGGTCACATCCATCTCACGCATAATTGCGTCCTGACGGCTGATCAATACGAGTGATGGCAGTTCCATGATAGTCCCCACTTAGAAAGTTCGCTCTTTGCGCGAAACCGAATCCCCCCGGCTTCCCGTTGCGCGGCCCGCATCCCCGTTGAACAACCTGATGGGGCAAAGCCGGCCTTGCGCCCTTTCCCTTGCATGCGCCGTGCCATAGTGAATTATTGTTTATTTTCAACATGTTGGTGTTTGTGCCGTTCGCCGGGGGCAGGGAAACGGGCGCCTCTTTGCCGGGTTTTACCGGCAGTTTTTACCCGCCGCGCATCGCAAGCGGGCGCATGCCGGAAGAATCATGCCGGGTCCGGAAAGATGCCGCGGCGCAAAAGGCCAGCACCCGCAATCTGTTGCGCGGTTGGCGCGGCTGCGCGCGGAATTAATAATTAAATGACTTTTTAACCATCGCAGGCATAACACTGATAAGGTTAGGTACTGTATCCGCCGCCCGCGGGCCTTTCCGCGTGACCGGGAGCGATATGGCGCACCGCTAGGCCACACCCGATTGTGGCGCGCAAACAGGATGTGAGCGTTATGGCTGAAGAAGAAGACAAAACCGCCGAAGAAGAAAAGAAAGAAGGCGAAGAAGGCGCGGAAGGCGCGGAAGCCGGGGAGAAAAAGGGCCTATCGGGCCTGATGTCCGGCAAGAAGAAGTTTATTGTCATCGGCGTGGTCGCGCTGGTGCTCGTGCTTGGCGGCGGCGCCGGCCTGTATTTCAGCGGCATCATCGGCGGCAAGGAAGAAATGAGCACGGAAGAAGCGCAGGCGGCGGCGGAAGCCGCGCGCAAGGCGCAGGAAAACGCCTCGGCTGTATTTTACGATCTTGGCGATATCCTCGTGAACCTTAGCGGCGACGGCAAGCGCCCCAACTATCTCAAAATCAAGGTCTCGCTCGAGCTGGGCAGCGCCAAGGATATCCCGCTGATGGACCAGATCCGCCCGCGCATCCTCGACAACTTCCAGATATACCTGCGCGAACTGCGGATCGACGATCTTAAAGGTTCGGCCGGCATCTACCGTTTGCGCGAAGAACTTCTGATGCGCGTCACCGAAGCCGCGCACCCGGCACGCGTGCGCGATGTGCTGTTCCAGGAAATGCTGGTGCAATGAACGGAAACCGCTATGGCTGACGACGATAAAACCACCGACGAGGAAAAAGCCGCGCTCGCGGCCGTCGCGGCCACGTCAAAACCTGCGGGCGGCGAGGACGATATGGCGGCGGCGATGGCGGCAGGCGGCGAGGACGATATGGCCGCCGCAATGGCGGGCGGCGACGACATGGCGGCGGCGATGGCAGCCGATGGCGGTGAAGAGCGGGTCCTGAGCCAGAACGAGATCGACAGCCTGCTCGGTTTCGACAGCGCGGGCGGCGGCGGGGAAACATCCGGCATCATGGCGCTGATCAACAGCGCGCTGGTCAATTACGAACGCCTGCCGATGCTCGAAGTGGTGTTCGACCGGCTCGTGCGCATGATGACCACCAGCCTGCGCAACTTCACTTCCGACAACGTCGAGGTCAGCCTCGATCAAATCTCAAGCGTCCGTTTCGGGGATTACCTCAATTCCATCCCGCTGCCCGCCATGCTTACGGTGTTCAAGGCGGAAGAATGGGATAATTCCGGCCTGATGGTGGTCGATAGCTCGATGATCTATTCGATCGTCGATGTGCTGCTCGGCGGCCGTCGCGGCTCGTCGGCCATGCGTATCGAAGGCCGGCCCTATACCACGATCGAACGCGGCCTGATCGAACGGCTCGTGCGCGTGGTGCTGGCCGATCTTTCCGGCGCGTTCGATCCGCTTTCGCCCGTCACCTTCCGCTTCGACCGGCTTGAAACCAACCCGCGCTTCGCCACCATCGCCCGCCCGGCCAACGCCGCCGTGCTGGCCAAGCTCCGCATCGATATGGAAGACCGCGGCGGGCGCATCGAGATTTTAATCCCCTATGCCACGCTGGAACCGATCCGCGAGCTTTTGCTGCAGATGTTCATGGGCGAAAAGTTCGGCCGCGACAGCATCTGGGAAACCCATCTGGGCAGCGAGCTTTTGCAAACCGATATGGATCTGCACGCCGTGCTCGACGAGGTCAGCATCGCGCTCGGCGACATTATGAACTGGAAAGTCGGCTCGAAAATTATGCTCAACGTATCGCCCAACGACGTGGTCGAGGTGCGCGCGGGCGAATTGCCGATGTTCAAGGGCCGCATGGGCAGCCGTAACGGCCACATCGCGGTCAAGGTCGAGCATGCGGCGCTGCACGACAATAAAAAGCAGTCGAATTAGGGACAGACAGGGCCATGATTGAACTCGTATTGCGCAGCCTTCTCGATATCACGCTGATCGGCCTGATCGTGGCGGGGATTTTTTATGCCATCCGGGTCGAGCGGCATCTCTCCGGCATTCGCGCCTCGCGCGCCGAAATGGAGCGTTTCGTCCATGATTTCGGTTCCACCGTGAACCGCGCCGAAGCCGGCATCAAGGGCCTTAAGGAAGTCGCGCGCGACAGCGGCGACGATCTTGAACGCCTGATCGAACGTTCGCAGACCATGCGCGATGAATTGCGTTTCGTGGTCGAACATGCCGATAAGCTGGCCGAGCGCATCAGCAGCATGAGCGTGCAGATGCGCCAGCCCGCCCAAAACCCGATTGCAGCGGCGCAGCCGCAGCCCGCACGCGCAACAAGCGGCGCAGCAGGCGCGGGCGGCACCGCGGCGGCACAAACGGGCGAAGACCTGGCCGAAACCAGCATGGAAGATGCCCACGTCAAATCGCGCGCCGAGCGCGAGCTGATGCAGGCGCTCCGGAAACTGAGGTCGTAGGATATGTTCCGCTTCGTGCGCCCGCGCTTCTTTCTCACCGCCGCGATCTTCATCGCGGTGCTGGTGATGGGCGCACGCGCCGCTGATTTATGGGATGTTGCGGTGCGCGGCTCCGACGCTTCGATCGTGACCCGCGCCGAAGCCGAAGCCAAGGATACACATACCGACAAGGCACCCGCCGATGCCCTTGCATCGGCAAAAGACAGGCCCGATGCCCTTGCATCGGCAAAAGACAACCCGGATGCGCATGCGGATAATCATCCGGCCCCCGAAACCACGAAAATGGCAGCCAATACGGCAGGCGGACATGGCGAAACGGGCGCGCCCGCGGTCGAAGTACCCGGCGCGCAGCAACAGCAGGAGCCCGCCCCCGCTCCGCAAGCGAACTACGAATACAACAGCGCGGATCTAAGCAAGGGCGAGGTCGAGATCCTGAAACAGCTTTCGCAGCGCCGCCGCCAGCTTGACGAGCGCGAACAGGAAATGCAAACCCGCGGCGCGCTTTTGCAGGCAACCGAACAGCGCGTCGATCAGAAAATCCGCGAAATGGAGCAGCTCCGCACCCAGCTCGAAGGGCTGATCACGACGGTGGACGAAGAACGCGTTGCCGAGCTGAACAATCTCGTGAAAATTTACGAAAGCATGAAACCGGCTGAAGCGGCGCGCATCCTATCCAACCTCGATATGTCGATCCTGCTCGGCGTTATCCGTTCCATGAAGCCGGTGAAATCCGCGCCGATCCTCGCGGAAATGACCCCGGAACGCGCCAAGGACATCACGACCGCGCTGACGGAATCGCATACCCTGCCGGCCGTGCCCTGATCCGCGGCCCGTCCCATTAACGTAAGACTCATTCGCACTCCCAGCATCCGCAAGCGGGTGCTTTTTTGTGCCGCAAAATCAATATGCTGGAAAAATTCTGCACACAGGCTTGTGGCAGGTAAAAAGTAACCTTTTCTTCAGTTTCTTGAGGCTAAAGTGCAGGCTACGTCCCCTTGATGCCCCTGCCTTGACCCGGCTCCCGGACCAATCGAGCTTCACAACGCAGCGCGGCATGAAACGTTTGCGAGGTAGAACATGGCTGTCGATATGAACATGAATGTCCTGGTGGTTGACGACTACAACACCATGCGCCGCATTATCGGCAATCTACTCAAGCAGCTCGGCTTTAAAAATGTGCAGGACGCCGCCGACGGCAGCGCCGCGCTCAAACTGCTGCGCGAGGGCACATTCGGCCTCGTGATCTCGGACTGGAACATGGAACCGATGACCGGCCTCCAGCTTTTGCAGGAAGTCCGCGCCGACACCAAGCTCAAGGCGCTTCCCTTCATTATGGTCACGGCCGAAAGCAAAGTCGAAAACGTCGCCACCGCCAAGGAAGCCGGTGTCAATAATTATATCGTCAAGCCCTTTAACGCCGAAACGCTGAAGCAGAAAATCACCGCAGTACTCGGCGCATTCTGAAACAAAAACCGGAGCGCATCATGAACACCACCGCCAACATGCCCCGCGATGCAAATGCGACCGGCACTGAATTGCAAAAGCGCATCATGGACGCCGTTGCCAAGGGCAAGGAGCCGATTGCGCGCGCCGAAGTTGCCAAGATTGTTGAGCAGGTGATGAAAAGCTTCATCGGCGACCAGCCGGGCGCGGACGCACGCATGGTGCATGAAATCGAAGATCTCGCCCGCTTCATCCGCAACGCCAAGCAAGAAGTGGCCGCGATCCGCCCGAAGGAAATCGGCGACAAGCACATCCCGACCGCTACGGTCGAGCTTGATGCCGTCGTCGGCGCAACCGAGGATGCGACCAACAAAATCATGGACGAATGCGACAAGATCGGCCTGATCGCCGGCGGGCTCGAAGGCGATCCGGGCACGCAGCTGACCGAATGCGTCACGCGCATCTTCGAAGCCTGCAACTTTCAGGATATCACCGGCCAGCGCATCACCAAGGTTGTGAACGCGCTCAAGCATATCGAAAACAAGGTCGAAGCTCTGCTCAAGGCGCTCGGCCATGATGGCAGCGATGCACCTGCGGGCGAAGACGATGACGAAGCGATCCTCGATCCGCACAAGGCGCTGCTCAACGGCCCGCAATTGCCGGAAAGCGCCGTTAGCCAGGACGATATCGACAAGCTGATGGGAAGCTAGGCTTCGTCATTGGCGGCTTGTCCCCGGCGGCGGTTTGATTCATTCTGGCATTTAAGCCGTTTCACCGCACCGGTTCGCCTTATGTCCGCACATGTACCGCCTTCAAAGCAAGTATCCCCCGCCCTTGCCGCGCCGGGCATGATCGCTGCGCTTTTGGCGCTCGGCCTGTTATTTTATTCCGCTTCCGCAACGGCACAGGAACAACAAGGCCAATCCGCTGAATCTGCCCCGGCAGAACCTGCCAAAACCGATCCGGCTGGCGCGCCCGCCATGGCGCCGGCGCCCGCCGCGCCCGAACCCGCCCCACCGGCCCCCGCACCGGCGGCGCCCCCGGCCGCCGCCGTCAAAACCCCTGCCGCCCAAACCCCGGACATCACGGTGCGCGGCGGCCTGCATGCCGATTTTGATCGCATCGTGTTCGATTGGCCGCGCAAGGTTGCCTATAAGGTAGGTCGCGCGGGCAACGAAGTGACGGTCAGCTTCGATGCGCCCGCAAGCTTTGATCTGCAAAAGCTTGCAAACGCCCGCCTGCAGCGCAGCGGCAATTACGCGGCGCGCAGCGGCGAAAACGCCAGCCTTGTTTTTACCGTGCCCGAAGGCGCGAAGCTGAAAGATTTTACAACCGGCACCTATGTCGTGATTGATGTTACCGGCACGGCAAAGCTTGAAAACGCGGGCAAGGTCGCGAAAGCCGCGCCGGCCCCGGCGGCACAGCCGCCCGCGGCGGAACCCGTTAAATCCGAACCGGCAAAAACCGAACCCGCGCCGCCGCCGCCCGAACCGGCACCGCCTTCCGCACCCACACCTGCACCCGCAAAAGCCGAACCCGCGCCGCCAGCTTTGGAAAAGCCCGGCCCGGGCCCGGGCGCGCCTGAATTGCTGATCGATACAACCTCGGGCCCGCTAACCCAGCCTCCGCCGCCCGCGCCGCCGCCCGTACCCGAACCCGAACCCGTCAAGGAAGAACCGGCGGCCACGCCGCCCCCGCCGCGCAGCGAACTGGGCGCGGAAACCGCGGTGCCGGATGACGGCACCGGCATCCTTCAGCTCGCCGATAGCGGCGACGCCGCGATCAGCGTGGCGCGTTTCGATATCGGCGTCAGCATGGCGATCGCGGTCTATGAACGCGGTGGCTACGCCTACATCATCCTCGATCGCAAGCTGCCGGAAGATCAGGCCAACACGCTGGCCGGCCAGCCGCGCGGCAAACTGCAACGCCTGCGGCTGCCCGGCGTCACCGGCTATCGCTTCCGCATGGCGGCCGAAGCCACGCTGCAGGTCCGGCGCGAAGGTACGGGCTGGGATGTGCGCCTCGCTAAAACCCGGCAGGTAATCCCGATCACGCTGGCGCTGGTGCCGGAACCCGATTACGCGCTCGGCGCGCGCCTTATCCTGCCGGTGGTGGACGCCGCCGAACCCGTGCGCATGAATGATCCGGTCACGGGGGAAGCGCTGATCGTCGTGCCGCTGCCGCGCCCGGGAGAAATGGCCGCGATCCCGCGCGGCTTCGCCGATCTCGATGTGCTGCCGACCGCGCAAGGCATGGTGATCCGGCCGGTCAACGAAAACGTGGTCGCGCGCCATACGCCGGACGGTATCGAAATTACGGCCAAGAACGGCCTCAAGCTCTCGCCACCCTCCGATACCGGTCAGCGCGGCAAGGGACAGTTGGCGTCAGGTACGGGTGCGCCCAAACTGCGGCTTTTCGATCTCAATACATGGCGCGGCAAGCCGGGGGAAAGCTTCACCACCGCGCGCCAGCGCCTGTCGCAAACCATCGTCGATGTGCCGGATGTCGAGCGCGACCGCGCACGGCTCGAACTCGCCCGGCTATATTTTGCCAACGGCATGGCGCTCGAATCGCTCGGCCTGCTCAAGATGCTGGAAGAACGGCTGCCGGCGCTGACCTCGCGGCCCGAATTCGTGGCCCTGCGCGGCGCGGCGCGTATTGTGGGCGATGATATGGTCGGCGGGCTCGCCGATCTCGATCATGACGACCTGAAGGGCGAAGACGAAATTCCGCTCTGGCGCGCCTATGCGCTCGCCAAGCAACGCTTGTTTGCGCCCGCCTACCCGCTCTTCAAAAGCACCTTGCGCGTGCTCGAACAGTATCCGGAGCCGTTCTTCAGCCGCATGACGGTGATGGCGATCGAAACCGCGCTGGCGCAGGATCGGGCGCGCGAAGCGTACGATTGGCTCGATCAGCTCGGCAACAAACGCCCCGATGCGCGGCTCGACGATCTGCCGGCCATCAAATATCTGCGCGGCGTGATCGAACATCAGTTCAATCGCGATGACCATGCCCGCACCTATTGGCACGAAGTTGCGATTGGCAACGACAGGCTTTACCGCACACGGGCCGAGCTGGCCTTGATCGATCTTGATGTCGCCGAAGGCAACATGCAGCCGCTCGATGCCGCCAAGCGGCTTGAAGGAATGCGTTACAGCTGGCGCGGCGACGAACTCGAACTCGATATTTTAAGCCGCCT
The DNA here is from genome assembly GCA_016124955.1 of Alphaproteobacteria bacterium. Lineage (NCBI taxonomy): Bacteria > Pseudomonadati > Pseudomonadota > Alphaproteobacteria > Alphaproteobacteria bacterium. The sequence continues at coordinate 60,529 of WGMR01000007.1, read as the reverse complement.
CGGCGGTTACTATCTTGATGGCGGCAAATACAAGGAAGGCCTGACCACGCTCGGCCACGGCATCCAGATGCACCCGGATAGCCCGCAGGTGCGCGATGTGCATGAACGCATGGTCGAAAGTTTCCGCGCCATTTTTATTGAAAATGCCGCGCCGGACCTTTCGCCGATTGAGGCGCTGGCGCTCTATGAGGAATTCCGTGATCTGATCCCGCCCGGCCCTGATGGCGAAGCCGTGGTCCGCAACCTTGCCGAACGGCTGGTGTCGATCGATCTGCTCGATCAGGCGGCCGATCTGCTGACCGCGCAGGTCCGGGAACGGCTGAAAGGCGAACGCAAGGCCGAGGTCGGTGCGCGGCTCGCGGGCATTCGCCTGCTCGATCAAAAGCCCGAACTGGCGCTCACCGCGCTCGAAATCAGCACGGCCGAGGATGTGAGCGAAAAAGTGAAATCCGAACGCCGGTATTTGCGCGCACGGGCGCTGTCCGAACTGGGCCGCGACCAGGATGCGCTGTTGCTGCTCGCCAACGACGGCAGCGAACAGGCGCGCATGCTGCATGCCGATATCGCGTGGCGCGCCAAGCACTGGTCCGAAGCGGCCGAAGTGCTTGACAGCCTCGTCGGTCCGCCGCCCGATCCGGGCACGCAGCTCAAGCCCGATCGCATCCAGTTCATTATCAACCGTGCCACCGCGCTGGCGCTGGCGGCCGACCAGCAGGCGCTCAACCGCCTGGCAATCGATTTCGGCCCCGCCATGGCGGGCACGCCGCAAAACGAGGTGTTCCGCCTGCTCACCCGCACCAAGGCCGACAACATCCAGGATCTCGCGGTGCTGCAATCCAAGATGGGCGAGGTCGATATGTTCCGCAACTTCCTCAACCAGTATCGCGCGGGCGACGAAATGCCCGCCGAAGGCGCGCCCGCGGAAGCCACAGAAGCCGCACCCTGATCGCACGCCGCAAGCGCCAATTTCCTTTGCGTATAAAACGGTCTAGATTGCGCGTCATGTTTCTGAGCCCGCCACAAATCCGCACGAAATTTTTCCTGCGCGCGCTGCTGCCCGCACTTTTGCCGGCACTGTGCGTATGGCTTGCCTGCGCCGCCGGGGCGCGGGCGGCAGAACGGGCGCCCCGGCCGCAAACGGCGGGCGCGGCCGCGCTGGCGTTCCGGAGCGGCGGCGCGCTCCTGCCGGGGCCGGAAGAAGGCGGGCCGGTGCTGCATACGGTCGGCGTGCAGCTGGTGCGGCTGGCTTTATACGAACTGAAGGACCGCGAAGCGATCGAACGCATGGCGCGCATCCGCCGCCAGCAAGGCCTTGGCGACGATAACGCAGCAGGCCTGCTGGCCGCGCAAGGCGATATCATTTGGCGCGGCACAATGGTCACGGGCGCGGAAGACGGCAAGGCGGTTGACCGCGCCGTTCCCGCCGCCGCCATGGCGGGCGGCGCGCGCGGCATGCGCCGCGGCGTTTATGTGCTTGAAGCGTCCGATGCTGCGGTGCCCGGCAAGCATGCGGCCTATTGGTTTACGGTCAGCGATATCCTGCTTACCGCCGTTACCGCCGAAGATGGCTGGCACTTCTATGCGCGCAACCGCGCAACCGGCGCGGCCTATGCAGACGTTACGTTGCGGCTTGGCGGCGCGGAACATGCGGGCCTCGCGTCCGCCGTGACGGATGCGCAAGGCCATGCCTTTGTTGCCGCGCTTGAGCCAGAATTTACGCCCAACAACGATCGCGTGCGCCACGTTCTGGCCTACGGGCCGGATGGCGGCGTAACCGCGCTTGAGCTGGAAGACGAACACCCGGCGCCCGAGCCCGGCCCCTCCATGCTGTTCGCGGACCGCGGGCGCTACCGTCCGGGCCAGCCCGTTATTTTGACCGGCATCGCCCCGCCCGCCGGCGCGGCGGCGCAAAATATCCGCAAGCAGGCGGCGCGCGAAACCGTCGCGCCGGGCGCATTCGTGCAAATTATACGCGCGGGCGGCCTTGTGATGGCGGAACTGCCTTTGGAAAGCGCCAGCGGGCTTGTCGGCACGGAATACACGCTGCCAGCCTGGGCGCCGACCGGGAAATGGGAAGCGCGGCTGCTGGATGCGAGCGGCAAAATGCTGGCGGTCGCGCCTTTCGATGTCGATGACGGGCAAGGCGCGCTGGATGTCGGTATCGAAAGCGCGCAGCACAATGTGCGCGGCGGGGAAAGCGTTTCTCTGCAACTGCATGTGAAAGACACCGCCGGGCGGGCGGCTGCGCATATAAGCGGGCGGCTATGGGCGCACTGGCGCGCGACACGCAAGCCTTTCGCGGCCGTGCAGGCAGGCACGCCGGCCGAGGCGGCCGAATACGGCATTTACGCCGCAGGCGGAACCGAACCCGTTCCGGTCGCATCCTTCACGACCGACGCGCAGGGCGCGGCGCAAGTCGCCGTAAAACTGCCGCCCGCGCCCGAAGCGGCGCACACGCCGATGGAAGCCGTTATCGCCGCGCGGCTCGCGCCGCCGCTGCAGGCGGCGGAAACGAACGCGCCGTTGGCACTTTCCCGCATCCCGCAGCCGGTCGCGATCGGCATTATCCCGGCCTTTCCGGGCCATGCGGTGCCTGAAAACGCGCTCGCCGGTTTTACCCTTATCGCCGCCGACGCCGCCGGGCGGCGTATCCCGCTGCCCGCGCTGACCTACGAACTGGTCGAAGAACAGCAACATTTTACCTGGTACCAGCATGAAGGCCAGTGGCAATACCGCGCCGCGCCGCACGATCTGTTCATCGCGCGCGGCAAGCTCGGCGGCGCGGGCGGCATGCAGACGGGGCTTGAACTTCCGGTGCATGCGGGCCACTACCGGCTCGATGTCTTCAGCGAAGGCCGGGCGAGCATGAGCGCGCTGCGTTTCAGCGCCGGCTGGTGGCTTGAAAGCAAGCAAAGCCTGGCGGCGGGCAAGGTCAAGCTCAGCGTCATGGAACAGGCGTTGCGGCCGGGCGACAAGGGCTGGCTGTTCGTGGCGCCGCCTTGGCCCGCACGCGTGATGCTTGTGCTGGCCGATAATAAAGTACGGCAGGTGATCGATCGCACCGTGGGCGAAGACGGCGCGTTCATCGAGGTTGCCAGCGGCGCGGATTGGCGGCGCGGCGTCAATGTTCTTGCGGTCGCGACCGAGCAAACCGGCGTAAACGACGGCGAGGCCCGCCGCGCCGAAGGCACGGCTTGGTTCCCGCTCAGCGCCGCGACCGAAACCGTCACCCTGGCGCTGCCCGAAGATATGCGCGCGGACGGGACCGCCGCCATTCCCGTAAACGTCACCGATAACGGCGAACAAACCGCCGTCCGTATCGTTGCCGTGCCGCTGGCCCGCAGCGAAACGACGCGCTTTGCGCCCATAAGCGATGCGTGGCAGCGCCCGGCGCCCGTGCGCGTTGCCTTGCGCGATAGCGATGGTTTTGTGTTTTCGCCCGCACAAGCCGAAACAACCGGTAAAAGCGCGGCCTTTCCCCCGGCCGCCCGTGCCGGAAGCACCGCCAGCGCAGTTGTGCGCACCGATCGTGCCGGCATCGCCGCCGCGCAAATCCGGCTGCCGGATAGCGCGGGCGCAACGCTTTTCTATGCCATCGTGCAGAACGGCGATGCGGTGCAGGAAGTGAACGCGCATGCCATGCTGGCCGCGAAACCTTTGGAAGATACGGACGCGAAGAAGCCCGCGGTCATTTCTGGCGCCGCGCCCGCGCAAGCCATGGAGCAATATTGCCTGCCGCCCATAGGGCCGGGCGAAAACGCGAACGCGGCGGCGGCGAAAAGCTTGCACGGAAAATTGCAAGGCATGGAAAAAGCGGGCAAAGCGCCGGACACGCTGAAAATCGCGCTTTCGTCCGTTGGCGGCGCGCCCTTTCTTTCCATCCTCGCCGGCCTGCCGCGCCTGAATGCGGCGGCGACGCAGGATATGGCCGAAATTATCGTCGCGTTGCGGCTTGCGGCCGGGCTGCCGGGGGATTTGCCGTACACGCGCACGGTGATCGAACGCAGGCGCGCACAGCTGACGGCATCGCTGCTGCAGCGCCAGCAGGGCGATGGCGGTTTCGCGGTTTCGCCGCACGGACGGGAAAGCGACCTTGCCGCCACGGCGGGCGCCCTGATGGCAATGGCGGAAAACCCTGCGGCGCCGCCGGTGCTGGCGCGGCAAGCGGCGGACTGGGTCATCAAACGGCTCGATCAGAACTGGGAAGTGGAGCGCGAACTGGAAGCGCGCGCGCTTGCCTTCTACGCGCTGGCACAGTCGCCCGAAGCCGTGCCGCCCGCCGCATGGAACAGCGCTTTGCATTATTTTATCAGCAATTTCGGCAATGCCGCGCGCATGGCGCCGGCCGAAGCGCAAATTGCCTTCGCGCTCGCACGGGGCGGCGCGGCTTCGGAAGCGAGCGAATACCGCACGCGCGCGCTGGCGCAAATGCCTTCTTTGTTGCGCGATCACCCTCATGCCGCGCTGGCCACCGTTGCCTTGCTTTCGGGCGATGACGATACCGCCAACAACGAACTGTTGCCGCTGTGGGATGAACTTGGCCCGCGTATCGACCCCGCACAAACCGGCGATATTACGCGCGCGCGGCTGGCCGCCTTGTTCATGCGGCTTTTGCGCCGCGCCGGCGTTTGGGAATATGCGACCGGCGGCGGCGAACCCGACAGGGTCGCGGGCCTGCGCCTGCTCGGTTATGGCGGAAAAGACGGCCCGCTTGCGCTTGCCAATCGCGGCACGCGGGCTCTGCACGCTTGCGCGCTTGTACCCGCAACCGGCAAACGCGCGCCCGCGAAAGACGGCGTGCGTATCGCGCGGCGGCTGTTCAGGATCGATGGCGGCATGCTGGCGCGCGCCGCCAAGCTAGAAAACGGCGCGGCCTATGTCGTTCTTATCGACGGCACGTTTACGCGCCCGCCGCAGGGCACAACGCTTGTCATCAAGGATGCCTTGCCGCGCGGGCTCGCGCCCGCCGGTTTGCCGCTGGCGGAAGGCGCGCAATCGGGACAGTTCAGATGGATGCCGCATCTGTCGGCGCAGATCGCTTCGGCGGCAGGCGCCGGCGCTGCCACCGCAAAGCTCGCGCCGCTGCAAGGGCGGGATTTTCACTTCGCCTATCTGGTGCGCGCGGCGCGCAAGGGCGGCTATAGCTGGCCCGCCGCCAATGTCAGCGATGGCGAAACCGGCGCAATACTGGCACGCAGCGAAGCCGCGCGCATCAGCGTGGAATAAATCTTCCCTGAAACAGAAATTCGTTTTTTAGGGATGCGCAGGCACGGAAGCGCGGAACGCGCTTTCAGATGTCCGGGATAGCCGTTTTATTCGGCGGACTGGATCCAGGTCGCTTCGCGGCCCTTGGAAGCCGTCTGCACCTTCATTTGCACGCGTTGACCGGGCTGCAAGTCGGCGAGGCCGGCGGTGCGCAATATGCTTTTGTGGACGAAGATATCCTTGTCACCATCATCGGCGGTGACGAAACCGAAACCCTTGTCGGGCTTGAACCATTTGACGGTGCCGACAATCTCGATCTCCGGCCCGGTCGGGGCGGGGCGTCCGCCGCCCATGCGCATGCCGCCACCATTGCTGGCGCTTTGCGGGATCGGGGCGGTGCCCAAAACTTCAACGATGCTGGTGACCTGCGGGCCTTTGGCGCCCTGCGCGATTTTAACGGCAAGCTCGGTGCCTTCGGCGATCTGCTGCATCCCGGCGCGGTTAAGCACGGAAATATGGAGGAAGGCGTCTGCGGAACCATCGGCGGGGGCGACAAAGCCGAAACCCTTGGCGCCATTGAACCACTTCACTACCGCTTTCACCTGCTCGCCGTCGTCGGCAAACATGGCGCTACCAGGAGAATCGAAACGGGACACGACAGTCTTTCCTTATCAAGTTACCACCAAAACACCCGTGTACGGTTTTACACCAAATCACGGATACGAAACAATCCCCAATGAGCGCAGGCTACAACCCCATAACGGGGTGCCGGTCGCGCGGCGTTTTACCGTTCAGCTACAATATTTTTAAATGGTAGCAATTGTGTTAACGCTCGCCCCGCAACATGCAAAAGAAGCCGGTTTTTCCACCAAGCCTTTGACTCTGCAAAGATTCGTATGGCTTTAAACAAAAGGGCGGACGGCGATTATGATAAATTTTTCGTAAATACGGCGGCCCCGATAACCATGCTAACCCATTCAACTATATAAGATTGTTGGCATTTTTCAGTCTTTCTTAGCGCCTCAAGGTTAAGATGAAAGGTGGAAAAGACTACCGGAACTGCGGCACAGCCGCAGGGCACAGGGCAGGATATATGCAGGCGCTGAACAAAAAAATACCGCTTCGTGGCACGCTTCTTCTGGGCGCGATGCTGATGCTTGCCATGCCGCCGCACGCCGGGGCCGCAGACATTGATCCTTTCGGTGCGATCAACAGCGGCTGGAAGGATATTGATGCCGTCGATTTCGATGCGCTTGAAGCGCCGGACGTTGCGGAAAGCGAAGGCACGGCAGCAGAAGGCGAAGCCGCGCCCGCGCCTGCAATGCAGGCGGTCATCGAACGCATCAACCCGCCCCCGCCGCCAAGCTGGCAACGCGTGATCAGCAGCCTGCCACCCGAAGACAAGACCGGCGAAGAGGCCGCGGAAGCCGCTGACGAAGAAGATTTCCGCGTGTTTTCAACCTTCAATGAAAAAGAAAATGCCTCGGTCGTCCCGGGGCAGCTCGATCCCTACAACTGGCATGATGCCAGCAAGGTAGCCAGCAAGGTGATTGTGCCGAAGGAGCGCGCCTTCGTCCGTCTTAGCAGCATGCCGCCGATTTATACCGGTGCGCCTGAAAAGGCGGGTGCGGAAAACAAGGAAGGCGCGGCGCAGAAACCCGCGCAAAAACCTGCGCTGATGCAGCAAGCCAGCGCGGCACAATGCGCGCCCGCCGCCGCGCCGCCGCCGCCGGTTCAGAAAACGCCCGAAGAAATCGTTGCGACCCGCCTGACCCGCGCGATGGAACTTGACCGCCAGACATTGCAAGCGCTGCGCGATGCGGTGCGCGAACTCGGCTTGCAAAAGGAGCTTGATTTCATTCCCATGGGCGATGACAAGGCCGCGCCGCAAAACAAGCCCGCCCCGAAAATGGATATGCCGGCGGGCACATAAACGCCGCGCCCGTCACCGCGCCATATTTTCCGCAATTCGTTCGACAAGCCCGCGCCACGCGCCCGGCGCGTCCTGCCGCCAAAGCGTCAAGGCCGGGTACCACGGGCTATCGCCGCGTTCGGCCTGCCAGTGCGGCGGGGCGGCACCGCCATGCGGCACAAGCACATCCGCCGTTTTGCCAAGCGCGCCCGCCACATGCGCGGTCGCGTTGCTGACCGTCACAATCCGGTCCATCGCCGCCGCCTGCGCCATGAAAGCATCCATGTCGCGCAGCGGATCGATCGCATCGTCATGCAGCACTGTCGCGCCCGCGGCGCGCGCGGCTTCCAGTTCGGCTTTACAATCGCCATACTGTAAACTGACGCACACGATGCCGGGCGCGCGCAAAAGCGCCTCCCAATCTTGCAGGTCGGAGCTTTTCGGATCGCTGTATTTATACGGCTTTGAACGCCACGAAATGCCGACCAGCGTCTTCCCCTCCCCCGCCTGTGCCGCATAATCGGCACGAAGGGCGGCGGCGCGCGGCGCATCGGCCTTCAGATAACCTTCGTGGCGCGGAAAATCTTTTTCGCCGTTGCGGAAAATGCCGCCAAGACTGGCGAACGGAATTTGCGCCGCAATGTCGCCCGCGGCGCAGCGCGGGTCGGGCGGGTCCGCCGGGCTGCGCCGCGCAATGCATTGCACGCCCGGAAATGACCGCGCAAAAATTTCAACCAGCCGCGCATCGCATTCCGCGACAAGCCGGGCGCAACGCCCGGCCGCTTCGGGCAAAAGCGCGCCATACATAATCTCTTCGCCGATACCCTGTTCGGCCCACACAAGCAGCGCCCCGCCGGTCTTCTCGCCCCGCCAGCGGGGCTGCGCGAAACCGCGCGCCGCTACCATGGCCGGTTCGCCGGGCGCAGCGGCAAAGCGCGCCTCGTAAAGCGGCCAGGCCGCGCCAAGCCGCCCGGCGCGGAAGAAATCGTTCGCCTGCGCCACCAGCAGGCGCGGCCGGTCGCCCAATTGCGCGCGCGCAGCCCCGCGCATTCTTTCCGCTTCGTCATACGCGCCACGGGCCGAAAGCAGCGCGGCAAGGTTGGCAAGCGCCACCGGGTGATCGCCGCGCGCCGCCAGCGCGCGGCGCAGGCTTGTTTCCGCTTCGGCGCGGCGGCCGCGCACATCGTCGATCGTCGCCTGCGTTACCCACAAATCCGGCATGTCGGCGCGCAACGCCAGCGCCTCCCTTATATAGGTGTCTGCCTCATCCAGCCGGCCAAGCTCGTGCAAGGCGCCGGCAAGATTGTTCAAAATGCCCGGGTCGCGCGGGCGCAGGCCAAGCAACTGACGGTATAACAGAACCGCGCCCTCGCTTTGCCCCATATTGTTCATGATGTTGGCCATCATGAACAATATTTCGGGGCTTTGCGGGCTGGCGCGGCGGGCATCGTCCAGCGTTTTCAGCGCGGCCGCCGCATCGCCGGCCTGCAGCTGCGCGCGCGCTTGCGCAAGCGCGGAGGCATGATCCTGGATGGCGGTTGGGTGCTGAAGCGGCATCGCCCGATCATACCGGCCGGGTTTCATGCCCGCAATGTGTTCGCGTGCGGCGCGGATCCGCCGGGTTTATGGAAATGAAGGGCAAATTTCAGGCACAAAAAAACCGCCCGCAGGCGGCCGCACCGAAAAACGGGGCAGATGCCTTTAGGCTGTTACTTCAATTTCTGCGGCGGCCGCTTCGGCATCGACCGAAGGAAGCTGGGTTTCGCTGCGCACGCCGCCTTCCGAGGTCAGGCCGGCCTTCAAATAGGCGACCGTGGCGACCGAAGGTGTTTGCACTTGCACTTCGCCCTTCGAGTCAAGGAACTGAACGATCACGCCTGCGACCGGGTCAGCCTTGATACGCGGCGAAATAGCTTCGCTCGGCGTGGCCGCTTTAATCGACCCGCTCTGCTCGAAGCCCGCGCCTACCGTAGCGGCAGAAAGTCTGCCGCCATAGGCACCGCTACTCCCAATTGAGTTTACCGGTTCCAACATGTTTATCCCCACTGTACGGCCGCCTTGCCTCCCACATACTCCCGGTATCCCCACCAGGGTGACCCATTAGCTTTAGGTCAAATCGGCAATTAGGCAGCGTTAAAATTCTTATATATCAAGTGCTTATATTAACACCCGACTCGAATTCTTCTTCGAGTCACTGAACACCATAACACATCATATTTCACTTGACAAGCACTTTTTTTTCAATTAGCCCGCGTCGCGGGCTTTTCAGCGCCAGCCGCTTGATTCCCTTGCTTATATTTTTTTGTTCTTCGTTCCGTTTTTCGTCGCATTTTGCGGCACGCCTGTTTTTCCGGTTTTCGCGCACGCCAGGCGCGCAAAAACAAAACCGCATCGTGCAAGCAGGCAATAATTTCCCCATGCGGCAAATTTTGCCCGGCAGAAAGATCCGCATGCGGCAGGAATTTCCCGGTGCGCGCCGCCAAGCGTTTGAAAAATATCATGCGCGCGATGTGGCACATTTTTCGCATCATCATACGCGTATCGTTAAAGTTAACTTCACGTTTGTGAGTTACTTTACGAACACTAACCCGCGGAAGGAGTCCGCGCTCATCCAACCTTAGGACAAGGAGTTACATACTATGGCTATTTCTGACGTCTCCCTCTCTCTGTCAGCGCGCAGCAACTTGCTCGCCCTGCAGAATACCTCGAAGCTGCTGGGTATCACCCAGGAGCGTCTCTCGACCGGCCTTAAGGTCAACACCGCGATTGATAACGCTACGGCCTTCTTCGCAAGCCAAAGCTTCCTCAACCGCGCAAACGATCTTAGCCGCGTTAAAGAAAACCTGTCGAGCAACCTGCAAACGGTGAAAGCCGCTTCCAACGCGATCGACAGCATCACCAAGATCGTCGAACAGGCGCAAGGTCTTACCACCTCGGCCCTGCAGACATCCGATACGGCGACCCGTTCGGCCTACGCGACACAGTTCAACGACCTCCGCACCCAGATCGACGCGCTGGTCAACGACGCTGTGTTCAACGGTACGAACCTGTTGGACAGTGACGACCTGACCGTGAACTTCAACGAAGACAACTCCAGCACCCTGACGGTTTCTGGCGTGGACGCTTCGACGACCGGTCTCTCGATCGCCGCTGCCACCAGCAACTTCTCGACAGATAACAGCATCAATACCGCTGCTTCGGCTCTGTCGACCGCACTGGCGACCCTTCGTACCTTTGCGTCCAGCTTTGGTAACGCGGTGTCGGTGATTCAGACGCGTCAAGACTTTACTGACTCGCTGATCAACTCGCTGCAGACGGCTTCGGATAACCTCATCCTGGCCGATCTCAACGAAGAAGGCGCCAACCTGCAGGCCCTCCAGGCCCGTCAGCAGTTGGGTGTCGTTGCGCTGGGTATTTCCGGCCAGCAGTCACAGGCCATTCTGCGGTTGTTCTAATACTGGTAAAGGGAGGACGGGGGAAACCCCGTCCTCCTACTTCCGGAAAAGTGCTGGTGATTTACTTGGTTTTAAGAAACCCGCGGCCATGATGGCCCGGAAAAACTTCTCGAAGGAGTCGAGACATGCCCCTCAAGATCCGCGTAAAACCCGAACAAAAGATTTTCGCCGGCGGCGCCGTCCTCAAAAACGTAGGCACGCGCCCGGCCGATCTTCTCATCCTGTCCGACAGCCCGGTGCTGCGCGACAACTATCTCATGAACATCGATCGCAGCGAAGAATCCGATGCCGCATCGGTCTATTTCCTTCTGCAGGTGATCTACCTGTTCAAGGGCAAGGGCCAGCCGCTCGATGCGCTGGTGATCGAGACAATCGAAAAATTCTGTGCGCTTCATCCCCATCTCAGGGATCAGGTGGTGGAAATCACCCGCTTGCTGCAAAGCGGCGAATCCTTCAAGGCACTGCGCCTTGGTCACAAATTGCTCGCCGATCACGAAGCCGCGAAAGCCAAGCCGGAAGGCGAAGGCGCCGCGGTGCAAACCGGCGCGCAAGAAGCATCACCGGTACCGGTTGCGTAAAATTATAACCCATAACAACACAGTGCAGGAGGCAGTATCATGGTAACCAAATCACCAGTCAGTTCGTACAAAGCTCATCAGCAGGTCAATGAAACGGTGCGCGAAACGGAAGCCAAGGCGTTGCTTAGCTGCGCCAGCCGCCTCCACAAGGCGCAAAACCCGGAAAGCGGGCCCGAGTTTTATCTCGACGCCATTCGCCACAACCAGCAGCTCTGGACCGTGTTCCAGGTCACGCTGTGCGAACCCGATAACCCCCTGCCGCGCGATCTGAAGATCACGTTGCTGAACCTCAGCCGCTTCGTCGATAAGGTATCCTTGCGCGCGCAAGCGGAATACAGCCCCGCCTTGCTCACCAGCCTGATCGACATCAACCGCCAGATCGCGGCGGGCCTGAATGTCCAGACGGGCAAGCCGGAAACCGAGGCGCACGCCGTTCCGGTGGCCGAAAAGACGCAGCCGGGTTCGGTCTCGACCTCGATCTAAGCTTTAGCCTAGCCCGGCGGGCGGCGGCGCATCCTGCAGCGCCGCTCCCGCGGGCGGGGCGAGCACGCTTCTGTCGCCGCCCACAAACTTCTCAAGCTCACCCGTTACATCCGCCATAACAACGCTCCAGTCGCGCGGTGCGCGCTGCCGGAACAGCCGCATGCCCGGATACCAAGGGCTGTCCGTGCGCCCGCGCATCCAGCGCCAATCGGGGCAATAAGGCAAAAGCACCCAGGCCGGGCGCGCCAGCGCGCCCGCCAGATGCACAGGCGCGGTATCGACCGCGACCAGCAAATCGCAACAATCGAGCAAAGCGGCCGTGTCGGAAAAATCGGCGCATTCCTTGCCCGCATCCGAAAGTGCGGGCCAGCGCGCCAGCATATCTTTTGTATCGAAACCCTTCTGCAAAAGCAGAATATGCGGCGCGAAGCGGTCCAGCAGCGGCGCAAGCGTTTCCAGCTGCAGCGAACGGTTATGATCGTTCAAATGGCCGGGGTTGCCGGCCCAGGTAAGCGCGATCTGCGGCCCCGGCCGCGCCGCAAGTTTTTCTTTCCACGCCGCGCGCCGGTTCGCATCGCTCGCCAAATAAGGCGTGTGCGCGGGAATGTTGCCTGTCTTCGCGGCAAACAAAAGCGGCAGGCTTAGCAACCTGTATTGCGCATTAACCTGCGGCAACGCATCGCGCGGCGAAAGCCATGTCGCCTGCGGCGCCAGCGGCCGGCATATATCAAGCAGCGCCGCCTGCACTTCCACCGCCAGCTTCCCGCCGGCGGCGGCGGCGCGCGCGGAAAATTCCGGCACATAGCGAATGAACTGCAGCGTATCGCCGAAACCCTGTTCGGCCCGCAACAATATGGTTTTTCCGTCCAGCGCACCGCCGTCCCAGAACGGCAAGCCATCATAGCGCGGGTCTGGCACGCCGCGCGCTTCGTATAAAGGCAAACCGGCGGCAAAACTGCCAAGCAGCATATGCGCCATCGCTTCGCTCACGCGCGCGGGCTGATGCGCTGGGTCAGCCGCCTGCGCCTGCCGCCAGGCTTCGATCGCTTCTTCGATACGCCCGGCATCGCGCAAAACATTACCGAGCGTATTGAAACAACGCGCATTGCCGGGCATAACCGCCAGCGCGCGTTTGATCGCACCGTGCGCTTCAGCCAGCTCGCCGGTCTTGACCAGCGCCGCCGCCAGCGCCTGCAACAAATTGCCGTCGCGCGGGTGGCTGCGCAGCGCGGCACGATAGGTATCGGCCGCCAGCGCATACTGCCCCTGGGCAAATTGCGCCCCCGCAAGGTTGCTGAAGGCTTCGGCATGCTCGGGGTCGATCGCAAGCGCGGCCCGCGCGGCATCGATCGCGGCCGCATAATCTTTTTGTTCGCGCAGCGTCAGCGCCTTGTTGGCAAGCGCGGCGGGGTTGCGCGGATTGATGGCCAGCGACCGGTCGATCAGCTCGCGCGCCAGCGCGTGCTTGCCGGTTTGCCGCGCCACCACGCCAAGCAGGTGCAACGCATCGGCGTTATCCGGCTCGGTTTGCAATATTTGCTGGTAAAGCCCGGCGGCGCCGCCAAGATCGCCGCCGCGGTGCCGCGCCATCGCCTGTTCAAGTTGTTGCTGTACCGCCGGTTTTGCCATGGCGGCAGTTTAGCAGGGACGATGGTTTAAACAATCCGGGAGGCTTATGCGAATTTATCAGGCTGCCAGCACGCCGAAGGCGTACCAACCCACAAGATCGCGTTCGCACACGTCCGATATAAGGTTGGCGGCGACATCTTCGTCCGGCATCTGCCCGCCCAGCACGGCCATGCTTTGCGTCGGGTCGCTTGCCAGCTTTTGCAAGGCCGGCAAAAGCACATGGGCCGAACCTTCGAACCCGCCCGCCGTCAGCGCCTGTAAAACAAGCGCTTCGCGCGCATCCATGCGGATCGCGCGCCCGGTTACGGTCGAAGCCGCGAGGCGGGCGCGGGCTCCGGTCCCGTCGCGCCAGAAGGCGCGGTTGAAGGGGCCGGCAAGGCAGGGGCGGCCATAATCGGCATCCGTATAGCCGGTATAGGTCGCGCGCATCGGCGTGGCGACGCCGAGCGCAACCAGAAGATGCACCGCCGCGACCACATCCATCGGCGCGAAAAGCTGCCCTGCCGCATCGCGGCTGTCTTCATGATGCAGGAAATCGCCGATCGTAATCGGCATGATCCGCATCAGCTTGATCAGCCTGGCATGCAGCGGCGTGGTCAGATCGTATGTTCTGCCGTTGACGGTAATGCGCGGCGGGATCGCGTCGCCCGGCGCCGGGCTGCCGAAGAAAAAGCCGTTAAACAGCGCGGCAGGGTTGCCGGTCAGCGCGGCCGCAAGCGGGCACCAGATATCGGTCCGGCTGCTGCGGTCGGCCGCGAAATCCTTGGCCGGTTCGTACATCACGCTGTCTTTCATTTTCAGCAAAAGCGCGTGCGCCGCTTCCGGGGTCGAAAGATCCATATAGTTGCTCGCGATGCTTGCATCGCCCACATACATCATCTGGCGCGGCAAAAGCGCCTGCATCGTGCCCATGGTCGCGCTCACAACCGCTCCGGTCGCGGATTCCAGCAGATGCTCGGGCTTGCCTTCGGCCAGCGCCTTATCAAGCAGGGCGCGCGCGGCGGGCACGCGGGCGAAATAGCGCCCGCCCAATGCCTGCAGCTCCTGTACGAATTCCATTTTCTGGCTCTCTTCCAGCAAGGGTTCGAGCACATTGATCAGGTAGCGCAGCGATTCGTCCTGCCGCGCGAAGGGCCGGTAGCGGCATGCGAACAGCCCCTGCGGACCGAGCGTGGCGGCAGAAAGCGTAAACAGCGCCTCGCGGTCCGCATCGGTCAGCGAAAGCGCGGTATCGTCGCAGCAAAGGTAATCGAGCCTGGGAAGCGGCGGCGTCGCGCCCTGCTGCTGTTCCAAAACGCCCGCCGGGTGGCCGGCGGCGATCGCGGCATTGGTCACCACGCCTTGCTGTGCGAGCGAGCGGGCGGCGGCGGCCTCGTTTTCATCTTCCAGGAAGAAAAAGAATTTACCTTCCGGGTTGCTGGCGGCAAGGCACAGCATGTCTTCGGCCGCGCCGGCGCAGAAACGGGCATAGGTGAAGGCCTGGCCCGGCACGCGCGGTTGCACGCCGCGGAGCGCGGCGGCATAGGAAAGTTCCACGGGGCCGAGATCAAGCGATTCCTTCACGTCATTCTCCCTGCTGCGCTGCTTTACCTGAAGTAACCAAGGATGGTCAGACTGGCGAGCTGCGCGGTCACGGCATAGGATGCCTGCAGCTGGGTCTGATAGAAACTTACTTTGGTCGCGACCTCGTTGATATCAACATACTGGATATCCTGAATGTTGTCTTTGATGTCGGAGATCACTTTTTCGTGCAGTTCGCGCGTCTGGTCCAGCGTCGAGGTGTTGGAGGCCACGCGGCTCTGCAACTGGCGCAAATCGGGAAGCGCCGACGCCAGCTCGCTGCGGGCATTGGCCATATAGGTGTCGAAGTTGGCCTGGTCCTGCGTGGCGGCATAGGCCCAGCGCAAACCCTGCACCAGCTCCTGAATGCCGGCTTCGACATTGCGAATGCCGTAGGTAACCGAAAGGCTGTCATCAATCGTGGTCGAAAGCTGGGTCCAGCCGGATACGTTGGTTGCCGTGCCGCCAATGCGTTCGCTGTCCCAGGGCGGCAGCGTGGGCGTCGTCACGGGGTAGGTTTCTGCCGGCGGCAACGCCAGCGAAAGAATATCGCCTGCGGGCGATGTGCCATAGCGCTCGCTGCTGTAAAGATAGCGGTCGCCGATCTTGACGTTAAGATAGCCTTCGACCTGGTTGACAAAGCCGGCAATCTGTTCGGCCACCGCGCCGTTCTGGGCGGCGGTATAATTTTGCGTGTTGTTGATGAGCGCGAGCATCTGGTTGGCCGTATCGCTCATGCCGGCCAGCGTTTTATCATACAGCTCCATGCGCGGCTTTACCGCCTTGATGGCGGAGACATAGGATTCGTGCCGGGTGATGCTGTTGCGGAAATCCAGCAGCTTGCGCGCGTCGGATGTCGAATAATCGTACAGGTTCGAGGATTTGACGCCGGTCGCCAGCTGTTCGGAAAGCTTGGAAAGAATGCTGGCGCTGCCCTGGATCAGCCGGTTTGACTGAAGCTGGATGCCGAGCGATGAAATGCCGTCTGCCATGGCTACCTGCCTATATTGGTCAATGTCTGATACAGCTCGTCGATCACCGAGAGCAGCCGCGCGGCGGCGTTATAGGAGTTTTGCATGATCTGCAGCTGCACCAGTTCCTGGTCAACATTCACGCCGGTATCGTCGTTGTAGCGTTCCTTGTAGAACACTTCCTGCCCTTCGGCGATTTGCGCCGCTTCCTTCGTGATCGAACCGGATTGCTGCAACGAGGCGATGATGTTGGACACCAGGCCGGAATAGCTGACATTGGAAATCGAAAGCCCGTCCAGCGAATAGGTGCGGGTCGTGTCGTTCATGGCCAGCACGACCGCGCCCGCCGCGCTCTTCTTCAGGGCGGTGGTGCCGTTGAACAGCGTGCCGTCTATATCGATATTGGTGCGGCCGCTGCCGGTGAAAAAATCGTTGTCCAGTTCGGCCGGGCTGGCGCCGGCATCAAGCGTGGCGTTGTCATACGCATAGCCGAAAGTGCCTGGCGTCGCGGTATCAAGAAACGCGGCCGCCACGGCATCGAGCTGGTCGCGCAGCTTGCGGATTACTTCCGTGCCGGCGTCGCCGCTCGCGGTGGCCGGGGAACCGTCATAGCGCAGGTTATAAAGCGCTTCGATCTTGCCGCCGGTCAGGTAGCTGGTCACGGCCGTGGTGCTGCCGGTCAGCACCAGATCGGTGCCGTCGAAGGAAAAGTTGCGCGCATCGCCGTCGAGCAACGAATAGCCGTTGCCGGTGTAAAGCGCGATCTGGCCGTTACCGCGGTCGAAGGTCTTGACGTCCATCAGCGTGGCCAGCTTGCGGATCTGAAGATCGCGCTGGTCTTCATAATCGCCGACGGGCTGATTGCGGCCAAGCGCAGTGGCTATCTGGTTGTTGATCGCTTTGACGTTTGTAAGAATGGTGTTGATCTCAACCGCCGTATCCTCGATATCCTGGCGGATCGAACGGTCCATTTCCTCGACGCCTGCGGAAAGACGGCGAATTTCGGCCGCCAGCTCCTTGCCGCGCTGCACCACGGTGCGCTGACGGGTCGGATCTTCGGGTTCGGCTTCAAGTTCGCGCCAGGCCGAAGCAAAATTTTCGATCGCGCTGGAAAGCACGGGGTTGTCGATATTGGTGCCGAAAAGCTGGCCGATCTGGGCAAGATAATCGCTGCGGGTGCCGGCATAGCCGCTATCGGACAGCGAATCGAGCCACGAGCGGCCAACCACGTCGTTGGTGACGCGCATATAGCCGGCGATACGCGCGCCGCCGAAATCGGCGCCGAGCAGCACCGATTCCTGCACCGCGCTTTTGCGGGTGTAGCCGTCCGTATTCGCATTCGAAATATTGTTGGAGATGACCGAGATGTTTTTCTGGATCACCTGCAGCGAATTCAGAGAATTGTTGAGCGCGGAAACCAGCGACATGCGTCACTCCTGAACTAGAACCGTCATCCGACCCTGCCTGTCATTTACGTCCGTAAACCATTTAGCGGACGATGTTGATGACTTCTTCCAGCATCGAGTTGGTGGTGGTGATGGTCCGCGCATTGGCCGAATAGACACGCTGCGACTGGATCATCTTTGTAAATTCGTCGGCGATATCCACGTTGGAGCCTTCCAGCGAGTTGCCGACGATGGTGCCGGCGCCGACCTTGCCCGCAGCGCTGAAGCGCGGCGTGCCCGAATCGATGGTCTTGGCGAAAGCGCCGCCTTCGACGCGTTGCAAGCTGTCGGTGGCGAAGAATTGCACGATCGGGATCTGATAGAAGGTCTTGGACCGGCCGTTATCGTAGTTCAGCACCAGGAAGCCGTTCTTATCGACCGAAAGCGATTGGAACGAACCGCGCGGAATGCCGTTCTGTTCGAAGGTGGTCACCGAAAGGTTTTCGTCCGCGAACTGGGTCAGGCCGGATGCGGTCTGGTAGTCGCCGAAATCGATCGAGATGGTCTGCGCGCCCGCGCCGGCGAAGTTCAGACTGAAGCTCACTTTGGCGTCGGCGCCGGTGCCCGGGTTGGTCACGGTGTAATCGGAACCGGCCACGATGCCCGCGCCGGTGCTGACGCTATAGGCCGAAAGCGTACCGGCGGTGGAACCCGAACTGTCGAAGTTAAACGGAATGGTGACCGAGAAATCGGACGAGGCGCTGACGCCGCCCGGCACATCGACCTGCAACGACCAGGAGTTGGTCGAAGAGTCGCCCACCTTGGTCCAGGTGAAGGTCATGTCGCGCGGGTTACCAAGGTTGTCGAACAGCTGAATGGTGGAAGGCGATGTCGCATAGGCCGTATCCTTGCCGGCGGGCAGGTTGGCCACATAGTTGGCCGACGAAGTCGCGACCGGGTTATCCAAAAGGGCCGAAATCTGAATCGGGTTGGCGGCGGCGGTGTTGACCACGCCCGTATCGTCAACGCTGTAGCCGGTCAGGTAGTAGCCGGCGCCGTTCACGAGGTAGCCGTCCTTGTTCAGCGAATAGTCGCCGCGGCGGGTGAAGAAGTTGGTGTCGGAGAAGGTTGTCAGACCGTCGGAGCCGACGACACCCTGACGCACCGCGAAAAAGCCGTTGCCGGTGATGGCGAGCGCGGTCGAACTTTGCGAGGCGACGAGGTTGCCTTGCAGCGAGTTCTGGTATTTCGGGGTGGCGCGCACGCCGCCCGGATCGTTGACCTGCGCGTTCGAGTTGGTGATCAGCGCCTGGAAGGTCGTATCCACGCGCTTGTAGCCAACCGTCTGGGTGTTGGCGAGGTTATCCGAAATGTTACCGATCGCGCTTGACTGCGCGTTGAGGCCGTTCACGGCGACGGTAAGAGCGGCAAAGAGCGACATGGTTCTTCTCCCTTGGTGGTGTGCGCCCCGCGGCCCTTTGCCGGGCAGGCGCAATAAATCCTGCCCCGTTCGGTGCAAGGCCCGTGCCAAATATTAACCTATTGATTTATATTGATTTTATGTCCGGCAAGGATGATGTTACCGGGCAAAAGCTGCCGCCACTTTGTGCCCTGCGAGGGCCGGAGTGGCCAAAATGGCCCGCCTTCGCGCCCGCCTATTGGAGCGGCGGCGCGGCCGGTACGGGCGGGACGGCACGGCGGCGGCGCGCCACAACCGCTTCGCGCCAGGCGATCATCGCGCTCGCCAGCATCACGATCACGGCGCCAACCACCATGTTGGTGCCCGGCAAATCACCCCAGAAAAAATAGCCGAACGCCCCGCCCCATATGATCGCGGTGTAATTGAAGGGCGTGACGATGGCGGCGGGCGCATAAAAATAGGCGCGGGTGACGAATATCTGCACCGCGACCGCGCACAGGCCGCACAATATAAATAACGGCAGATCATCAAGCGATGGCATCTTCCAGACAAAAGGCATCGGCAGCGCGCACAGCACGGCCGAAAACAGCGAAAAATAAAACACGGTCACCAGCGGCGCTTCGGTGCGCCCGAGCAGACGCAGATTGGTCATGGTCAGGCCAAAGAAAAAAGCGCTGGCGAGCGCGAGCGCAATGCCCGCGCCGCTGATACTTTCGGTATCCGCGCCCGGCTGCAGCATGACGACCACGCCGGCAAACCCGATGATAATGGCGGCCCAGCGCTGCCAGCCGACCTTTTCGCGCAAAAGCACGATCGCGCACAGCGCCGTAAAAATAGGCCCGGAAGCGCTCAGCGACATCGCATCGGCCAGCGGCATCATGGAAAAAGAATAAAAGATGCACAGCATGCAAGTAAGGCCGGTGGCGGTACGAAACAGATGCCATTTCATCTGCTTGGTGCGCATCGTGTGCCAGCCGCCGTGCTTCAGCCTGACATAGGGCGCAAGCACGGCCAACGCAATCAGACAGCGAAAGAACGCCACCTGCAGAATGTCGTAATCCTGCCCCAGCTGCTTCACGAGCGCGGTGATGATGGCAAAAAAGAACGCGCTGAGCAGCATCGCGATAATGCCCTGCAACGGCTGGTCCGCAGGGGGCTGGCCTTGTGCGGGCGCGGTCTGTGTTGGCGCTTGGTTTTCCATGACAAGCCTTTATGCACGCAAGGCAGCATGCGGCGCAATCACGATCACGCGCGCGCCCGGGCCGGGGCACATAAAACCGCCTGTTTGCGGCTCTGCTTCGGGCGAAACCGGTTTCGCCGGGCCGGACAGATTACCGGCTTGGCAAAATTCAGTAGTTGAAGATCCAGTTGGTCGGAATGTGGATGTAGCCGCCGATGATGTTCACGCCCGGGTTCCAGCCGGTGATGCCGGCGTTGGAAAGATGGCTGACGGCGGCGGTTATGCGCATTTCGTTGTCGAAGCGGATACCGGCTTCGAGCTGCGAGCGGAACTCGATCACCGAGCCAAGACGCTTGCCATGGCCACGGTCATATAGGCCGACCGCCTCGCTCCAGGTGATAATAAAGTTATCGCCGATCAGGAAATCGAACGCCAGCCCGCCGAAGCCGTAAAAGGCGCTATCGGTCGTGACATGCATGCCGACGATGGGATGCATCTGCACATACGGGTTCCATGAACGGAAGTAATCGGAAAGCTTGGGCAGCAAAGACATGCCCCAGCGATGCTCGAGCCGGATATCGATCGATTCGTTGCGCGGGTGGTTTTCGTTGAAATCGTAATAGCCGCCGGCGAAGGAAAGCAGATCGGGCAGCGCATAGGGATCGACGACGCGCGGCGGCGGGGTCGGGATCACGCGCGCGGGCGGGGTGGGCGATGCGCGCACGATGCGTTCGCTGCGCGCGGCCATGATCATATCCTGCGCGCGGCTCGGGGCGGCGGCGGCGGGAAGGGCGACAAGAACGAGAAGCGCGGCGAGGATGAGCAGGCGAATACGCATCGGGCAAACCTTTTTTGGAGCCGGTGGGGCGGGAAGTACCAAGGCCGCCACTTTACCCATCCCCCCGCATCCGTGGCAAGGGGGCAGCAACCGGCATGGTCACGCCGGGGCCGGGGCGTCTATTTACGGGGCTTTTTGCCGGCCACAAGCGCCTTGTCCACAATTTCGAAAAGATTGCGGGAAATGCCGCCCTTGCCGGCACCGAGCGCGCGCAGCGCCTTCAGCTCTTTTTCCATCAGCTTCTGCCGCTTCGGTTCAAAGGCGCGCCATTGTTCGAACGCGAGCGCGAGCCGCGCCGCCGCCTGCGGATTAAGCCGGTCGGCCGCGCGCACTTCCGCTGCCACAAGCCGGTAGCCCGAACCGTCGGGCGCATGGAAGCGCCACGGGTTGCCGTGGCCGAACGCGCCCGCGAGCGCGCGCAGCTTGTTGGGGTTTTTCCTGTCATACGCCTTGTGGCGCAGCAGCGCGGCCACCGCAGCCGCCGTATCGGTGCGCGAAGCGCCCGCCTGCACCGCCAGCCATTTGTTGATCACCAGCTCGTGGTTTTGCCAGCGGCGATAAAAGTGATCGAGCGCGGGTTTGCGCTCCGGTGCCGCGCTTGAAGCCAGCAGCGCCAGCGCCACAACCTGGTCGGTCATGCTGTTCGATGAACGCAATTGCTTCATGGCCGCGGGCGCATACGCTTTTTCGTCCGCCGCCATCAGGTAACCGAGACACAGATTGCGCAGCGCGCGCACGCCCTGCGTCTTGCCGTCCGCCTTGCGCGCATCGGGCTTCAGCCCCTGCATGCGCGCGGCGAAATCCGCCTCGAGCCGCCCGGCAATTTGCCCGCGCACGCTTTCGCGCGCCCGGTGCACGCGGTCCGGATCGATCAATTGCCCCCGCGCCGCGAGCTCGAGCCCGATCTCATGCTCCGAAGGCAGCGCCAGCATCAGCGCGGTCATGGCGGGCGCGATGGCGCGATCGGCCAGCACGCGCGCCAGCGCATCCGTAAAAGCGGGCGGCGGCGCGGCTGTCTTTTTGCCCTTCATCGCGGCCAGCAAATATTTGCGCATCAGCGTTTGCCCGGCTTCATACCGGCTGAAGGCGTCGCTGTCATGCGCGAGCAAAAACAGCAAATCCTCGTCGCTATAATTGTATTCGAGCCGCACCGGCGCGGAAAAACCGCGCAGCAGCGAAAGCACCGGCTTTTCCGGCACTTTCGTGAAGCTGAAACGTTCAACCGGGGCGCGAAGCTGCAATACATGCGTGCCGCCCATGTCGCGGCCCTCGCTATCGAGAAGGCCGACCGCGAACGGCATATGGAACGGCTTTTTCGCCGCCTGCCCCGGCGTCGGCGGGCAGCTTTGCCGCACGGTCAGCGAAAGCATTTTTTGCCGGGCGTTATATTTACTGGTAACCGCAAGGCGCGGCGTGCCGGCCTGTTCGTACCAGCGCATGAATTGCGCGCGGTCCATGCGGTTTGCGTCCGCCATCGCGGCGGCAAAATCGTCGCATGTGGCGGCGCTGCCGTCATGCCGCTTCACATAAAGCTGCATGCCGCGCCGCCAGCCTTCCGCGCCCAGCAATGTGTGCAGCATGCGGCAAACTTCCGCGCCCTTTTCATAGACCGTGGCGGTGTAGAAATTGTCGATCGTCAAATAGCTGTCCGGCCGCACGGGGTGCGCGGTCGGGCCCGCGTCTTCCGCGAACTGGCGCGAACGCAGCGCCCGCACCGCGCGCACGCGCTCGAGCGCGTCGTCATGCATCGCGCCCACAAACTGCTGTTCGCGAAATACCGTCAAACCTTCCTTCAATGAAAGCTGGAACCAGTCGCGGCAGGTGATGCGGTTACCGGTCCAGTTATGGAAATATTCGTGGCCGACCACGCGCTCGACGAAAGCGATATCGGCATCGGTCGCGATATCGGGGCGCGCGAGGATACAGTCGGAATTGAAGATGTTCAGCCCCTTGTTCTCCATCGCGCCCATATTGAAGAAGCTGACGGCGACGATCATGAAGCGATCGAGGTCGTAGGAAAGCCCGTAGGCTTTTTCGTCCCAGCGCATCGCCGCTTTCAGCGCATCCATCGCGATCTTCACCCGGTCGCCGTTGCCGGGCTCGGTGTAAATCTCGAGCAGCACGCGGCGCCTGTCCTTGGTCACGAACCGGTCGCTAACCTTGCCGAGCCGCCCGGCCACCAGCGCGAACAGATAACAGGGCTTGGGGTGCGGATCGCGCCACTTCACCCAGTGCCGCCCGCCGCCCGCCTTTCCCTTGGCCAGCAGGTTGCCGTTTGAAAGCAGCACGGGATATGTCTTCGCATCCGCTTCGATCCGCACCGTGAATTTCGCAAGCACATCCGGCCGGTCGGGATAATAGGCGATGCGGCGGAAACCTTCCGCCTCGCACTGCGTGGAAAGCATGCCGCCCGAAGCGTAAAGCCCGGAAAGCGTGGTGTTTTTCTGCGGGTCGTGCGCGCTCACAATCTCAACCGTGAATTTCGCCGGCACCTTCTTTATCTGCAAGCCGTGTTCGGAAAGTGCGTAGTCGCGCGCGGAAAGCGTGCGCCCGTTCAGCGAAACGGAAATCAGATCCTGCCCCTCCCCGTCCAGCCAAAGCGGCAGGTTCTTTTCCGTACGCGCGGGGTTGCGGCGCATCTGCAATGTTGCAGCGACGCGCGTGCGTTTATCCCGGATATCGAAATCAAGCGCGGCGGTATCGACCAGATAGGCGGGTGCTTTGTAATCCTTGCGATAGACGGGGCGCGGGCCTTCCTGCTTGCGGGCGGGCTTTCTTCTTTTCGCGGAAAGCTTCTTGAGCGGCGGGCGGAACATGGTAAACACCTATTCACAAGATGAAGAAGGTTATGCCTTTATAGTTAACAACTCTTCAGGGATAGGCAAATTCAGCTTTTCCTGCAACTACCTCCTAAAACAAAGCAACATTCAGCAGGTGCGTGGGTGTCGTTTGCCATTTTCTCTTGAAATCGCAACGGAACAACCCTAAACGTGCCTTGCGAAATGACTTGATTGTCAGGGAATTGCATGCCGTACGCAATTCATACTTTCTGTGTGAAGAGACAGTTTGAATTGTGCCAATGTTTCCGCGATAAAGATTTTTTATTTCGTGCAAAAAAACTGATAGACGTATTTAAGGAATAGTTATGGACGCCACCACTGCCGATATCGATAAACTTGCCGACAAAACAAAAAAAGATACAGACACTCAATCCCTTATTCATGCGGCATGGGCTGCGGGCGCGGCATTTCTGACGGGCGCCGCATGGGTCTTCGCGCTTGGCGCGCTAACGCCCGGGCTTGACCTGATGTGGCGCGTTGTCGGGGCGTTCGCCGCCTCCATGATTGCCGTTCCTTTTATTCAGCACCACATGGTCCGCATAGGCATTCTCAGGGAACAGCCCGAGTATAACCAATGGGGGCGCAGTATTACGGCAACGTCGCTTTTTGCAACCGCTGCAGGCGCACTTACCGCAAGCGGCTTTGGCGCGCATCTTGTTACAGCGCTTATGGCCACCAACCCGCTTGTGCTGGCCGGTATGGGCATCGTGCTGGCCGGAAGCGTTCTCGGTATTTCGGCCGGGTCGCTATTATTGAGTGCACGGCAAGGCGGCAGCGCTTATTGTCCCAGCAACAAACATGAGCCAAAGACCACGCGCGAAATGATCCTTGATGGCGGCATCGCCGCTGGTTCGGCGGCCACCGCAGGCCTGGCATGGTTCTATTCGTTTGGCGTCCTGACATCTTCTCTTGCCATTACTTGGCCGATTGTCGCCGCGCTTGGCCTTTCTATTGGCGCAGCCTGGCTGTTCCAGAATAAAATGGTTGAACTTGGCAACCGGCTCGAAAAGCCTGTTTTGGGTCAAATAGGCCGCATCGGCGCAGGTGCTGCGTTTTTTGCGGCGGCAGGCGGTGTGCTTGTTGCCAGCGGTTTTGGCGGCGTTCTGGCCGGTCTTTTCATGGCCGCGGCGCCGCTCGCAAAGTTTGGTTCAATCGTGGCGCTGGCGTCTTCCGCGTACGCAACATCCTCCACGGCATTGTTCGCGCATTCAAGAAACGGCGGGCAGGCTTACTGTAATTGCGGTGGACCCAAGCAAACATAGGTTCACATATCTGTTGGCCGACTATTTGTGCGACGGCAATGCCGCGCGCCCTACGTCCCAACCCATGCATCGAACGGCACGCGCGGCTTGATCGCGCGCAGCGTTTCTGTGGTGACCTCGTCCAGCAATGGAATTTCGGCCAGCACCCTGGTTTTGCCGAACTGCTCGATCGCCTCGCGGTTGTGCGGCGCGGGCGTGCCGGTCATGATCACGCCCATCACCGGCACTTCGAACCGGCGCAGCGCGCGCAGCGAAAGCACGCTGTGATTGATGGTGCCAAGGCCCGAGCGCGCCACCAGCACCGCAGGCAACCCAAGGTGCCGGATTAAATCCGCCACCATGTCGCGGTCGTTAAGCGGCACCATCACGCCGCCGATCCCTTCCACAACAAGGTTGCGCGCCGTGTTGGGGCGCAAAAACTGTCCCAGATTGATCTTCACCCCCGCGCGCTTGGCTGCTTCGTGCGGCGAAAGCGGTTCGTGCAAACGGTAAACCGGCTTCCAGATATTTTGTTCGGGCAACGCGGCCAGCGCGGCGGCACGATGCGCATCGCTGCCTTCGTCCGCGCCGGTCTCGATCGGCTTCCAGTAATCGGCACGCAGATGCAGCGCGAGCCAGGCCGAAGCGACGGTCTTGCCCACATTGGTATCGGTGCCGGTCATGAAAAGCTGCATGGGCGCTATAGTATCGCAACGCCTTATCTTGTCACTATGGTTAATAACGCAATATCGGCGGCGCTTGCCTGCGCGCGGCACACCGCTCTATGATGCGCGGCATAATCCGGATGCGTATATTTGAAGGCTGTTTATGGAACCCGAACGAAAATCGATTCTTCAGTCCATTCAATCCGTCGGGGCGGAGATATGCGGGCTTGGCTTAATCGTGGCCGGGGCGGTCGGTCTGGCTATTTTATTTTCCGGCTGGTTTCTTCTTATGCTTGGCGTCGCGGCGGTCTATGAGGTGGGTGACCGCAACAGCGCTTTCCGGAAGTGGCTGCACGGCGGGCCGCCGCCGCCAAGGCACTAGCCCGCAGCCCTATACGTGGAAGCTTTCGCCGCAGCCGCAGCGGCCCTTCTCGTTGGGGTTGATGAAGGCGAATTTCGCGCCCAGCCCGTCATCGACCCAATCCATCGTCGTTCCCACAAGATAAAGGCTGGCTTTGCCATCCACGTAAACCGTGACGCCCCCGGCTTCCACCTTTTCGGGCCGCTCGAAACGTTTCATGGCCGCAAAACTTTCGGCCTCGGCGCGGCTGACGAAACGCATGTCATAACTAAGCCCCGAACAGCCCTTGGTCTTCACCCCGACCCAGAGCGCAACCGGCGTTTCCATCTCCGCCCGCCCGGGGTTGGCGTCAATATCCTGCGCGATCAGGGCGCGCACGCGCTGCGCGGCGCCTGCGGTCAGCGTCACCGCCTGCGGCGGCGCGCCCGGCGCGGCCTGCACGGGCTTTTCCTGCGGGCCTGCAATATCGGTCATGGAATGGTCGGTCATGCCAGCATCCTTCAAAACATATTCAATTCAAGTTTCGCGGCCTCGCTCATGCGCGCGGCGGTCCATGGCGGGTCCCACACCAGGTTCACGGTTACGTCCGCAAGCCCCTGCACGCGCGCCGCCGCTTCCTTCACCATGCCGGGCATCGCGCCCGCCACCGGGCAAGCCGGGGTGGTCAGCGTCATATCGATCACGCAATCGGGCGCGCCGCTTTCGCTTTCCGTCAATTCAAGCCGGTAGATAAGCCCCATATCATAAACATTCACCGGTATTTCGGGGTCGTGCACCGTCCGGATCTGTTCGATGATCTGTTGCTTCATTGCCTCGGTTGCAGTTTCGTCCACGCCCTACTCCGTTGAAATCTTCTCGTCGCCCTTCAGCGCCGCCTGCATACTGTGCCAGGCCAGCGTCGCACATTTGACCCGCACCGGGTAATGCCGCACGCCGGCCAGCGCCGCGATTCGCGCGCGGTCGTCCGCGTCCACGTCCCCCGGCATCTGCTGCCCGCCGCCGGTGCAGGCGGCATGGAAGGCCGTAAACAGCTTTTCCGCCTCGTCCCGCGTCCGGCCCTTCAGCATCTCGGTCATGATCGAAGCGGACGCGATCGAAATGGCGCAACCCGTGCCCTGAAATGCGATATCGGTAACCACATCGCTTTCGTCAAGGGTCAGGTGCAAAACAAGCCGGTCGCCGCATAGCGGGTTGTGCCCCAGCGCTTCGCGGTGCGGGCCCGTGATGGCGCGGAAATTGCGCGGGTTCTTGCCGTGATCGAGGATCAGATCCTGATACAGCTCGCGCAGATCGTCCATTTCAACGGCGCCCGTCATCCGAACAAGTCCTGCGCCACCCGCAACGCCGCCGCAAGCGCATCCGCTTCGGCGCGCGTGCTGTACATGCCGAACGAGGCGCGCACGGTGGCGGGTATGCCGTAGCGTTCCATCACCGGCTGGGCGCAATGATGCCCGGCGCGCACCGCCACGCCATGCTGGTCCAGCACGGTGCCCACATCATGCGGGTGCACGCCGCTTAGAACGAAGGAAATGATCCCGGCCTTTTCCGGCGCAGTGCCGATGATGCGCAAACCCGCAATATCGTTCAGCCTGTCTTCGGCATAGCGCAGCAAATCGTCTTCATGCGCGGCAATACGGTCGATGCCGATGGCGCTGATATAATCGATCGCGGCCGCAAGGCCGATCGCTTCCGCAATCGGCGGCGTGCCGGCTTCGAAGCGGAAGGGCGGCTCGCGGAAACCGGTGCCGGCAAAACTCACTTCCGTGATCATGCTGCCGCCGCCCTGATAGGGCGGCATCCGGCGCAAATGTTCGGCCTTGCCATACAGCACACCGATCCCGGTCGGGCCATACAGCTTGTGGCCGGTAAACACATAAAAATCGCAATCCAGCGCGCGCACATCCACACGCATGCGGGGCACCGCCTGCGCGCCGTCCGCCAGTACCGGCACGCCGCGCGCATGCGCCGCGCGCACGATATCGGCCACCGGCAAAATGGTGCCGAGCGCGTTCGATACGTGCGCAACCGCCACCATTCTGGTTTTTCCGGTGCAGGCGGCGGCGATATCTTCCGCACTTACCTCGCCCGCGTCGGAAATGCGCACGGGCACGACCCGTATGCCGATTTGCCGTTCAAGCAGTTGCCAGGGCACGATATTGGCGTGGTGCTCCAGCTCGGTCACCACAACCTCGTCGCCCGGTTTGAAGAAAGCGTGCCCGAAGGATGCGGCCACAAGATTGATGCTTTCGGTCGCGTTGCGGGTGAAGATAATTTCTTCGGCCGCGCCCGCGTTCAGAAAACGGCGCACGCTTTCGCGCGCGTCTTCATATTTTTGCGTCGCGCGCAGCGAAAGTTCGTGTACGCCGCGGTGGATATTGGCGTAGTCGCGTTCGTAAAAACGCGTCATCGCCTCCAGAACTTGCCGCGGGCGCTGCGCCGAAGCGGCGCTATCGAGGTAAGCGAGCGGGCGCCCATGCACGCGCTCATTCAAAATCGGGAAATCGGCGCGAATGCGCTCGACATCATAGGTCTGCGGCGCCGCGCAGGCGAACAACTCCGACGCCTTGTTTTGTCTGCTGCCCGCCGTCATGATCCCGCTCCTTCCAGCCAGCTGCCGACACGGGCATGCAATTCTTCGCGCACCACCGGCAACGCCGCTTCATCGATCAGTTCGCTGACAAACCCGCGCACCAGAAGCGCGCGCGCGTCCGGCGCGGGAATGCCGCGGCTGCGCAAATAGAAAAGCGCGGTTTCGTCGATCTGGCCCACCGTCGCGCCGTGGCTGCACTTCACGTCGTCGGCATAAATCTCAAGCTCCGGCTTCGCGTTCATCTCGGCGGTTCCGGAAAGCATCAGGGCGCGGCTTAGCTGGTGGCCGTCGGTCTTTTGTGCGCCCGGCGCCACAAGGATCTTGCCCTGGAACACGCCGCGCGCGCTGCCGTCAAGCACGGTGCGGTACACTTCGCGGCTCGAGGTTGCGGGTGCAAGATGCTCGATCAGGGTTGTTGTGTCGGCATGCTGGCGGCCGCGCAGCAGCATCATGCCCGCAAGCCGCGTCTGCGCGCCGGTGCCGCACAGCTGCACGCGCACTTCATGGCGGCTAAGCCCCGCGCCGGTCGTAAGCGCAAACTGGTCATAGAACGCGCCGCTTGCCACGGCGATCTCGCTATGCGTCAGCTGCGTGTGCGCCGTATCCATACCCTGCAGCCGCACATGCACGAGCTTGGCGTGGTCACCGAGAATGATCTTGTTCTCGCGCAGCGCAACATAGGGCGAACCGCCCAACGATAGATGATGTTCGATCAGGGTCAGCCGCCCGGAAGCCCCGAGCCGGATGCGCATTTCGGTATTGCCGGTGCGCGGCCCGTCATCGGCGGTCGCGACATGAATAAGTTCGAGCGGCGCAACCGCAAGGCAGGTTTCCTTGCTAAGGGAAATATCATAGCCGCTGTCGGTATCGCCGCTGATAATGTTTTCGGGCAGCCCGCCAAGCAGGCACAGCGCCTTTTGCAAATACCCGTCCACGAATACGAGCCGGTGCCGGTCGGCTGCGTCGGGCATAATGCTGGGCAACCGGTCGATGCTTGCGCGCGGCGGCGGCGCGGCGCGGTATGTTTCGGCGGCAAGCGGCTTCAGCGTGGTGTATTTCCACGCTTCCCGTTCGCCGGCGGCCCGTTCGATCCATTGCTGCAGCATCAGCGCACCCCCCCGAAACCGTGCGCATCCATCACGCTTTCCATTTCGCGCAAATGGTTGATCAGGTAGTGCGGTTTGGCCGCCTTGAGCCGCGGGGTCGAAACATGCCCGTCGGTGATCGCGACCCCGGTCAGCGAAAGATCGTGCGCGATCTGGGTTTCTTCATGGCTGTCGCCCACAACCATCACATTTTCCGGCGCAATGCGGTGATGCGCGATGAAATCGGACAGCAATTCGGCCTTGCGGCGGCGGCGCGTCTTCATGCTGCGCTCTTCATGCGCCAGCACGGCTGTAATGGCGCCGTCCAGACCGAGCCGTTCGATATGCCGCTCGATATCCGGCACATTGTGGTTGCTCAGCACAACCGCATGCATGCCGCGCTTTTTCAAAAGCCCAAGCAGCTCGCGCGCGCCGCGGCGCAGCCGCGCCGATTGCGCCATGCTTTCGTAAGTGTCGTGGAACAACGTATAGGTGATATCGGTGCGGGTGTGGAACACATCCGCGCCCACGCCGATATTGGCGTAAAACCGGTCGATCGGAATGTCATAGGCGTTGCGGTAGGTCGCAAAATCGATCGTGTCGTAGCCCATCACCTGCAAAATATGGTTGGTGCAGGCGAAAATGATGCGCGCGTCGGCCAGCAGCGTGCCGTTCCAGTCCAGCGCAACCAGATGCGTGATTTTTTCGCCCCCCGCCAGCGTCATGCCGCCTTGCCTCCGCTTTTGTCCGCCAGCGCGCCATAGCCTTCCGCTTCCAGCTGCGCCGCCAGTTCGGGCCCGCCCGAACGCGCGATGCGCCCGTCCGCCAGCACATGCACGCGGTCGGGCTTGATGTAATCGAGCAGGCGCTGGTAATGCGTGATTACCAGCATGGCACGGACCTTGCCGCCCGCGCTTTCGGCGCGCAGCGCGTTGACGCCGTCGGCCACGATTCGCAGCGCATCGATATCGAGCCCGCTGTCGGTTTCATCGAGCACGCACAAGGCAGGCTCCAGCAGCGCCATTTGCAGAACCTCGTTGCGCTTCTTCTCGCCGCCCGAAAAACCGGCATTGACCGCGCGCTTCAGCATGTCTTCGCCGATCCCGAGCAGCCCGGCCTTTTCCCGCACCAGCTTGAGGAATTGCATGGCATCGAGCGCATCCTGCCCGCGCGCCCGGCGCACGGCATTCAGCGCGGTTTTCATGAACACGGTGTTGCTGACGCCCGGGATTTCAACGGGGTACTGGAACGCAAGGAACAGGCCCAAAGCCGCCCGCGCTTCCGGTTCAAGCGCGAGCAAATCGGCGCCGTTGAAGCGCACGCTGCCTTCGCTCACGTCATAGCCCTCGCGCCCCGCCAGCACATAGGAAAGCGTGGATTTCCCGGCCCCGTTCGGGCCCATGATTGCATGCACCTCGCCCAAGGGCACGGCCAGGTCCAGCCCCTTCAAAATCTGCTTGCCGTCAACGGCGGCGTGTAAATTCTTGATCTCAAGCATATTATCCGACACTTCCTTCCAGACTGATGCCAACCAATTTCTGCGCCTCGACCGCGAATTCCATCGGCAGCACGGCCAGCACTTCCTTGCAAAACCCGTTGACGATCAGCGCGACCGACTCTTCGGCCGTAAGCCCGCGCTGGCGGCAATAAAAAAGCTGGTCTTCGCTGATCTTGGCCGTGGTCGCTTCGTGCTCGACGCTGGCGCTCGGGTTGCGTTGCTCTATATAGGGCACGGTGTGCGCGCCGCAACGGTCGCCGATAAGCAAGCTGTCGCATTGCGTGTGGTTGCGCGCGCCGTGCGCGGTGCGCATGATCTTCACCAGCCCGCGATAGGTGTTGTCGGCGCGCCCTGCCGAAATGCCCTTGGATACGATGGTCGAGCGCGTGTTTTTGCCGATATGGATCATCTTGGTGCCGGTATCGGCTTGCTGGAAATTGTTGGTGATGGCGACCGAATAAAATTCGCCCACCGAATTATCGCCGCGCAGCACGCAAGAAGGGTATTTCCAGGTGATGGCCGAGCCGGTTTCCACCTGGGTCCAGGAAATTTTGGAATTGCGCCCGCGGCAGTCGCCGCGCTTGGTAACGAAGTTGTAAATGCCGCCCTTCCCGTTTTCGTCGCCGGGGTACCAGTTCTGCACGGTCGAATATTTGATCTGCGCGTCGTCGAGCGCGACCAGCTCCACCACCGCGGCATGCAGCTGGTTTTCGTCGCGCTTGGGCGCGGTGCAGCCTTCAAGGTATGAAACATGGCTGGCTTCGGCGGCGATGATCAGCGTACGCTCGAACTGCCCGGTGTTGGCGGCATTGATACGAAAATAGGTCGAAAGCTCCATCGGGCAACGCACGCCGCGGGGGATATAAACGAACGAGCCGTCCGTGAATACCGCGCTGTTGAGCGCGGCGAAGAAATTGTCGCCCGCCGGAACGACGGTGCCGAGATAGCGCTGCACCAGCTCGGGGTGTTCGCGCACCGCCTCGGCGATCGAGCAGAAAACGATCCCCTCTGCCGCCAGTGTCTCTTTATATGTCGTGGCGACCGAAACACTGTCGAACACCGCGTCCACGGCCACGCGCGGCGGCGCGGAAGCGGGCTGCACGCCCGCCAGCATTTCCTGTTCGCGCAGCGGAATGCCAAGCTTTTCGTAGGTCTTCAAAAGCTCCGGATCGACCTCATCAAG
This sequence comes from Alphaproteobacteria bacterium, assembly GCA_016124955.1. Lineage (NCBI taxonomy): Bacteria > Pseudomonadati > Pseudomonadota > Alphaproteobacteria > Alphaproteobacteria bacterium. The sequence continues at coordinate 28,450 of WGMR01000007.1, read as the reverse complement.
GCTCTTCGGCCCGTCCTTTTGCTTGGGCGCGGCATAATAATAGGCATCCTGATAATCGATCGGCGCGTGCTTAACCTTGGCCCAGTCCGGCTCCTTCATCGTCAGCCAATGGCGGAAGGCCTTCAGCCGCCATTCCAGCAGCCATGCGGGTTCGCCCTTCTTGGCGGAAATAAAGCGTACCGTATCCTCGCTCAAACCTTTGGGCGCGCGGTCGGCCTCGATCTCGGTGACGAAGCCCCACTTGTATTTCTGCTCGGCCAGCGCCTTGATATCGGGCGCCGGGGCCGGGTTGCGGGGGGCGGGTTGCGATGACATGTGCGCGTTCCCTTACGCCTGCGCGCCGGTTCGCGGCATATCTTCCACCTGCAGCGCACGCAGCGCGGGCGATGTCATATCGGCCAGCGTGACGTTTTCAAGCGCGGCGCGGATCGCAAGGTTCACCTTGTTCCAGTGGCCCTGCATGCTGCAGCTATGTTCCATGCCGCAGGTTTTCTGGTGGCCCTCGGCGCAATCGGTCAGCGCGATCGGCCCGTCCATCGCGGTGATGATGTCGGCGACGGTGATTGAGACGGCAGGGCGCGCAAGCCGGTAACCGCCGGCGGCGCCGCGCTGGGCTGTTACGATATCCGATTTCGCGAGCCGCTTGAGCACCTTGGCGATCGTGGGCGCGGGAATGGCCGTGCATTGCGCCAGCCCTGTCACCGTGGTAATGCGATTCTGCGCGCTCATGGTGGTCAAAAGCACGACCGCATAGTCCGTCAATTTGTTCAGGCGCAGCATCGCGGCGCTCCCTTTCATGTTTTCCTGCGAAGAACGCCCGGGTAATTTAAAGACCGGGGGCGTACAAGGGCATTGTAACGCAAACAGGACAATATAAGTACTATTTACATGCCATGTTGCTAAGTCATTATCAATATTGAACAATTTATTAGATATCAAGCTATTAGCGTTTCATTTAATAACTGTTATTAACTGGTCATCCCCTATACATATTTTCCCCTGTGCGCTGCGAAATAACTAATATTGGTAACATGACAACAGCCCTTTTCAGCCACGATGCCTGCCACAACCACGATACCGGGCAAGGCCACCCTGAACAGCCCGCCCGCTACGATGCCGTGATGGCGGCGCTGGCGGGGCCGGAATTCGTGGCGCTGGCGCGGCGCGAAGCGCCCAAGGCTGGCGTGGAACAGATCGCGCGCGTGCATCCCCGCGCCTATGTCGAAGCCATGCTCGCAAGCGTGCCGGAAAAAAATCTCTTCCCGGTCGATACCGATACCATCCTTTCGCCCGGCTCCGGCAAGGCGATGCTGCGTTCGGCAGGCGCCGGGATCGCGGCCGTCGATGCCGTGATGGCGGGCGAGGTTCAAAACGCCTTTTGCGTCGTGCGCCCGCCCGGCCACCATGCCGAACCGCAAACGCCGATGGGCTTTTGTTTCTTCAACAATATCGCCATCGCCGCCGCGCACGCGCTTGCCGCACATAAACTTGAACGCGTGGCGCTTGTCGATTTCGATGTGCACCACGGCAACGGAACCCAGACATGGGCGGAACGCGAACCGCGCGCCTTCTTCTGTTCCACGCACCAGTCGCCGCTCTATCCCGGCACCGGCATGGCGAACGAACATGGCGGGCACGGCAACATCCTCAATGTGCCGCTGCCTGCGGGCGCGGGGGGAAAATCCTTCATGGCCGCGATCGAAGGCCAGGCCGTGCCCGCGCTTGAAGCATGGAAACCGCAAATTCTGTTCATTTCCGCCGGGTTCGATGCGCACGCCAATGACCCGCTTGCGGGCATGAGTCTGCTGGAAGAAGATTTCGCAGCCGCCACGCGGGCGCTGTGCGCCATGGCGGCGCGGCAATGCGGCGGGCGCGTGGTTTCGGTGCTGGAAGGCGGCTACAATATCGATGCCCTGGCGCGCAGCGCGGCCGCGCATGTGCTTAGCCTGATGGAAGCCGGTAAGGCTTGATCAAGGCCGGCAAAACGGCTTAAAGTCGCTGCCGGTAAAGGAACCCAATGCCCAAAAGCACTGCCCAAACAGGCGCCGAGCCGACAATCCCGGCCGATATCGCCAAACTAAGCTTCGAGGAAGCGATGGCCGAGCTCGATAAGCTCGTGCGCCAGCTCGAAGACGGCAAGGCGAAGCTCGATGACGCCATCGGCGCGTATGAGCGCGGCAGCGCGTTGAAACGCCATTGCGAAGCGCGCCTGCGCGACGCCCGCATGAAGATCGAAAAAATCGCCCTGACGGCGAACGGCCCCGCCGCCGCGCCGTTCGAAGAATAACCCCGGCCTAACCCCGCACGAAGGTTCCCCGCCCATGCCCTCGCTCCATCCCGATCTCGCAACCGCCATGACAGACATCGCCGCGGCGGTCGAACGCACGATGGACCGCCTGCTGCCCAAGGGCGGCCTCGCGGAAAACCGTTTGTTCGATGCCATGCGCTACGGCGCGCTCGGCGGCGGCAAGCGGCTGCGCCCGTTTCTTGTCATGTCCTCGGCCTCGCTGTTCGGCGTCAACGAAAGCTGCGCCCTGCGCGCCGCGACGGCTGTCGAATGCATCCATTGCTATTCGTTGATCCACGACGATTTGCCGGCGATGGACAACAGCGATCTGCGCCGCGGCAAACCCACCGTGCACAAGGAATATGACGATGCGACCGCGATCCTTGCAGGCGACGCGCTGCTGACGCTGGCATTCGAAATTCTCGCCGATCCGCTGACGCACGAAGATCCGCATGTGCGCTGCGCGCTGGTGACCGAACTTGCCAAGGCTTCGGGCGGGCAAGGCATGGTCGGCGGCCAGATGCTCGATCTCGTCGCAGAAACCACCGCGCTCGATATCGGCGCCATCACCCGGCTGCAGCGCATGAAAACCGGCGATCTGATCGCCTTTTCCGCGGTGGCAGGCGGCATTCTCGGGCGCGCGGCGGCACAAAACCATAACGCGCTGCGCAACTACGCGCACGATCTCGGCCTCGCTTTCCAGATCATCGACGATCTGCTCGATGCCGAAGGCACCGAAGCCGAAACCGGAAAATCCGTCGGCCGCGACGCGGGCGCGGGCAAGGCCACCTTCGTCACCATCCTCGGACCCGACCGCGCGCGGGCGCAAGCGCATCTGTTGTCGGAACAGGCGATCAGGCATCTCAATGTGTTTTCCGGCCGCGCAGGCGCACTCGAGGATGTCGCGCGCTTCGTCGTGGAACGGCGCAAATAGCGCGCATGAAAAAACAGCGCGCCGATCTCGCCCTTGTAGCGCGCGGGCTGGCGGCTGACGAAAAAAAGGCGCGCGCGCTGATCATGGCCGGCGAAGTTCTTGCGGGCACGCGCCGCATCGACAAGCCGTCCGAAACCGTCGCGCCGGAAGACGATCTGCATTTGCGGGAAAAGCCGCATCCCTATGTTTCGCGCGGCGGCATCAAGCTCGCGGCCGCGCTCGATCACTTTGCCGTCGATCCCGCCGGCCTTGTCTGCCTCGATGTCGGTTCCTCCACCGGCGGTTTCACCGATGTGCTCTTGCAGCGCGGCGCGGCGCGGGTCTATGCGGTGGATAGCGGCACACATCAATTGCACGAAAAATTGCGCGCCGATCCGCGCGTAATTTTGCACGAAAAGACCAGCGCCCGCATACTCACGCGCGATCACGTGCCCGAAGCGCCGCAGCTTGTCGTGGCCGATGTCAGTTTCATGCCGCTTGCGGAAATCCTGCCCGCGCCGCTTGCGCTGGCGGCGCCGGGCGCGGCGCTGGTCGCGCTCGTGAAACCGCAATTCGAGGCAGCGCGCACCGATATCGGCCCCGGCGGCGTGGTGCGCGACACGGCGGTCCACGCCGCCGCATGCGATACCGTGGCGCGCTGGCTCGGCCAGCAAGGCTGGCAGGTCGGCGGCATCCTTCCAAGCCCCATCACGGGCGCCGACGGCAACCGGGAATTTTTGCTGGCCGCGAAGCGCAAATAGCATTACTTATTGCCTATGCAGCTTCCCCGCCTCGCAGCCCTGCTTATCGCCGCTTTGTTCCTCGCCGTGCCCGCGCTTGCAGCCGATGCGCCGCCGGGTGCGCATGCGATCGCCATGCACGGCGCGCCGAAATATCCGGACGGCTTCAAGCATTTTGACTATGTGAACCCGGATGCCCCCAAGGACGGCACGCTGCACATGGCCCAGACCGGAAGCTTCGACAGCCTCAACCCCTTTATCGTGCGCGGCGCGGCGGCGGCGGGCATACCCTACATATACGATACGCTGATGGCGCGGAGCCGCGACGAGCCCTTCACGCTCTATGGCCTGATCGCGCAGCGGGTCGATGTGCCGGCCGATCGCAGCAGCATGACGATTTACCTCGACAAGCGCGCGCGCTGGCACGATGGCGTGCCGATGACGGCAGCCGACGTGATCTTCAGCTGGCAAACGTTGCGCAAGTTCGGCCGCCCCAACCATCGCGCCTATTATGCGCGCGCGAAGGCCGAACAGCTCGATCGCAGCACGGTGCGTTTCACGTTCACGCCGGATGCGGACGGCAAGATCGACCGCGAATTGCCGCTGATCTTCGGCCTGATGACGGTGCTGCCCAAGCATTACTGGCAAAGCGAAACCTTCAACGCCACCACGCTGACCCCGCCCGTGGGCAGCGGGCCATACCGCATCGCCGCGGTGGACCCCGGGCGCTCCATCACCTATGAACGCGTGACCGATTACTGGGCGGCGGACCTGCCGGCCAATCGCGGGCTCTATAACTTCGATAAAATCGTGTTCGATTATTACCGCGATGACGCGGTCGCGCTGCAGGCTTTCAAGGCCGGGCAAGCCGATGTGCGCGTGGAAACCGATCCGGCGCGCTGGGCCGAAGCCTACGAATCCTCCGCGCTGGCTTCGGGCAAGATCAAGCAGGAATTGCTGAAGAACGAACGCGCCGATGTCGCGCGCGCCTTCGCTTTCAACTTGCGCCGCCCGCTGTTCCAGGACCCGGTCTTGCGGGAAGCGATCGCCTCTACCTTCGATTTCAACTGGGTCAACCGCGCGCTGTTCTACGGCATGGCCAAGCGCACCGCCAGCTATTTCCCGAATTCCGCGCTTGCCGCCACCGGTACGCCGGGCACCAATGAACTGAAATATCTGACGCAGCTGCAGGAAGGTTTGCCGCAGCGTCTGTTCAACCTGCCGGTCGAAGCCATCGTTCCGCCGGGCGACGCCGAAAATCCCGGCGGGCCGGAAGCGATGCGGCCCGTACTGCGCGAACAAAGCGAAAAGCTGCGCGCCGCGGGCTATACGCTGCGTTTTGGCGAACTTGTCACGCCCAAGGGCGTGCCGGTCGCGTTCGAACTTTTGCTCGGCGATCCGGCCGACGAAAAAATCGCGCTTGCTTTCGCGCGCGGGCTCGCGCCGCTCGGTATCAAAGTGACCGTCCGTACCGCTGACGGCGCGCAATATGCCGCGCGCCTGACGCAGTTCGATTACGACATGGCAAGCGTGTCCTGGTTCAACAGCCTGTCGCCCGGCAATGAACAACAGGTCTATTGGGGCAGCCGTGCGGCGGATCAAAAAGGCAGCCGCAATTATCCCGGCGTGAAAAGCGAAGCGGTTGACCGGCTGATCCGCGCGATCCCCCTCACCTCTTCGCGCACCGCGCTGATTGCGGCCGCGCGCGCGCTCGACCGCATCCTGCTCTGGGGTTTCTATACCGTGCCGCTCTATTATTTGGGCGTGGATTATGTCGCCAGCTGGGAAGGCATCGCCCACCCGGCCGAAATGCCGCTTTATGGATTCGTGCTCGAAAGCTGGTGGCGCGAAGGCTAGCGCCCCCGCCGCCCGAAAAATGTGAAAGCTCCCCTGAAAAAATCTTACCGCTTTCTTGACGCGGCCTGCCCCGGCGCGGCCCCATAACCCCGTATTAGGGTTAAATTTCTTGGCTAATCAATCGTTATTGTTCGAATTTAAAATGAATTTGGCCGCAAGTTGCAATCATTAACTCATTGTTTCTTATTGGTTTTTTTACCCGGTTTTAAGCCTTTCAGGATAATCTGAACCTACTTGGAGCGTCCAGTCGTTCCATCTAACGAAGGAGATATATCATGCGTACAGTATTAGCTCGTTTTATTAAGGAAGAAACCGGCGCCACCGCGATCGAATATGGTCTGATCGCAGCGCTCATCTCGGTCGCCATCGTTGTCGTGCTCGGTGAAGTCGGTACCGAGCTGAACAACACCTTCACCACGGTGAAGACCAAGCTGACGGGCGGCTCGAGCTCGTAAGCCGAGTAATAACGACGAGAGGCTTCATGCCCTTCGTTGATGGTTGAGACGCCAAGCGCGGCGGGCCGGCTTCATGCCGGCCCGCCGTTTCGCTTTGTACGGGTTCATCGGGGCAAAAAATATACGCGAACATGCCGCGAAAATTTTCCGAAAGTTTTTGTCAAACAATCCATAAACCCTTGCTACAGGCTGGTTTCTTGCATGCGCTTCACGGGTTTTTAATCATACTGCGTTATAGTCCACGTGCACACTATTTTACATGAAGGCCAAACTTTCGAAGGGAGAGAGAGCATGAAACATATTTTGCAAAGATTCCTCCGCGAAGAAACGGGTGCCACCGCGATCGAATATGGTCTGATCGCAGCGCTCATCTCGGTCGCCATCGTTGTCGTGCTCGGTGAAGTCGGCACCGAGCTGAACAACACCTTCACCACCGTGAAAACCAAGCTGACGGGCGGCTCGAGCTCGTAATACCGGCGGCGGGCCCACGGGCCGCGCCCCGCTCCTTTGGTGGAACGGACTGGAAAATTGCAGGCGGCTCCTTCGGGGGCCGCCTGTTTTTTTGCCTGCGCACGGCCGCCCGGCGCTGTTTTTGATGATTTTTCCCGCCCGCGCGGTTAATGCGCCTACAGCAACCGCTTGTTCTTCCACGAATCTTTTTATGAAAGTATTAACCGCGTTGACGGACCCCCCTGTTTTTCGGTTATAACCCCCCTGCACACTTGATTGAAACGTGCTTATTTAAACAACTTTTTATGGAGAGATATTATGCGTAACCTTTTGATCCGTTTCGTTAAAGAAGAATCCGGTGCCACCGCGATCGAATACGGCCTGATCGCCGCGCTCATCTCGGTCGCCATCGTCGTCGCCCTGGGCGAAGTCGGCACCGAGCTGAACAATACTTTCACGACCGTGAAGGGCAAGCTCGTTGCGCCCTCTTCCTCGTAATAGTTCTAATAGCTCTTAAGTAATAATAGGTTAGTGCGTACGGGCCGGCGGGGAAACCTTCCGGCCCGTTTCGTTTGTGTCCCAAGCTTCATAATCTTCTGTACAAATCCCCGCGGCGCGCCTAAAACCGTTTCCGGATTCTGTTTCGAAACCGGTTTTATTTAGTCATTATCAAGGGTTATTAACCATGAAAAGCGCCATCATGCGTTTTATTGCGGAAGAAAATGGCGGCAGCGCAATCGAATATTGCCTGCTGGCCTCGCTTATCGCCGTTGGCATCGTAGCCGCCCTTGGCGAGGTCGCGACCGCGCTGAACAACACCTTCACAACCATCAAGAACGCGCTTTCCAGCTAAAGCCCGGTTTCCCGTGCCAAGGCTTGCGGCCCGGGCTTTCGGGCCGTTTGCATTTCTGCTTATTTTCACTCTGTCATTTCGATCCCGGGCGTAATTTTCGTGCGCGTGGCGGGGGCACAATTTTGCCTAAAAACGCTGTGCTGAAAGCGCCACAGGATTGCCCGAAAAATAAGGGCCGGAGCCGTTAATTGGCTCTTAAGTAATAATTTGCGACACTGTCGTTAACCATCACGCCTCTATGTTTAAAGGCCTTGTTTCACAACCCGGAATCCCGAGAGCCATGATTACGGAATTCGCAAGCTTTCATCTGTCCATTCTTCTCGTCGCAGCGATCCTGATCATCATCGCTGCGGTGATCGATGCGCGACGCTTCCGTATTCCCAACGCGATCTGCGCAGCCCTGATCCTTTTGTTTCCGCTGTTCGTTCTGTCGGCGCCCAGTGATATCATGTGGCAACAGAACCTTATGGTGTTCGGACTCGTGCTCGTGATCGGCCTTGCCATGTTTTCCGGCAATCTTGCGGGCGCGGGCGACGTCAAAATGCTGGCCGCAATCTCGCTTTGGTCCGGCGCAAACTATATCGGGGTTCTGCTTGTCATCACCGGCATCGCCGGCGGCCTGCTCGCGCTTTCGATGGGCGCGCTGGCTTACCGCCGCCAGCAGATTGCCGGCAACAAGGTTTCGATGGGCCAGCTCGCCAAGGTGCCGATCCCGTACGGCGTGGCGATTGCCGCTGGCGGTCTTGCCACGCTGGGCATGATCGCTTGGCCCATCATCACGTTGTGACAAAGGAGTTCGTGTTATGAACCGCAGAATCGTCCTACTCGGCTCGCTGATCCTGATCGTGGTCGCCGTGGTCGCGATCAAGATTTTGGGCAGCGGCGAACAGCCCCAGCAGGTGGCCGAGGAAGAGCCGTTGCAGATCATGATCGCGGCGCGCAACCTGCCTGCGGGCACGCTTATCAAGGAAGACGATCTGCAGTGGCAAAAATGGCCGCCCGAGGCGCAAACCGCCAGCATGGTCGCCAATACGGAATATGAACTCGCAAGCTTTCTCGGCACCGTCGTGCGGTCGGGCGTGCGCGAAGGCGAGCCGGTCATGAAAAACAGCGTGCTGCGCCCGGGCGAAAAGGGCTTTTTGGCCGTCGTTCTGCAACCGGGCATGCGCGCCATTTCGGTCAAGCTGACACCGGTGACCGGCGTTGCCGGTCTTATATTCCCGGGCGACCGGGTCGATGTAATCCTGACGCATCTTGTCGATGTGCCGAAAACCGATGGCGGCGTGACCACGCGCCGGCTTAGCGAAACCGTTGTGACCAACGCGCGCGTGCTCGCGCTCGATCAAAAAATCGACGATCAGGCCAAGGAGCCCAAGCTGGCCGATGTCGCGACGCTCGAAGTCACGCCGAAGGACGCCGAAAAGGTCGCGCTGATGGCTGATTGGGGCACGCTGGCGCTTGTGCTGCGCTCGGTCCTGACCGAAGAGCGGGCGGCGGGCGAAGCCGCGAACGCAAGCGGCGAAACCGCCGAAGATGTCATCAGCGGCCTTCTGATCCCCGAAACCGCGCTGCAGGGCGGGGGCAAGGATCGTACATGGGATAGCGACGTCAGCAACGTTCTGCCCACGCCCAAGCTTATTATTCGCAGGGTGCAAGTGCTGCGCGGCAGCGAGACCGGCGAAATGACATTCGAACAGCGTTGACGGAGCGCGGCATGAGGAGAGAGACGATGAAACAAAGCCGGATCGCACCGCAGGGCGCAGGCGCCCTGCTGGCCACGCTGCTTTTCGCACTGCTGCTGGCGTTGCCGGGGCAGGCCATGGCGGCGCGCGGCGGCGCGCTCGAAATCATGATCGACCGCGGCGAAACCCTTCAGCTCGCCAACCCGGCAGGCTCGGTGTCGATCGCCAATCCCGAAATCGCCGACATCCAGGTCCTGTCGCCCACCACCGTCATGGTGTTCGGCAAAAAGGTCGGGGAAACCACCTTGCTGGCGGTGACCGAAGCCGGCGCCGTAATGCTGGAACGCGCGGTGCGCGTCACGCTCAACCTCGAAGATATTCACCACGCGCTCGATGTGCTGCTGCCCGGCAACAACATCCAGGTCGCGGCCGTGCCCAACGGCATCATGCTGACCGGCGATGTCGCCGATCCGGGCGCAGCCGAAGATGCGCACCGCGTCGCCGCGCGCTATATCCCGGACAAGGGCGAGATTATCGACCGGCTGCGTATTCAGTCTTCCAACCAGATCCATCTGCGCGTGCGCGTCGCGGAAATATCGCGCGACGTCACCAAGCAGTTCGGCATCAACTGGAGCAATGCGTTCCAGCTCGGCAACAATTTCGCGCTCGGGCTCATCACCGGCACCACGGCAGTGCCCACGGGGCCGTTCGGCATCAACGTGTCGCGGCCGAACGAAGCCAACGTGCTTGGCTTCAACTTCGCCAACGGCAATAATGCCGATATCAACGGCTTCATCGATGCGCTGGCGTCCGACGGGCTGATCAGCCTTCTGGCCGAACCGAACCTGACCGCGATGTCGGGCCAGACCGCCTACTTCCTCGCGGGCGGGGAATTTCCCGTCATCGTGCCGCAGGACGATCAGACCCTGACGGTCCAGTTCAAGGATTACGGCATCAAGCTTTCTTTCACGCCGACACTGGTCAACGAAAACCGCATCAATCTCAGGGTCCGGCCCGAAGTGAGCGAACTTTCGAGCGAAGGCGCGGTGGTTCTGGCCAACCTGCAGATCCCCTCGCTGCGCGTGCGCCGGGCCGAAACCACGGTCGAGGTCGCAAGCGGCCAGAGCTTCGCCATCGCCGGGCTGGTTTCCAATTCGCAGAACCAGAGCGTGCGGAAATTTCCCTTCCTCGGCGATATGCCGGTGCTCGGCGCGCTGTTCCGTTCCACAAGCTTCCAGAACGATCAAAGCGAGCTCGTGATCATCGTCACGCCCTATCTCGTGAAGCCCACAAGCACCCAGCAGCTCGCGATGCCGACCGACGGCTACGCGCCGCCGACAGAAACCGATCGCCTGCTCGATCTGCGCCGCGTCGCCAGCGACCCGATGTCGCGCAACATGAGCGGCGCGCCCGTCGCTGCCGCTGTGACCGCGCAACCACCCGTATCCGCCCCGGTGCAGGCCGGCGGCTTTATCGTGGAGTAAAAGACCATGGCCACCACCCCGATCAAGCACATACATCACCTGCTCGGCGCGCTGGCGCTGGTAACGGCAACGATGCTGCTTTCCGGCTGCTTCGAAAGCCTGAAGACCAAAACCGTGAACCCGGATTACCGCATCATGGTGATGCCGAGCACGGCGGAAGAGGGGACGTTCGTCGCCGTACCGCCGACCTGTGCCGATTGGCGCACCTATATCGTCAGCCCGGTCGATAACCAGCCGATCCCCTCGCTTGGCTGCGCCAATGCGCGCAACCTCGCCATGATGGTCGAAGACCCGGAAGATCTGATCGATGGCGGCGAGCTCGGCCCGACCGACGCCAAAAAGGCGGCCAATTCGGTGCTGCGTTACCGCTGGGACGTGCCCTATGGCCTGCATGACCCAACCTCGCCGCCCAATTCGATCCTGCCGGATCCGACGGTCGAGAAAACCCCGTAACCCCATGAACCAGACAGCGACAGACAGGGCGTAATACTGAAATGAGCGACAGCGAAAACATCCTCCACCCCGAATTTATGGCTTTCGTCACCGACGAAGATTCGAACGCCACGCTGCGCGCCTGGGCCAAGCAGCAAGGCTGGCCGGAAGCCTGCGTGCAATCGGGCGGGCCCGACATGCTCGCAAGCCTGCTGGCGCAGCAAGCGACGCCGCCCAAGCTTGTGCTTGTCGATTTCGACGGCCAGGAAGATCAGCCGGCGGCGGCGGCGCGGCTCGTTAATTTGTGCGGCCCGAAAGCCCAGGTTATCGGCACCGGCAGCGTCAACGATGTGCGCATGTACCGCGCCTTCATCCAGACCGGCCTCGTGGATTATATGGTCAAGCCGCTCGCGCCCGATACGCTCTCGCAGGTCGTGCAGCTCGCACAAAAGCCGCGCGCATCCGCTTCGGCTGCGCCCAAGGAAGCGCGGCTCGTGTTCGTGATCGGCAGCCGCGGCGGCGTCGGTGCCAGCACCTGCGCCGTCAATATGGCGTGGATTCTCGCCAAGGAGCAGGGCTTCAATACCGCACTGGTCGATCTTGATCTGCAATTCGGCACGGCGGCGCTTTCGCTCGATATCGAGCCCGGGCGCGGCGCGCGCGACATCATGAGCTCCCCGAGCCGGGTCGATAGCCTGATGATCGCCAGCTCCATGATCATCGCCGAAGACAAGCTTTCGGTGCTCAGCGCCGAAGAAAATCTCGAAGACCCGGTGCCGGTTGATCCCGGCGCGCTGAATGCCATTCTGAAAGAGGTGCGCGAAAACTTCGATTACGTGATCGTCGATCTGCCGCGCAGCCTGGTTTCCTCGCAGCGCCGCATTCTCGGCCTCGCGCACGCCATCCTGCTGATCAGCGATCAATCGCTGTTCGGAATCCGCGATTGTCTGCGCCTCAAAATGCTCTCGCAAAGCGCAACGGCCGCCACCGCGCCGCTTATCGTCACCGCGCGCCACGGCAAGGACCGCCCGCCGCAGGTCGATAAAGCCACCTTCGAAAAAGGCATCCAGGACAAAATATCCTTCGTCATTCCCGAAGACAGCAAGGTGGCCAACGATGCCGCCAACAGCGGCCGGGCGCTTGCGTCCATAACGCCGCAGGCACCGAGCGCGCAGGCAATCCGCGCGATCGCCGAACATATAACCGGCATGAAAAAGCAGGAAACCGGCAAAAGTGGCTTCATGAGCAAGCTGCTCGGAGGCAAGGATAAATGACACCGGCTGACGGCGGCGGCAAAACCGGTATGACGATCGGCACGCTGCGCGACGAGCTGATGCCGGCGCTGCGTACCCGCATTCCGCCTGAAAAGGCGCTGCGCCTGCCGCGCGCCGAAATCGCGCACGCCGCCAAGGACCTGACGGTCGAGCATCTGTTCCAGAAAAAGGTCGAGCTGAACTGGCTCGACCAGCGCGATCTTATCACCGCGCTGGTCAACGGCCTGCTGGCGATCGCGCACAAGGAAGCGGGCCACGCGCCGGCCCCCGATGCATCGCCGCGTGCCGCTTCTGCGGTACCGGGCGAAGAGGGTGACGAGGACAGCGAAGGACCCGCGGCCCCGGCGGCCGAAGCCGCGATCCTGGCCGCGGTGGCGACCAGCGAAGGGCAGGAAAAGCGCCGCGCCGTCAGCAACAACAATTCAATCGACAGCGCAAAGAACAAGATCCAGCCCTTGCTTTTGCAGCGCATTGACAGTTCGGCCGCCGCGCGCGTCAGCCGCGCCGAACTGATGCGCGACGTCACCGATCTGGTGACCGAGCTTCTGAGCGAAAACAAGATCCACCTGAACGCGGGCGAACGGCAGGAGCTGGTCGTCCGCATGATCGACGATATGCTCGGTCTCGGCCCGCTGGAACCGTTGCTGAACGACGAAAACATCACCGAAATCATGGTCAACGGCCCCAAGCAGATTTATACGGAAGAGCGCGGCAAACTGACCCTTTCCAACGTGAAATTCCGCGATAACGGCCATGTCATGACGGTCGCCACCCGCATCGTGACCGCCATGGGCCGCCGCATCGACGAAAGTTCGCCGCTGTGCGATGCGCGCCTCGCGGACGGAAGCCGCGTCAACATCATCATCCCGCCGCTGGCGATCGATGGGCCGACCATTACCATTCGTAAATTTTCCAAGAAAAAAATCACGCTCGACACCATGATCAAGTTCGGCAGCATCTCGCCCGTCATGGCGACGGTGCTGCGCATCGCCGGGCGCGCGCGCTGCAATATCATCATTTCTGGCGGTACCGGTTCGGGCAAAACCACGCTGCTTAACGCCATGTCGCAAATGATCGACAACGGCGAGCGTATCGTCACCATCGAAGACGCGGCCGAACTGCAGCTGCAGCAGCCGCATGTGGTGCGGCTGGAAACCCGCCCCGCCAACCTCGAAGGCGACGGCGAGATCGGGATCCGCGATTTGCTGAAAAACTCCCTGCGTATGCGCCCCGACCGCATCATCGTCGGCGAGTGCCGCGGCGGCGAAGCGATCGACATGCTGCAAGCCATGAATACCGGCCACGATGGTTCGCTTTCCACCGTCCACGCCAACCGCCCGCGCGAAGCGCTGATGCGCCTTGAAAACATGGTCGGGCTTGGCGGCGTCAGCCTGCCGCCGCGCGCGATCCGCATGCAGATCGCTTCGGCCATTGATATGATCGTACAGGTCAGCCGCATGCGCGACGGGTCGCGCCGCATTACCCATATCAGCGAGATTGTGGGCATGGAAGGCGATGTCATCACCATGCAAGACCTGTTCACGACCGAACTGAAGGGCGAAACACCGGACGGAAAATTGCTGATCGAGTTCAAGAATCACGGCCTGCGCCCGCACTTCCTCACCAAGGCACAATACTTCAACCTCGACCGACAGCTTCTCGATGCGATAGCCGAGAAGCCGACGGCGCTGGAGCGGAAATGACCGGCGCGGCTGAAGCCGGCCCTGTGGTGGCGAAGAAAATTGCCGCCGGCGAAGCCGCCGTCGATGCGGCCACGAATGCCGCCGCTGCTGCTGCGCAAGGCCCCGATCTGACGCTCATCGTCGGCGGCGTCGCCGTTGTTGCCATTCTGCTGCTCATCATGATGGGGGGCGGGAACAAGAATAACAGCGTCAGCAAGCGGCTCGAGCGCGTTTCGGGCAAGCGCGCGCCCAACCGCAAAAGACGGGAAGAGCCGCTTTCGGTGCGCCGCAGCTTCGAAGCCAGCGCCATTCCCATGTTCGACCAGTTCTTGAAGAACGGCTTGCCGCGCATCGAAAAACTGCGCGCACGGCTCGAACGTACGGGCAAGAAAATCACGATCGGTTCCTATCTTCTGATCACCGGCCTGCTGATCATGGTAGGCTTCTTCGTCACGCAGCATGTGGCGCATCAGACCGTCGGTACTTCGGCGCTGTTCGGCATCGCCGTCGGCGTTTTGCTGCCGCATCTGGTGATCGGCTTTATGGGCGACCGGCGGGTCAAGAAATTCCTGCAATATTTTCCCGAAGCGATCGACACCATGTGCCGCGGTCTGCGCTCCGGCCTGCCGGTCACCGAATCGATGGCGGCCGTGGGCCGCGAAATGCCCGAACCGGTGGGGGTAGAATTCCGCCGCATAACCGATGCCGTCCGCATCGGACAAAGCCTCGATGATGCGATGTGGGAAGTGGCGGCACGCATCAACACGCCGGAATTCCGCTTCCTGATCATTTCCATGTCGATCCAGCGCGAAACCGGCGGCAACCTTGCGGAAACGCTTGCTAACCTGGCCGAGCTGATCCGCCGCCGCCGCCAGCTGAAGCTGAAAATCCGCGCCATGTCGGCCGAAGCGCGCGCCTCCGCCATGATTATCGGTGCGCTGCCTTTCGTTATGTTCATCATCCTGTTCGTCGTCAGCCGCGATTACGTCTCTGCGCTCATCACCACCAAGGCCGGGAACAACCTTGTTTTCTTCGGTCTCGGCCTGATGGCGGTCGGGCACGGCGTGATCGCCAAGATGATACGTTTCGATTTCTAGCCATTCAGCAGCGGAGACGAGCAACGCGTCATGCCGAAATTCCTTTCAAAATACCTCGATAACCCCGATGCCATGGCCATGCTGGGCGGCGGCGCGGCGTTGGTCGTGATCGCGCTCGTATGGTTTACCTTCGTCGAACGCAATCCCTTGCAGCGGCGGCTGAAGAGCATCAGCGAGCGCCGCAAGGAGCTGGAGGCCGTGGCGGCGAAAAAGGCTTCCCGCCGCCCGGACGTCAGGCAGCTCGATTTCATGAAACAGGTTCTGGGCGCGCTGCAACTCAATACCGATGAAGTGCTTGGCGCGGTGCGCACAAAGCTGATCCGCGCCGGCTATCGCGGGCGCGATGCCGTCGTTATCTTTATGTTTATCAAGGTCGCGGTCGGGCTCGGGCTCGGCGTTGCGGCCTTTTTTGCAGCTTTCGTCACCGGCACAATCGAAGCCCAATCCAGCGTCAAACTGCTGATCCTGCTCAGCGCGATCTTCGTCGGCTGGATGGCGCCCGATTTTATTTTGCGCTCCAAAACCAAGAAACGCAGCGAAATCATCCGTCGCGCCATGCCTGATGCGCTCGATCTTATGGTCATTTGCGCCGAAGCTGGGCTCTCGCTCGATGCCACGCTCGATCGCGTGGCGCGGGAAATCGGCAATACGGCGCCCGAGCTGGCGGAGGAGCTTGCCCTTACCGGCGTCGAGCTGAACCTGATGCCCGAACGCAGCAAGGCGCTGCAGGCGATGGCGGATCGTATCGCGCTGCAAGGCGTGCTCGCGCTGGTCAATACGCTGATCCAAACCGAACGTTTCGGCACGCCGCTTGCGCAGGCGCTGCGCGTTCTGTCGGCGGAAATGCGCGACGAACGCATGATGATGGCGGAAGAAAAGGCGGCCAAATTGCCCGCGACGCTGACCATCCCAATGATGATCTTCATCCTGCCCACACTGTTCATGGTGCTGGTCGGCCCCGCGGCCATCAGGGTTCTGGAGACATTCAGGAAAAACAACTAGCCGCGCAGGCGCCGCCTCGTCAATCCCGGCTATATACGCGGAAACGCTATTCGCCGCCCAGCGTAAGGCCGCAGGTCATGTTTGCGGCTTCCAGCGCATCGCAAAAATCCTGCACATCATCAAGCGTGCCGAACCCGGTCGCCAGCACGCGCGCGCCGCCTTCCGTTGCTTGCTTGGTAAAACTTATAGCGGGGTTTTTGGCCGATTTGCGGGCGGCAGCGATACGTGCATCCGCCTGTTCCGGGGTTTTAAACAGCCCCAGATCGGCATCGAGGCTGGCGCCAACGCTTTCGGAAATCTTGGCCGCAGGTGGCTGTTTCGGCGCCGGCACAATGCGCTCGGCTTTCGCGCCGGCCTGCGTGGGCTTGGCTTCTTGCGCCTTGGGCGCGGAAACGGCAGGTACAAGCTTTTCCGGCGGCGGTACGGGCGCGGCGTTTTCGGGGCGCGGCTCGATCACTTGCACCGGCAATTCATGCATTTCACCCGCGCTGGCGCCGGGCGCGGTTTTGCCGCCGCCGCTGCGTTCCTGGTTCCATGCGGCAATCGTCTTCGTCGCCTGATCCTGCGCCATGCCCGAAGCCAGCAGCGTTTCGCGCGCACCGGCATCGTCGCCGTCATAAAGCTTTGCCTGCGCCAAATTCTGTTTCATCAGCGGCGAAGCGCCGGGCGCGGACACAAGCGGCGCAAGCAGTGCAATCGCTTCGCGCGGCTTGTTCGAAAGCGTAAGCGAATGCGCAAGGTTGCTGATCGTGTTGCCGCTGCTCGGGTCTTTGGCCAGCGCGCGGCGGTATTGTTCCTGCGCCTCGCCATGCAGTCCCTGCATGTCCAGCGCGACACCGAGCGCGGAAAACGTCTTTGCGTCGCCCCCCGTCGCATCGATGATAATACGGTACTGGTCGCGCGCTTCGGCCGCGCGTCCCTGCGCCACAAGCAGGCGCGCCATATCTTCGCGCACCGCATAATTGGTGCCGTCAAGCCCGATCGCTTTCCGGTAATATTCGATCGCGCTGTCGTTCGCGCCGCCGGATTGCGCGATATGCGCCAATTCGATCAGCGGGCGCGGGTTATCCTTGTCCAGTTCGGCCGCGCGGGCATAGAACTGCGCGGCCATCGCCGTGTTGCCTTGCTTTTCCATGGTGCCGGCGATCCGCAGCACCGGGTCGGTGTCCAGCCTGGTGTTTTTCTCGCTCCACGGGCTGTCGGCGCAACCGGCAAGCAACCCGCTTGCCAGCATAAGCGCCATGATGGATACGGCGTTTGCGGGACGGGTTGCTTTCATGGGCGCTGGCCTCGAGGGCTTTAGGAAAAGGGGGCAGGGTCGCCCCGCAGGAGAGTCTTTAAAGTATAGAACTGGCGTTCCGGCGTGACCACCATTTTGCAGCAACGAAGGTAAACGCCCGGTTAAGCGCCAATAACGCCACTTCATGCCGCATCCGGAACGATATTGGGCGCGGGCCGAACAAAACGGCACAAGAATGCGTATTTGCCCCATTGGCGTGGTGGAATTTGGCGCGCGGGCATATTATGCTGAGATTATGCCGACACCAGCCGCTTCCCAAGATGCCATGCTGACCGACCTTCCGGTCCTGATCGAACGTATGCATAGACGTTTCCTCGACGTCGTGCGGCTCGAAATGGGCCGCAGCGGCGTGACCGATATCAGCCCGGTCCAGGTGATGATGTTGTGCAATATTGGGCACGAGGAAATCTCGGTGCGCGATTTGATCGAGCGCGGCTATTACCTCGGCTCCAACGCTTCCTATAATCTCAAAAACCTCGTTTCCGGCGGCTATGTTGACCGGCAAGCTTCGGCACGCGACAAGCGCTCCGCGCGCCTGCGCCTCACAGACAAGGGCAGGCAGGTTCTGGCGACGCTGGGCGAACTTGAAAAGAAGCTGGCGCAGCCGCTGCTCGATAACCCCGAAGACGCCGCCGCGCTCGATACCGCCTACCGCATGTTGCGCAAACTTGAGCGCCGCTGGAGTGATGCCGTACGCTATGCAGCAGGCGGCGATGACAAGGCCGGCCTTTAGCGCATGAGCGAAAACAGCTACAGCAGGCGCTTCGACAAAATAGCGCGCCCTGATAAACGCACCATGATCCTCGCGGCGCTCGGCGTGGTGTATGGCGATATCGGCACCAGCCCGCTTTATACGATGCGCGAAGTTTTCACGATCGGCGATATGCCGATCGACGATGTCGGCGTGCTCGGCATTCTTTCGCTGGTTTTCTGGGCACTGGTGCTGACTGTCACCATCAAATACATCACGCTGGTGCTGCGCGCCAACAACAACGGCGAAGGCGGCGCGCTGGCGCTTGGTGTGCTGGCGGGCAAGTTCATCCGGCCGGATTCGCGGCGGCGCAAGGCGTTTCTGCTGCTCGCCATCGCGGGCATGTCGCTGTTTTTCGGCGATTGCCTGATCACGCCCGCCATTTCGGTGCTCAGCGCGGTCGAAGGGCTCGGCGTCATTTCGCCGGTGTTCGATCATGCGGTGGTGCCGATCGTGCTTGCGATCCTGGTCGCGCTGTTTTCCTTCCAGCGCATGGGAACGCACAGCGTCGGTTCGTGGTTCGGGCCGGTTATGGGGCTGTGGTTTATCGTGCTCGGTCTGCTCGGCATCAGCCAGATCGTGCAGCAACCTCAGGTCCTGTTCGCGATCAACCCCTATTACGCGCTGCGCCTTCTGGTGCTTGATCCGTGGCATCTGTTCCTCGCCATGGGGCTTGTCGTGCTGGCGGTGACGGGGGTTGAAGCCCTGTATGCCGATATGGGCCATCTCGGCCGCGATCCGATCCGCCACGCGTGGCTGATGCTGGTATTGCCGGGGCTGGTGCTCAATTATTTCGGGCAAGGGGCCTTGTTGCTGCGCCAGCCCGAAGCGGCGCACGAACTGTTCTTCGCCATGGCGCCCGATTGGGGCCTGTACCCGCTTGTGGCGCTGGCCACCGCGGCCACCGTCATCGCTTCGCAGGCCGTTATCTCGGGCGTATTTTCGCTGACGCGGCAGGCGATCTTGCTCGGCTTCCTGCCGCGCATGCAGATTTTGCATACCTCGCCCACCGAACAGGGCCAGATCTACATTCCCCGCATCAACTGGCTGATCATGTCGGGCGTTATTTTGCTGGTGCTGGGCTTCGGTTCGTCCAGCGAACTTGCCGCCGCCTATGGCGTTGCCGCCACCGGCACGATCATGATCACCTCGTTTCTGGTCGCCAGCGTCGCGATGCTGAACTGGAAATGGAGCCTGCGCAAAACCGTTCTGGTGTTCGGCGGGCTTTCGCTGTTCGATTTTACCTTCTTCACCGCCACGCTCATGAAAATTCCGGAAGGCGGCTGGTTCCCGCTCGTGGTCGGCGGCACGGTGTTCACGCTGGTCGCCGTGTGGCGGCACGGGCGGCGCGTTCTCTATAACAAGCTATACCGCGATGCGATGCCGATGCAGGAATTCCTGCAAAATCTTTCCGGGTACCACCGCACGCCCGGCACCGCCGTTTATATGACGGCGGATGTGGAGCGCATGCCCAAGGCGCTGTTCTACAACCTCAAGCACAACAAGGCGCTGCACGAACGCGTGATCGCCATGACATTGAAAATCGAGGATATTCCCTGGTGGCCGGTCAAGGAACGCGTGGCGGTGACCGATCTCGGTCACGGCTGCTACAGCGTCGTGGCACATTACGGCTTTCTCGATAGGCCGGACGTGCCCAAGGCGCTGCGCATGTGCGCCGAACACGGGCTGCAGGTCGATCCCGAAAATATTTCCTATTTCCTAAGCCGCGAAACGCTGCTGGCCTCGCGCATGCCCGATCTTGGCCCGATCGAGGAGCGCCTGTATATCGCGCTATCAGCCAGCGCACAGAACGCGACCGATTACTATCGTATCCCGCCGAAATGCGTGCTCGAACTCGGCACGCAGGTGGAAATTTAGCCTCCATTTTATCAAAAAATTATTTATATAAAACAATATGTTAATGTCTTGAAATTAAAACATCAAGGAATTGGTTACATAACCTGCTCTATATTTGGTATAGTCACGCTTACCAATTTTAAGAATGATTTTTTACGGAGCAAACATGACAACCCCCGCACCCGTCAAACATACCGCCGATTATCAAACAGCCGCCGACCGCGGCATTCGCGGGATGTACGGCATTGCCGCAACCGTTATGGGTGTTGGGGCTTCTTTCGCCGCCTATTTCGGCATGGGCACGGCAGCGGTAACTGCATCTTCTGCTTCTACCGCAGCGATGTTCGGCGCGGCTGCGTTCCCCGCCTTTCTGCCTTTCGTAGCACCGGCTTTGCTTGGCGTTGTCGGGTTGGGGCTTCTCGCCTTCGGCATCTACAACATTGTCAAGGCGATGAGCCCGAACAAAAATGTGAAAAAATCAGTTGGTAAGGACGAACAAATCACCAATAAGTATGCCGAAACTGAATTCAAGGAGAAAAAATTCGGTTCACTTGATTATTTCACTTCCACGCCGCAAGGACGCCTGGTTCTGTTTGGCTCAATTTTCGTTGCCGGTCTTGCCCTCGGCTTAACAATGGGCGCCTTTGGTCTTGCCGCTCCACTCGCCGTTAACTGGCTGATGGGTATTGGCGGTATCGGTGCCCTCGTGGCTGGGCTCATACCCTTGCGCGTCAACAGAATTACGAACCTTCGGCGGCAAAACGGCAATCGCGCATCACTTGGCACACCGCGCC
Organism: Alphaproteobacteria bacterium; assembly: GCA_016124955.1. NCBI lineage: Bacteria > Pseudomonadati > Pseudomonadota > Alphaproteobacteria > Alphaproteobacteria bacterium. The sequence continues at coordinate 7,540 of WGMR01000007.1, read as the reverse complement.
CAAACCTGCACCTGCGGGCTAAGTTATCTGATTATTTTTTAGTATTGTATTCCGTTGATCGCGCGCTACTTATGCCGCGCCTGCAAAACCGCGATCACTTCATCCAGGTTTTTTCCGCCCGCCTTCAAAAGCACAAGAAGGTGGAACAGTAAATCCGCCGCTTCGTTCGCCAGCTTCTCGGGCTCCGCCACGGCCGCGAGCGCGGCTTCCGCGCCTTCCTCGGCCACCTTCTGCGCCACGCGCGGCATGCCCGAAGCCAGCAATTTGGCGGTATAGCTGGCCTCCGGCTTATCGTTCGCGCGCTGCGCGATCACGCTTTCGAGCTTGCGCAAAAACATGAACGGCGCATCCTTCGCGGCTTCGCCGCTTTCGCGCGCGGGCGCATCGAAGCAGCTGGTGAAGCCAAGATGGCAGGTGTAGCCGGAAGGCTCGGCCAGCACGAGGATCGCATCCATATCGCAATCCCCCGCCATCTTCACGAGCCGCAGGTGGTTGCCCGAAGTTTCACCCTTGGTCCAGAGCGCGTTGCGGCTGCGGCTGAAAAAAGTCACAAGCCCGGTCGAAAGCGTCTTTTCGTACGCATCCGGGTTCATATAGCCAAGCATCAGCACCGCGCCCGTGCGCGCATCCTGCACGACGGCGGGAATAAGCCCGCCCATCTTGCCCCAATCAAAACCTTCCGTGCCCTTGTTGTCGCCCGCGCTCATAGCCGCACCGCAATTCCTTCCCGCCGCAAATGGCCCTTCACCTCGCCGATCGTGAACAGGTTATCATGGAATACGCTGGCGGCCAGCGCGGCATCGGCGTCCGCCTGCGTGAACGCATCCGCAAAATGCTCAAGCCTGCCCGCGCCGCCCGAAGCGACCAGCGGTATGTTCACGGCCGCGCGCACCGCGCGCAGATGCGGAATGTCATAGCCGTCCTTGCGCCCGTCGGCGCGCATGCAGTTCAAAACGATCTCGCCCGCGCCGCGCTCGGCCGCTTCATGCGCCCAAGCGGCGGTTTCACGCGCGGTATCGCGGGTTTTTTCGGCGCTGCCGGTATATTGATACACGCGGTAGCCGCCTTCTTCCTGCCTGCTGTCGATCCCGACCACGACGCATTGCACCCCGAAGCGCAGCGCCAGCTCGCCGATCAGCGCGGGGTTTTCCAGCGCCGGCGAATTGATCGAAACCTTGTCCGCGCCGCGCCCGAGGATTTTTTCCGCCGCCGCTAGGCTGCGGATGCCGCCCGCGACGCAAAAGGGTATGTCGATCTGCCGCGCCACGCGCTCGACCCAGCCGTAATCCACCGTGCGCCCCTCGGCGCTCGCGGTGATGTCATAGAACACAAGCTCGTCCGCGCCTTGCGCGCTGTACAGCGCAGCGCGCTCGGTGATATCGCCCACAACGCGGTGGTCGCGGAAACCGATGCCCTTCACGACAACGCCATCCTTAACGTCAAGGCAGGGAATGATGCGCCGCGTCAGCATGGCATCTCCGTAAAGTTGCGCAAAAGCCGCGCGCCCACGCCGGCCGAACGTTCCGGGTGGAACTGGCAGGCATATAAATTATCTTTCTGCACGGCGGCGGCAAATGGCCCGCCGTAATCGCTTTCGGCAATCGTAAAGGCGGAAACGGGCGCGCGGAAGCTGTGCACGAAATAGGCATATGCGCCGTCCGCTATTCCGTCCAGAAGCGCGCCCGCGCGCTTTATATTCAGGCTGTTCCAGCCCATATGCGGCACGCGCAAGCGTGCGCCGTCCGCGCCGGTTTCCGGGAATCTGGCGACCGTGCCCGGCAGCAGGCCGAGACAGGCGACATCGCCTTCCTCCGACCGTTCATACAAAACCTGCATGCCGACGCACACACCCAGAAGCGGTTTTTTGTTGTTGCGCAAAACATCGACAAGTCCGTGGCGTTCAAGCGCCTGCATGGCAACGGCGGCGGCGCCGACGCCGGGCAAAATGATTTTATCGGCCGCCGCGACCGCGGCCGGGTCGGTCGTGTCTTCCGTCTGCACGCCAAGCCGCGCAAGCGCAAAGCGCACCGAATTGAAATTGGCCCCGCAGCAGGTGATAAGCGCAATACGCTGGGTCATGCGCGCGCTCCGGTCAAAGCGTTCCCTTGGTGGAAGGCACGGCAGCCTTGGCGCGCGGGTCCACCGCCGTGGCGGCACGCAGCGCGCGGGCGCATGATTTAAAACACGTTTCTGCGATGTGGTGGTTGTTGCGGCCATGAAGCGTTTCGATGTGCAGGTTTATTTGCGCATTGAAACAAAGCGATTTAAAGAATTCCTCCACAAGCTCGACATCGAAATCGCCGATCTTGGGCGCGGTAAAGGCCACGTTCCACACGAAGTAAGGCCGCCCGGAAAGATCAATCGCCGTGCGCGTCAAGGCTTCATCGAGCGGAACATAGGCCGTGCCCATGCGCACCAAGCCCTTGCGGTCGCCCCACGCCTTGCGCAGCGCCTGACCAATACAAATGCCGACATCCTCAACCGTGTGGTGCGCATCGATGTGCAAATCGCCCTTGGCCTCGACATTCAGGTCGATCAACCCGTGGCAGGCGATCTGCATCAGCATGTGATCGAAAAACCCTATGCCGGTGTTGATCTTGCCCGCGCCCTTGCCGTCAAGGTTCACGCTGACCTTGATCGATGTTTCCTTGGTTTTGCGTTCTACGCTCGCTTTGCGCATGGCTTTTCCCCTTCTGCGGATAAACGTATCGTCACGGCGCGCCCGTGCGCCGAAAGCTGTTCGGCTTCGGCCAGTGTCGCCACCACGGGGCCGAGCGCCGCAAGCCCCTCGCGGCTCAGCTGCTGCACCGTCATGCTTTTCATGAAACTGGCAACGCCGAGCCCGCCTATGGCGCGTGCCGCGCCATAGGTCGGCAGCACATGGTTGGTGCCGCTGGCGTAATCGCCCACAACCTCGGGTGTCCAGGCGCCGACGAAAACCGAACCGGCATTGCGGATGTGCGGAACGATTTCTTCCGCGCCCGCGCATTGAACGATCAAATGTTCCGGCCCATAGCCATTGGCGATGCCGATCGCTTCCTTCATATCGCCGACGACGACGATACGGCTTTGCGCCAGCGCTTCGGCTGCGATGTCCTTGCGCGGCAAGTCCGCCAGCTGTGCGTCCACCGCTTGCTGTATGTCCTGCGCCAGCGCCGCATCGGTCACACAGCAAAACACCTGCGAATCCCGCCCGTGCTCCGCCTGGCTCAGCAGATCGGCGGCGATGAAGCGCGCATCCGCGCCGCCATCGGCCAGCACCATCACCTCGCTCGGGCCCGCGGGCATGTCGATCGCGGCGCCGGACGGGTCCTGCGCCACCCATTGCTTGGCCGCCGTCACATAGGCGTTGCCGGGCCCGAAAACCTTGTCGGCCTTCGGCACGCCGCCAAGCCCGTAGGCCATGGCGGCGATGGCCTGCGCGCCGCCTATCTTATAAATCGTTTCGATCCCGCAACGCTGCGCGGCATACAAAATTGCGGGGTTTATGCCGCCGTCTTTTTGCGGCGGCGTACACAGCACGCGCGCGGCGCAGCCCGCGATTTGCGCAGGGATGCCAAGCATCAACACGGTCGAAAACAGCGGCGCGGTGCCGCCCGGCACGTAAAGCCCGGCGCAGCCAAGCGGGCGCCAAAGCTGGCTGCACTGCACGCCGGGCATGGTCTCCAGCGTGTAATCCCGCGGCTTCTGCGCGGCATGGAACTTTTCTATATTCGCGGCGGCGGTATCGATCGCAGCGCGCAACGCAGCCGGAACCATGGCGCAGCCGGCCGCAATCTCGGCTGCATCAGCGCGCAGCGCACGCAGCCGCACACCGTCATATTTCTCGGTCAGGTCGAACAAAGCCTGTTCGCCGCCCGCCTGCACCATTTGCACAATCACGCGCACGGCAGCGGCAATATTATCGGACGTGGCGGCGGCGGGGCGCTGCAACGCCTGCGTCCGCGCCGCGCCATCAAGTTCACTCCAGTTGATAATCTTCATCTACGCCATCATCTTTTCGATAGGCACCACGAGTATGCCCGAAGCCCCGGCGGCCTTGAGCCGCTCCATCATGTCCCAGAAAACCGTTTTGGTGCAAACCGCGTGCAGCGCCACCATATCGTCGCGCCCCTCAAGCGGGATCACGGTCGGCGCGTCGCAGCCGGGCAAAAGCGCGCTGATCGCCTTGACGCTGGCCTTGGGCGCATTGAGCATGATGTATTTGCTTTGCTCCGCCGTCAGCGCGCCCTGCAAACGCTGCGCCAGCCGGTCATAAATCGCCTGCTTGGCGGCCGGCAGCGTGCCGGGCGTGCGGATCAGCACGGCGCCAGACGTAAACACCTGCGTAACGGGCGCGAGCCCGTTGGCCGCCAGCGTCGCCCCGGTCGAAACCAGGTCGCAAATCGCTTCCGCCAGCTTCAGCCGCGGCGCCAGCTCGACCGAGCCGCGCATGGAAACGATCTTCGCTTCCATATTGTTGCGTTCCAGAAATTCCTTCAGCAAGCCGGGGTGGGAAGTGGCGATGCGCTTGCCGTTCAATTCCCGAAGCGTCATCTGGTGGCCGTTTTCCGGCGCGGCGATCATAAGCCGGCAGCTTGCGAAATTCAGCGGCATGACGGCGGCGGGTTCGTCGCCCAGATTGTTCTTCAGCGCATATTCGCGCCGCACATTGTCGCCGACGATGCCGAATTCGCAAATGCCGGTTTGCACGAAATTCGGAATATCGTCGTCGCGCGCGAGCAGCAAATCGACCGGCAACTCGTTGACCCGGCAATACAGATCGTTGCGGCCATACGAAATATGCAGCCCGCAACGCTTCAGCAGATCGATGCTGCCTTCCGCCATGCGCCCGTTTTTCTGGATCGCGATCCGCAACCTGTCGTTCATCTCGCCCATGTCAACCCCCACACCCTTCTATCGTTCCCGTTTTCATTCCGCCGCCGGGCCCGAAAACGGCAAGGCGCCCGTTGCTTGCCGGGCACCGCCGCTTCTGGCCTGTCGCTGCTGGTTTGCTGTACCAGCATGCTATTACGCGGGCACAATCTAGCCGCCGGGCGGGCGCGCCGTCAAGCATGCTTTTATTTGCAAAACCCCGCGGCTTGCAAAGTTGAATATCATTTAATATCATAGACTTAGATATATCTGGCCGGGCGGTCTGTTTATGTGCGGCCCTTTTTCCGCGGCCCGTAATTGCCGAACTTCTTCAGAACGCGCGCCATTTCCGCGGCATCGAGCAATACGGGCCTGCCCACGCTCAGCGCCAGAAGATATTGCCGCGCCACCGCCTCCACCTCGACCGCCAGCCACATGGCCTTTTCAAGCGTCTGCCCGAGCGCAACAATGCCATGGTTCGCAAGCAAACAGGCATTGCGCCCCTCCAGCGCCTCGCACGCCGCCGCGCCAAGCTCCGGGCTGCCATAGGTGGCATAGCGCGCGCAGCGAATATTGCTGCCGCCTGCGGCCGCCACCATGTAATGCGCGGCCGGTATATCCATGCGGTTGATCGCGAGCGCGGTGGCATAGACGGGGTGCGCATGCACAAGCGCGTTCATATCCGGGCGGGCGCGCAGAATATCGCTATGCATCTGCCATTCGCTTGAAGGCGCATAGCGGCCCTGCCATGTGCCGTCCATGGCCATAAGCGGCAAATCGGCGGGTTTCAGGTCTTCGTAAGCTATTCCGGTTGGCGTGATCAGAAGCTTCTTGCCCGCGCGCACCGAAAGATTGCCCGACGTGCCCTGATTCAATCCGCTTGTATTAAGAGCGAGGGCGTGGCGGATAAGCGCGCACCGCAGGCTGGCTTGGCTATCTGGCATGCCTTAGCCATAAACCGTTTCGCCCCCGCCGCCAAGCCGGGTAAAAGCAAAAAGGCCGGCCCCGTACGGGGCGCCGGCCTTTATGTCTTAAATTGCGTTCGCCTTACTGTTCCTTGCAGAACATGTTGATACAGCCGCTGCAATTGTTCGGGCGGCCCGTGGCGCCATAAGCCCAACTGGGCATGACCCACACCTGGCAATCACCGGTTTTCGTGTGCGATTGGGCCTGAACATAGGTTCCCGCTATTGCGTTGCTGTGCGAAGCGGCGCGTGCCAGCGCGGCGCAGGCGTCCCAACCGATCCGCGCGGCGTTATGCAGCATGGAAACGGCGTTCTGGTAATAGACGTTTTCTGTGCCCTGCCAGCCGGTGCAGCTGGTCTGCTTTTGCGGAGGAGGAGGAGGAGGCGGTTCGGCCTTTGGCGCCGTGCAATCCACATCGCCGCCGCCGCGCTGGCCTATGCAACTCCAGCTCCACGGACCGTTGCCGGAAACGCTTGTCGCCGCGCCGCCGCTGCACAGCGCGCTTTCGCTGTCCGGCGCAGCGCTCAATGTCTGGCCGTTCGCCGGACCGCAAGCGCCCTGCACGGGCGGGTGGTTCTTGTCGTTCGCCCAGCAACCGGCCACCGTGCCGCCGTTCGAAGGCTGGCAATCCCAGGCCCAGCCGTTTTCCGTCGGCATCAGGGCCGAAGGCGTGCCGGATTGGCAAAGGTTTTCGGTCGGCGCGCATTCAAGCGTCTCGCCGTTCGCCGTGCCGCAAACGCCGTCGATCGCATCCGGCGGCTCGGTCGGACAAGGTTTGATGACGATGTCGCGCGGGCAATTCTTGCGGAACGCTTCCCACTCCCGGTTGGTGCGCATGGGCACGAAATAGGTTTTCCGGGAATGGTTTTCGACGATATAGCAGAAATGCTTGTTCTGATGCGTGAAACGAAGCGGCTCCTGGTAGTGCCAGCCCTTGGGGCAAATCACGGTTGAATATTTACCCGGCTTGCCGCGGCCGCAAAGCCGGTAATCGCCCTGATAGGGATAGTTGCCGAAGTAACGCGAAATCAGATTGTCGTCATAATGATGATTGTCATGGTGATGATTCCGGTTCGGATTTTTTCCAGCATGGGCCGGGGCGGGAAGCGCAAGCGCCGCGCAAAGCGCAAGAACGGCGACAATGGAAAAAACAACGACCCTGCTTAAACCGGTGTACATAACCATGTCTCCTTTAAAAATCGTCACGCGGCATGCCGATCAAACATGACCGCACAAACGTAAATCACGTTGTAGAACAGAGCTTTTTTATGTCCAGCGGAATAACGGCAAAAAACCCGCCGCGCACAAAATTTACCATAATTTTATTGCGCGTGACGCGCGCGCGGTAAGAACTTAACGCAAACATGTCCGCGAAGCCGTCCGGTTCTCGTCTTATTCACACTTGGTGATCTGCCTGCTGGTACGGCCGACCTGCACGGTCGCTGCATAGCAGCGGTTGTATATCTTCCACTGGCCATTCGATTGGCATTGCGCCACGGCGCCGTTCACGCTGTAGAACGATTCCTGCGAATGCGCCCAATAGCCGGGAACATTCGGCATGCTGCCCATGCGGCCATGCGAACCAAGGCTGCTTTTCGTGTAGTACACAGCCGCAACCCCGTAATCGTCGGCGCCCCAATGGATCGCACGGTTATCGTTCGGATGAACGGTCGTGATCGGCAAGCCGTAACTGTAATCCGACCAATAGCCGTCCGGCAGG